>QZKV01000197.1 GCA_003599575.1 Desulfobacteraceae bacterium | reverse complement strand
CCGTCTTAAAAAATCGCTTTGATTTCGGTCATCGGAAGACAAGATCATGCAGCCATCCGCAGTCGCCGCCGTCCGGCATGTCATTGAAGAGTACCGCAGGTTTTTAAAAACATCCTACCGTTTTCTCGACGACCGATTGCGGGAACAATTCGAGCGGCATCTAGCCGAAGCAGGGGTTGTGGTCAAAGGCCCCTACGTCACTTTATCGAGGGGCTTTGAACGAAATCGTACTCTAGTTTGGAGACGATATTTGCCCAGGACCGAAAAGACGGCCGAACCCAACGTTACGATATAGAGGAGTGCAAAGAACTGGTTGGGGCCTTCCAAATGGAATTGAAATGTTCTATCGAATCCTGGTGGAAGCGTGTGCAGCAGCTGGATCAGGAATACCAGTTTTATTCCAATATCGGCTCTCCAGTCCATGACATGAAAAAAGCCCGCACCCCGGCAACGTTAAGCAAGCCGCACACTGCACATATCTTCATATCTAAGACGTATCGCAGGTTCACCGCAAGGCCGATATTTTGGGAATCTGAAAAGATATCTGAGATTCTCAACTGGAGAGGCCAGCATGAAATTCAAAAAGAAAGTCCTGGCCTCACAAGTAATAGAGAGTCAAACAATCAATCGCATTTCTCTTGTGAAGCTCTCTTGCGGGCCATCTCATCAAATTCAAGTTTCAATTGCTTGGGCAGCAGCCCCCAATCGAAGTCTGCTAACTCGAATTTCTCTAAACTGTATAGGACATTTGTAGCATCTCGCAGGAATCGCTCCTTCGGCTGGTGTTTCAATAGGCAGAGAAGAATCGGCCCATGACATTTCCGCAAGATATTCCCGGAACCACATGGGCACAGGTGATGACCCCGGTATGTACCGTCGGCCAGCACTTTCAATAGCGCCAGCGTAATATGAACATTATCGGTGCTGAAGGCGTCCTGATAATAATCGCGAATTCCCTGGCAACCATGAGAAAGTTCACCAAAAGGCAAGATCCCGTGTGTTTCAAAATGAGCAAAGCCATATAAATACTCGACTACCAGCGTCTTGACGAAGGTTACAAGCCGGGAATCCACCTTAAATCGTCGGATCACTTCCACCGGCGCCCCCAGGCAAAGGGTTCGGTCGCCGTATTGATGAAAGTTGCTGGGGATACGTCCGCCGGTCTCCTGAACAGCAGGTGGGGAGTCCGGATAATCATCAGGCAGTATGATCAGTATTGAAAACGCATCCGCGATGGTCATGGTTTGGAATGTGGCAGAGAAAGAAAGCGTTCCCCGAATCACCCAACGCCCAGGGGCGTCCTGGCTCAGCGCAAGCCCAGGAAAAGTTTGGACCAATTCCTCGAACTGCTGGTGAATCAGAACCTCCTTGCCATTATTCAAGATCTATGCCCCCATGGCTTGCTGGGCTGGGATATTCGAATGCTCGGGGTAACTGATGCAGCGGCAGTCAATGAGCTATAACGATTTGGGAACGTATTCGATACCGCCATGTTGACGATGCGATCGCCAAATTGAGGTTTGAGACCTTCGGTCATGTCGCGAAGATTTCCAGTGCTGAGCGCGGCATCCAGATCGGCGCGAACTTTTTGCAGCCATTTCCTGAACTTGGCTTCGCGCTGTGGGTGCTTATCCCATTTATCCGCAAAATTTTCGAATGGGTTGACAGGGTTCGCAACGAACGCCTTTCCCTTTTCATCACGCCCAATCAGACTTGGCATCTTATTGACGACATTTTGCAATGCATCCAGAAGGTCAGCTTCGTTGTTGTAAGCCCGGGCGGCAAGCGTGGAGATAATAATTGATATCGGGCGGTCGTCCTGGTCTTTCTCAAACATGATATCGCGATGCCGTTTGAGAATTTGGATTGAACGCTGCAATGGTGTCTTGACCTTATACTCGGGAACATTCTCTACGCTTGCCCGAAGCGACTCGGCCAACAGCATACGACTAGCATTGAACTGGACACGCATACGTTCCTTGAACCACTCGGCGTAGCCGACAGGGTTGCTGCATTGCCAATGCCTCAAATTTTTGTCGGTTATGAGAATAGCGCTATCGGCAAGGCTGTCGCCAATAATTCGGGCAATCCCATTGATATCGTGATCGGGAATTGCCGGAAGAATGTCCATGTGAAAGCGTGCCGAGTCGGCATATTGCAGCCTCCAGCATCGATTCCCCTCCTCGAGCATTTTCCGATAACGTTCATTTGACTTCAGGCGATCGCCAACCATGTCTTTAAGCTGCTTCTGGGTGACACGATCCTTGCTGAGGCTTTTCATTTCGCATACGAGATCGATGTCGTATTCGTCTGCATCGTTGATAGGCTTGATCATCGTGCCGAGCCGGAAAGAACCTTGTGGGAAGATCTGGGGATCATGTATGGAAATCGGCGAATCTTCCCTGTTTAGCCAATCCCCCACAGCTTCGTAGTGTTTGACTGCCGCCTCATACTGAGTATCGGATATATCCAGGGCTTCCGCCAATCCTTGAAGTAACTGCCTGAATTCATTACGGCGTTCTGTTAGCATCGTTCAGACCTCCTGTCCTCGGGAAATTCCAGAGCTTTTGTGAAGCCATTGAGCTTCCGATTCTGGTCGTATATGCAAAGCGGCAGGTCCGCCTTGGGCATCCATACGCGTCCAATCTCCACGGCGACCGAGACAGGAACGGCTGGGAATACATGAAGAACAACATCTTGGCCATGATGCCCTTTGATGCGGTCCAACAGGAGCCGGAATTGTTGTCGAAACAGCCGCAATTGATCCTTGCCTTTCATAAAATCATTGCTGGGTTCTGGAACAGTCATTCGCCAGATGGAAAGATTCTCTTGTGGTAAAACCGCCATAATTCTTGAATTATCGATGGTGGCGCTTAGAGAAAGATTCAGGGCTACGGTTGCCTTTCTTTCTTCCGGTTGTTCAATGCTAAATGCGAATCCATTTGGCGTCTCCTGCCACCTCCAATCGGGTGGTTCTCGATGAAGCTGATACACTTCCGCGGCTGGGATGTCCGAAAGGAGGCGTCCCAGCTCCACCAGCAGTGGAATGGGGGCGAACGCAAAGATTGACAAATGGCCGATATCCCCCGCCCCGGAGAGCCTTGGTTTCACTCCTCGCTGAAATTGCAGCCGAAGGTTTCGCCGTTCCAGGCCCCAAAAATCGTTATCATGATCTTCGACGGCACTGTTGCCAATACTCAACTCGATGGCTCGCGGTTCGGCCGGGTACCATTCAGGGGTCATGGCGTGAGCGGCCTTTGCCCAACTGACACGGGCACTCTGTTCACCGATGTTGGCGCCGTAGAGAAGCACGTGGCTTTTCCGGTTCTCCGGCAAACCAGTAAGCAGCTCCATGCGTGTTTCCTGCTTTACCTTCATTGCCCGGAGCCTGTCCACCGGGTGGCCCGCCACATCCACTTTGTCGATGAGGCGGTGGTGCTCATCGCAGAGCAGCATCAGGTTGCTTAGGTCTGAGCCGAGCCTTTCGGATAAAACGGCATCTCCGCGGGGGCCGGTCGGTTTGTCGGCAATGATATGCGCAATGTATGCCGCATTGAATTCAGCCTTGGTTAAATCATCCCGCCATAACGGCTTCCCGCAGCCCTCGTACTGGCAGCGTCCGGCCGCTTTGCCCCACAGAAGCAACTTGACCGGTTCAGGGATATTGGACACGGACATCTTCTAACTCTCCAGCTCCCGCGCGAGGCACCCCAGCAATTCAAGGCAGGCCATCAGGGCCGCCACGGCCACACCGACATGCAGGGGCTGGCCGTCAGGGTGTTGGACACGGTTGCGAAAATTATGGATCGCGTCAACCAAAACGTAGGCGTCCTTGGATACGGCCTTTGCTTTGGATGCAAAATCCTTGTAACTTCCCGTCAACAAGGAGAGCAGACGGATTTGATCGAGAGGATCGATTGGTATATCCCAGCAATCGCTGTCCATCATTCGCTTGACCAGTCTGTGCTGGGATCGAGTCTTCATTGTCCAGTAAGCAACCAACTCCCGAGGGATGCAGCGTTCAGGACCGAATTCCCGCTGCCAGATCAACTGCAGGGCACAATCCCGGATGCCGGTCAGGTTGTTCAGACAATCATCGGGATAATCCGGAATGTCGGCGACAGCGCGTTCAACCAGGCGATAAAGGCGATCATCAAACCGCGGTATCAGTGCCAAACGCCGCTCCAGCAGGCCTCGGATATTGGCCTTGTAGTCATCCCATGTTCCAAACAAGCGCCCCATGCTCCCAGTATTCTGTCCTTGCCCTTGAAGGTGATGCTGGAGCATCCGGCAAGCGGGAGTGAGCTTGGGGCCAGAACTCTCCGCAAAACCCTTTTCCAGCAGGCATGCCATCTCGGGTCTTCCTGCCTCGGGAGAAGAAATCTCCCCCCGATCCAAAAGATGGCTGTACAAGTCTTTTGCACCAGCTGGGCAGTCCTGCCACAGATCCTCAATGATATCGGAAAGCACTCCGAAGGCTTTTCCCGCAGCCTGATTGACAGCTTCATTACTCACCAAACCACCGGGGATATCCCAGATAATCTGGTTTAGAACACCGAGGAAAAGGGGCGGAAAACCCGAGGTCCAGTTGTGCAATTCGGTTTTGGCACCTGCCTGGAAATCGTATTCGGGCAATTCTCCAAAAATCGCATCGCAGTCTTTGTGGTCAAATGCCTGGATGCGCATAGGATTCATGTCGAAGATATTCCAGAAAGGGCTGGTGATGGCATCCCTGATAAGCTCCCTCAAGGGTTTGCGGGTGGCGGTCACTATTTTGTGTCGTCTGCCGGAAAAAATAGTCCGCATCTGGTCCCAAAGATGGACGCTCAATTTCCCCTGTCCCAGCGGCTTATCAAAACCATCCCAGAGCATGAGGATGGCCAGCCCCTCGGCCTCCATCGACTCTGTCACTTCCCGAAGTTCGGCAAATGAGCAGTTCTCAAGGTAGCCGCGATAATCGGAAGTGTCCTTGCCGGATGCTGCCAGGCAGTCGCGCAGCCTTTCGCAGAGCTGGGCGATAAAATCGTCATCCGATATTGGCGCTACATGGCCCAGATGCCAGGGGAGCACAAAAGCATAGGGAGATCCACCATCCATTGCACGCTGTGCAAGGGCCTTCATGATAACCGTCTTGCCGACATACCGCGGGCCGACAAGGGATAGGTTACTAGGGGTGGTTTTGGTCAGGCCGCTCCAGATGCGCGCCATGATCGACTCCCGTCCCAACAACCGGGGAATGTCTGCGCCAAGGATTGGGAATTTCGGATCCTGCATATCAATCCTCCGTTTCCATTGCCCTGCTGAGTACCACGGCCATATCTTGCTGGCGCTCGATCCAGGTCCCCATAAGTGGTATCGCAAGCATGTAGCGGCCGCCTGCGATGCTGCCGACCAGCTCAACCAGCTCCAGTTCGCGGAGAAACTCAAGGTCATCGATGAGCGATTTGTCGCTCACCTCGATGCCGTATTGTGACAAATGGCCCTGGATCACCCCCAGTTGGAGTGGATCAGGTCCGGAAGCCGCCTTGTGGCAGGCCATAAGTAAGAATCGCCGCCGGTCGGTTTCGGCGTAGTCCCACAAGCTGGCGAAATGCTCGTTATCTTCCACCAGTGCATCGCCGGCCCGGGTGACCAGATCCAGGGATACAGAGCGGACCTTGAGCTGGGCGGCCATGTCGAAGATGCGGTTGCAAAGGCACTGCAAGAGGTAGGGTTGACCGGCAGTCAGGCGAATGGCCCTTTCCACCGCTTCGGAAGTATAGGTCAGCCGGCCCCGGACCGGCTCAACAACCAACCGGCGGGCGGCCGGCTCGGGCAAAGAGGAGACGCCGAAACGGGTACCGATCCCGTAGAGGGCCGACCAGTATTCCTCCCGCAGCCGTTTTAAACGCCTGGAACCGGTAAGTATGGCGGAAAACCGAGGATAAGTCTGGACGAGAAAACGAATGTTCTCCGGCACCTGGGGAGAAGTCACCCCGCTATCGATCCCCTCTTGAAGCTTGTCGAACTCATCGAGCATCAGCAACAGGCCCATATCGCGGTGTTCGAGCCACTCCAGAACGATTCCGGCATATTCACGGAAATCGGAAAACGGGGCTTCCTCGCCGATGCCTTTGCGGCAGGCCCTGGCGATTCCCAGCTTTTGACTTGCCGCAAGAGTGCCGCCATCTGGCAGGGGCGTTTCACCACCCAAGGCCTGGATCGCCTGGGCGATGCTCTTGGCCATTTCCCTGAACACCTCAACGGTGGGCACACCCAAACCCTGCCGGCTGCCCTCGGCGCCTTGCAGGCTGCAATAAACTCCCAGCCAGCCGGGAACCGCATGGGCGCCGGCCAAATGCCACAAAATGGACGACTTGCCCGCCCGGCGGTTGCCTTCGAGCAGCACGACATTCCCGGTTTGGATGATCTGCCTGCGGATCTGATCCAGCAATTCTTCTCGCCCGAAAAAGACGTCCTTGCGCTCGGGCCGTACTGGATCGCCACACACATAAGGACTGCCGCCAAGGCCCGGCACATCGACACCTTCAACCGTCTCCGGCGTGACCAGGTCAAAAACGATCTCTTCTTCGCCTTCGATTGGCCGACCATCAAACGCCAGCCCTATCCATTTGATGCGTAAGGAAAAATAGTTAGTGTCCTTGGAGGTAATACCCGATAAGGTGATGGTCTTTTCATCCTGTTCGGCTAGGTAATCGATCGCGCATTCGCCCCAGTCCGGTTGCAATGAAAGGCTCAAATCCCGCAACGGCAGTGCTCCCTGATTCCTGGCGACAATATCGACAGTGACCGGACTGCCGGTTGGGAGCTTATCGATTTCGCAAGTAATGGTCAGGCGCACATCACCGGCAAGCGCCGCCATTGCCTTTTCCACTCGGGCTTCAATGATACGGGTCAGTTCACGGGCCTTATTTACAGTGGGAAGTCCACTTGAAAGGAGATCCTCTTCAACACGCAATATATGCAATGCATGCTGTAACAAACTGTAGAAGGCGGGACCTGGCGGAATTTTGTCCGAATGACGCAGCGCGTCCCTGACCTCACTCAGCGATATCAACCAAGGAGCAAGAGGAATTTTATCCTCTTCTTGATGGGAAAATCTGCTCGCTACATCCGTAAATTTCTCACCGAGAACGTGAGCTTGCATGAAAGACGTTAAATCTGTTATGTCGAAATCGGTTCTATTTTCAGATTTTACAATCCTCAAGGCCTCTTCGACCCATTCGGCAACGGGATCGTTCTCCCCTTCGATCAGCAACCGCGCCAGATAGGTCGGTACAGAGGTCCCGGACTCGCGATACTGCGCTGCCGCACGCTGCTGGATGGGTAGCGATGGCAAGGGAACCGGCAGGCCCTCTAGTACCAGTTTAGTAAGATGGCGGACGGTAGCCCCGCGCGCCCGGTCGTCCAGCCAGGCTCGACATTGCTGGCTCTCAAAATAGGCCTGGAGAAAATGCGGATCGAGACGATCCAAATCAGGGCGGAGTATAAAAAGGCCGCCAGCCGCTATCGCCCCCACACCACCGTTGCGTACGATACCTGTTTTGCCGATGGTGCCTGACTTGGAAAGCAGAATATCCCCGGCCTTCAACTTCCACCGGGCATCAAGGGAGTGCGCGGCATCCGGGGCAAGCCATGACGAACCTTTGACGGCTTGCCCTTTTTGAACATCCTGAATTCTAATGAAAGGGATCGCAGTCGTTTCGAAGATGGAGATCTGTGACGGCATGTCCTTGGAAAAAAGGGATGTTTGACCCGGCTCAAAAAATCGGGAAGGCGACTCTTCAAGGAGTTGATCCTTTTTGAAATTACGCCCGCTTAATATCCGGCAACACACCTTGAGCGGCACGACTTCGACCTCGGGGCGCAGCGCGTTCAGCAATAGGTCAAGATCGCTCTGATCGCGCCGCTTGGGGGTAAAATCCCACTCAACTTCGGCAAGGACGTCGGCATCCACATCCCAGCAGTTTTTCTCCGGCTTTGGAGCCCGCAGGGTTTGCGTGAATGCTACCAGTTGATCTTCCTGAATCGTGGCCTGCTGATTGCCCCGATGCTTCACAAAGAGAGCGCCGGCATCTGCCATGCGTATGCGTTTTGTGATCCCTTCACGTCGCACCACGAGAACGCCGGCCTTGATGCCTGAATAGGGCATGAAGGCCCCTGCAGGTATTGAAACAACGCTTTCAACGATATGATGCTCGATGAGGTACCGGCGCAATTTTTGTTCCGGACCGGTACGGAATAAGAGGCCCTCTGGAACGACCATGACGGCACGTCCAGTAGGCCGCAACTGCTGTAAGGCATGCTGAACAAATAGACCGGCTCCCTCTTGGGTTATAAACGGATAATGCTCGAGCCCGCTTCGTTCCTTTTTGAAAGTGCCGGCCCGCCATCCCCAGGGAGGATTGGCCAGCACCACGTCAAAGCCGTCGCGCTGCGGATTGTTTGATGCCGGGCGCTCCAGGCTATTGCCCAGTTCAAGCTGCGGGGCATCGATCCCCGCAAGGGCCAAACGGGTCAGCCCGATACGATAGGCTTCCGGGTTGAGTTCCACGCCGGAAATGTCCAAGAGTGGCGAGCCAGTGCGGCTGAAGCCGTCCTTTGTGCTTTGCCGGACATAGTCGCAGGCAGCCGTCAGCAGGCCCGCCGAACCGAAGCACGGGTCATAGATCCGATCGCCGACAGCCGGTGCGGCCAAGGCGACCATCAGCCGAATGACCGCTGCTGGAGTGCGAAATTCTCCGAAGTGTTTGTCGTGAGCTTTATCCATGACCGCATCGAACACCTCGAGCATGGCTTTGCGGTCGGCAGGCGTTTCAAAGGGCTGGTCGGCCAGCCAGGTCGTAATCGTGCTTAAAGCGCTGGGAGACAGCCGCGCCAGCTTCTTTACCGCCAGCGCGAGGCGATGCAGATGAGTGGCCAGCGTATTGTGGCGGGAATTGTTCAGATGTTCCAGGGACGATGCAAGCTGCTCATCAAAGAAAAGCTGCATTTCCCGGCCGGGCAATTCATGCCAGGTCCGCCAATGCAATCCAGCGGGCAGCACCGGTGTGTAATCCGTATCATCGAAGGCCGCAATTGCCTCCAGCTCCGCTTCCTGAAAATCGGCCCATCGCAGGTAGATCAATGCGGCCAGGGCTATCGGAAGATCACGCCGGAGCAGGCCCGATTCATCCCATGTACGACTGAGATGTTTCCAGAAATCAGAGATTGAGGATGCCTCGGTCGGCATAGTTATAGCTCCCCGGCGAAGGCTTTGCGAAGGACGGACTGCCTTAATGTGGCAGGATTAAAAGATTTAAGATCAATCAATAGATCGGAAGATAGGTTATGCAGCTCGTCAAATCTGTTGATCAGTGAATCTTGAACATCAAGGGGAGGGACTGTAACCTCTACTTCCTTAAGGCGTTCTCCGGACATCTTGACCATGCTTTGACTCGTGCCAACTGCTCGCTCCTTAATCTGTTTGCGGCTCTCAGGGGTGCGAAGTGCATACGCGAGAAACCGTGAACGAATGAGGTGCTTTTTGGGATACAGCTTAATTAGCAGATCGGGATAAACTATCCGCTCTGGAGTCCCGATTGCAACTGAAGCAAGGCCCACCAGTTCTCGTGTATTTGACCTTGATACAAAAACATCACCTTCAGAAATTCTGTATTGCTGGGCAACATTATCGGGAAGAATAATTGGTTTAATTTTTTCGAGATTGAGCGAAACATTATGAACTGAACTCAAAGACAAGACATAGCCGGTAGCCTTTTCGTTATCTTGCCTGATTGACTTTCCATTTTGGGTCCTGGTGACAAGCTCTCCAATAGGCTTCTTTGGCCATTTGTACCCATTTTCCATGGCGGCATAGAGTGATGGAGCAAGATTTACTGCCTCCTCAAGGGACTCAGAACGTAAGCCCTCAATCTCCTCCACGCGCTCCAGGCACTCCTTTATACGGGCGACGATACGGCGTTGTTCTTCCAATTTTGGGACAGGAAGATGAATCGCTTCTAATTTGTTTTTGGTTATGTGCCGTAAACCAACCCCTCCATGGGCCTGCCGAATCATTTCATCAAGCTTGCCGTTAACTGCATATATAAAGAAATCACCGTCGATAAGCCCGTCTTCGATGATGACCTTGAAAATATGTTGGTTTAAAAGCCCCGGCCCCCGTTCCCATCGAAAGCACCCAAAGGAAGTACCGGGTGTGCCGGACCATGAAAGTAAAATGGCTCCGCTATCAATGAAATGGTTCTCTGAGTACTGTCCATTATATCTATTGAATGGCTTGCTGTGATCGTTGAGATTTTGGATACGAACGATCGGCAAGCCCTCTTTCCCCCAGTTAGATGGCTTAAATGCACGCCCATTTATTAATTTACAAAGATCCCCAATTGGTTTAGTAGGGTAATGTTTCATTTGCGGAAATCAACCCCTAATCCTGCAAAGGTCTAATAAACAAGCTCCAGTAATACTCTGCCGCCCCTTGTTGTGAAAATGTACTCTCACGGCGGCTATCATGTAGTTGCATACCTAAAGGCTTAAGCTGCAAAGTGTAGCCATCGTCAACAATACTTAATGATTCGTTAAAGCTATTTCTTCTGACTTCACCAGAATGAGAAAATGAAATACCTGGTGAACTAAAACCGCTCGCTCCATAATAAACGGAACATTCTGCAACTCTTTTGCCACTGTCATATATAAATGCTGAAAAACTAGTTTCATCTAAGCGCTTGAATCTGGTTTTGATTTGTGGGTTGCGGGCTGAAAGCTCCTGCAGGGATCCTTCGAAAAAACGCGCCATGTATTCATAGCTGTTTTCTAAAAAATCGTCTCGTTCATGATCGTCAAATTTTCGCTTGACCCTCATGTTACTTGAACGTTCCTTTTGGTGAGGGGCTATCCGTGGAATCTCTCCACGGAGTTCTTCAAATGGAGGATTAACAATTGGATGGAATCTTGTGGCGGCTTCACGAACATCTCTGGCAACAATGGAAAAAGCCTCATGCTGATTGGCAAACATCGAAACAGGTTTCCCGTCCGTCGGTGTCGCTTTCAGATGTCCGAATGGTGATGAATGCCAATCACAGGGGTGCAAAATCACTGGAATGACGACCGCTGTGCCATCAGTATGCTTCTCGATGGCGCGGCTCATCTCTTTTTCATAGCAATAATCAGATGCGAGAAAATGAGCGCTGACTAGTAGCAAGATGATTTGAGCTGACTCAAGTTCAGAACTAATGGCTTTATCTATATCGCCACCAGCAGCGATACGGCGATCGTGCCAGGAAGAAATAATCCCTTGGCGCCTTAGAAGGGCCAAATGGGTTTCCAATTCGTTTCTCAAGTCCTCGTCTTTGTGTGAATAGGAAAAAAATAGCTTTACCATTATAAAATAAACCTCTTTGCCTAAAGGAAGTGTCTTAATTGTTTGAGAAATGCGATCAGGTTGCCTCCGTTAAAGCCAAGCTCATTTAAGCCCCGTTGATTCCAAAGGTTGAATATCTCTTTTTCTCGGGGTCTTGGCAGCCTTCCCCCGCGCCCACTTGTTGCGCATGTCGGAGTCGAAAGAATCATATCCAAACCTTCTTCCTGAACGATCACTCGGACGCAAACCGAGATCCCATCTGCCCGCCGCCAATTAATCTGCTGATTTATCCAGCTTTCGGTCGCGCTATTGAAATCCCTTTCAGCTTCTCCGATTTTGATCTTCACCATATGCGCACTCCTTATTAATTTTTCAGATTCCCACCTCTTATCTCCCGTTTTCAAGGATTGTCTCTAATTCGCTCAAGAGGTCCATGATTCTTTCTTCTTTGGCCTTGATCGACTGCACCAATTCCAGTGCGGGGCGATGCTCGTAATCGTCCTTACGGTTAGGGTTTTTGGCCGACAGGTCATAGCCACGCGCCACGATTTCTTTCAAGGGTACGGTCCATGAGTTATCCCCTTCAGTTCGCTTTTTCCATTTTTTGAGAAAATCGGGTATCTGGCTTCCTTCGATGGGTTTGCGGGTCTGCTTGAGCTCGAACCCGTCGCAGGTCAGCTCATAGAACCAGACGCTCTCGGTGGCCATCTTTCCGTTTTCCGGCCGAGCCTTAGGGCGGTCAAAAAAGATAACGTTGGTCTTGACGCCGGTGTAGGGAAGAAAACAGCCGGCCGGCAGGGACAAAATGGTATGGACGTCGAACTGCTCCAGCAGCTCCTTACGGACTTTCTGGTCCGGACCGCCTCTGAAAAGAACGCCCTCGGGGATGACCACGCCTGCCCGTCCGCCCCGGACGAGATTGGCCATGATGTGCTGCACGAACAGGCACTCGGTGGCGCCGGATTTGACACGAAAGTTGTTCTGAAGAGTTTGCGCCATTTTTCCGCCGTAGGGCGGGTTAGATAGGATCACGTTGTATTTGTTCTTCTCGCCGACATTCTGGCTGTGCACCTCAAGGGTGTTGGCCAGTTCCAGGTTGGCACCCTCGATGCCGTGCAGGATCATATTCATGGTGCCCAGAAGATAGGTCAACGGCTTGTTTTCAATGCCGTAAAAGGCGTGGCGCTGGAGGGTATCCATCTGCTTGCCGCTGAGTTGGGCGTTGTCGCGGATGTGATCGGCGGCCTCAGCCAGAAAGCCTGCCGTTCCGAAGCAGGGGTCGTAGATGCGCTCTCCGGCCTTGGGTTGAACGACTTCCACCATTGCCCGGATGATGTGGCGCTGGGTGTAGAACTCGCCGGCGTAACCGGCCGAGTCGGCGGCCACGCGTTTGAGCAGATCTTCGTAAATCTCCGAGAGCACGATGACATCGGTCTCACTGGAAAAATGCAGTTTGTCAACCTGCTGCACCACCTTGGCGAATGATGCCCCCCGGCGGCAGTAGTTGCGCACATTTTCAAAGATGCGGCGAAATCGCTGGGCCAGCTGGTCATCGCCCAGGCCCTTTTTGGGGTCGGGGCTGGTGAGCTTGGTCCATAGTTTGCCATGTACGAATTCCAGCATCTGGTCCGGATGGTCGGTGTCTTTAGCCCAACTGGACCAGGCATACTTGCCTGAAAGGCGCCGTCCATAGGGCATATCGTCGAAGGCGGCTTCCTCTTCCTTGCGGGCTTCCGCCTCGTCAAAGGCTTTCAGGAAAAACAGCCAGGCGAGCTGCTCCACGTAGTTGCGGGCATCCACGCCCTCCTGATTGAGCTGGTCGCAGGCGTTTTTAACGATCTGGCGCACCTCCTGCCTGCGGTGGTCGTTATTTTCTCGCATACGTCGTTGCCTTCCTTTTCTATGCAGTCATGGGGACATACAGGTGCTGTTTAACTGCTTCCAAATCTGCCTTCAGCAGCGGCGCACCGCCGTATTGGCGGCTCAGGGTCTGAAAGCTGCCGAACTGCTCGACAAACTGGGGGGCTCCGTAGGTGCGGGCCTGTTCCAGATCATCGATGCCGAACAGGGCGTAGTGGTCTAGCGCGGTTTGCCAGAAACACAGCTTATAGCTGTCGGTTCCCCCATATTCCGCCTGGGACTCAGCAACCATGGCCAGGGGCGCCAGGGGCTCTCGGATTGGAAAGGGGATGACCTGGGCCTGGTTTGCCGCGGGCAGACCGAGTTGGGCGCGCAGCCATTGTTCCTCATCCTGCCAGAACCGGTCCACCCGCTGGGGCCGAGTGGGCACGCGGACCAGGTCGAAGCCGATCTTTGCGAGGATGTCCACATCATCGGTGTGCGGCAGGTCGAGGTAGTGTTTGAAGGCTGCCGGGTAAATGTCGTTGTCGCGCAGCTCTTCGCGCAGCTCTCTGCGGCTTTGCTTGTCGATCCAGATGGCCAGCAGCTCGCCCAGACTCTTGGCGGAAACATCCAGAATGAACTCGCGCGACTGCTCGGTGTACTCCTCGAAGGGGATTCTGCGGCCATCGGCCAGGCAGACATAGCGGTTGGTTGCCGAGATGATGACGGAAATGCCTTCGCCCACCGGTTTGGGCGCAGCATCTTCCCCAGTCTTTTTCGCGGGCCTGGTTTTGGGCAGCGCGCCTTTCTGCCGGTTAGCCGGATGGCCGTCAAACTCGGCATCCTCCAGCAGGCTGGCCCCGGAGTAATCGAAAATGGTAAAATAGCGCTTGTTGATGTCTTCGCACAGGCGCGTGCCGCGCCCCTTCATCTGCTTGTAGAGAATCGCACTGCGCAGGGGGCGTACGAACACGATGTTTTTCACGTCCGGGGCGTCATAGCCCGTGGTCAACAGATCTACCGTCACGGCAAGGCGGGGTTTGCTCGGTCCGACGATGGCGAAATTGCGCTCCAACTGATGGCTGTTGCGCTCGGCGCGCGTGATGCGGGCGGCGTAATCGTTATCGCCGGACAGCCGGCGAAACTCCTGTGCCATGAAGGATGCGTGGGTGTCGTCCACGCAAAAGACAATGGTCTTCTCATTGCGCAAGCCGTATTTGCCCAGGATATCCCAGAGGTCTTCGGCAATGGCCCGGGTGCGGTCCGGTAAACGGATGTCGCGTTCAAAGTTTGAGGTGGTGTAGTATTTACCGTCGGGGCCTGTGAACCCGTTTTCATCCAGGTTGGTAATCCGCTCCTCCAGCAGATAGGGAACCAGATAGCCGTCCTCGATGGCTTGGCGGAGGCTGTAGGTATAGATTGGCTCACCGAAGTAGTGATAGGTGTCGCGACGTTTTTCCTCGTCCATCAGCACCCGACGACCCTCTTCGAGTTCGCGCGGCGTGGCGGTGAGGCCGAGCTGCAGGGCGGACCCGAAATGCTCAAGCACCCCGAACCAGTCCCCGAACCCTGAGCGGTGGCACTCGTCCACCACGACCAGGTCGAAGAAATCCGGGGCGTAGTGTTCGTAAACCTTTTTGCCATTCAGTTCTTCATCGAGGGTCTGGTAGTTGGCAAAAAATATTTTGCCGACCAGGTGTCGGCCCCCGGCCACGGTCTCTTTGTCGATCCTGATGCGTTCGTCCGCCGTGAAGGCACCGCCGAAAGCCCGATAGGCCTGGTCCTTGAGGCTGTTGCGGTCGGTGAGAAACAGCACATGCTGCCGCTTCAGGGCGTTGCCGTTCATCAGTTTCCAGATGAGTTGAAACACCGCAAAGGTCTTTCCGGTGCCGGTGGCCATGAGCAGCAGGACGCGCGGGATGCCCTGAGCAAAGTGCCAAAGGGTTTTGGAGATGGCCATCTCCTGGTAGGGCCGGACCTGCTTGCGGGTGATCTGATCGACATGATACCCGGCAGCAAACGTTTCCTCCCATCGATCCCAGTCGATGGTGACCCCCAGGCGGACGACAATGTCTTCAGGCGATGGTGGAGAGGCAAGGGGTTCGTATTGGCCGGTTTCATTGTCCGTTAGAATCCAATCCCTGCCGTTGGACGCGATGGAGAAACGAATCAGCAGCCGCTGCGCATAGCGGGAGGCCTGTTGCATACCATCGGCAGCGCTCTCGGTTTCGGCTTTGGCTTCAAGGATGGCCAGGGGAATGCCGCGGTACCGCAGCAGGTAATCCGCGACAATCTGCTGGGTTTCATCGTACATCGAGGCCGGAGAATCACCGGTGAGGTTGACGCGGCCCGGTCCGATGCGCAGCTGCTCATCCCAGTCCCACCCCAAATTTCTGAGGACCGGCTCTATCAGTTCTTTGCAGGTTGCGCGTTCATTACGGGCCATTTCCAATTCCTTCCGTTATCGGTAATTCTGGAAATAATCCGCGAGGTTTCTATTGCCCCAAAAAACATCGCAGACCAGGCGACCACGGTCGATCCGGTAAGCCGCCCGCAGATCCACTTGCTGGCCATGAATGAGCCTCGACAGCTTGTCCTTTGCGGCCTGTCCACCAAAGGCGTGCAGTTCCGGAGCATCGTATCCTGTCGGGCGGACCCGTGTGCCGGCCGTGCCGCTCCATTTCCACTGAGGGGTAACTTCAAAAGTATCTCCATCGATGATCGATGTGACGGTAAAAGCTGGCATGGTTGCTCCTTTCTGGTTTCGTGCCCTTGATAGGCCTGTTTATTCCAGACTATGAGCAAAGCCCATGCCACTCTTTGATGCGATCAGTAAGCCATTGTATTCACAGAAATAATGTTTCTTATGATTTGTTTCGGCGTCGTTTCATCTTTCAACCCAGGTTGAAACTTCTTAAACCTCGGTTTAAGTCTTTGGCTTTGATTGTTGCAGAAACTTGTGCACCGCCTGCGGAGTGATTCCGAGCATACGCGCCGCAGCGGTCTTGCTCCCTTCACAGACCCGCAGCGCCTCCGT
>QZKV01000155.1 GCA_003599575.1 Desulfobacteraceae bacterium | reverse complement strand
TGACGGCCCCGCCTTTACAATCTTTGAAAAAGGGGGGCCGGGGGGGATTTAGCTACAAGATCACCTCGCCCGTTCTTTCGGTATGATATCCGCCCAGCGCCCCCACGCGCTGCTTGAATGGCGCCGAAGCGACCACCGCAAGGATTTCCTGGATGGACGGCATATCGAAATGGACCTGCGGGATCAGCAGGTCGTACTGCTCGGTGACCACCGGAATAAAATCGAGCCCCAGCGCCTGGGCGGCGGCATGGATCCCCAGGCCCACGTCGGCCGCACCGCTGAGCACGGCGGCGGCCACGGCCATATGGGTGAACTCCTCGTCCCGATACCCGGCGATGCGGTCCGGCTGGATATCCAGTTGTTTGAGCCGGTAGTCGAGCAGAATGCGCGTCCCCGAGCCACCCTGCCGGTTGATCAGGCGAATATCCGCGCGGTTCAGATCCTGGATGCCCGCAATCTCCTTGGGGTTGCCGGCCGGCACGATCAGGCCCTGATCGCGCATCACCAGGTGCACGAGCTTGACAGGGGTATCGGGCAGGATCTTGCGGATGTAGGTCACATTGTAAGTTCCGGTCTCTTCATCCAGCAGATGGGTGCCGGCCATATGGCAAACGCCGCGCTTGACCGCCAGCAATCCGCCCATGCTGCCCACGTGGCTGGAGGAAAGGCTCAAATGGGCGGTTTGGGCGCGCAGTTCGTCGGCCAGCAGATCGAGCGTGTTATCGTGGCTGCCCACCACCACCAGGGTATTGGCGATGGCGCTCATGGGACGCAGCAACTCGGCCCGCGCGGGCACGCCTTCGGCGATACCCTCCAGATGGGCGGGAATGCGGATGATGCCGTCGGCCTCGGTGATGCTGGTGATCTGACCGGCGCCGCGCGGCAGGGCCGTGGCCACCAGCCGGTTGCCGACCTGACCTATTTTAACCCGAACGAATTCCTCAACGCCCAGCTTGGAGGCGATTTTGCGGGTCGGCAGGACTTCGACGCGGGGCCGCTGCGCCAGGCTGCGGCCGCACAGATGGGCAAGCAACGGCTGCACCAGTTCTTCAAAAGCCATGATGGTCGATACCGGGTATCCGGGCATGCCGAACACCGGCGCGCCTGAAACGCGGCCCACAATGGCCGGTTTGCCCGGCATCATGGTGATGCCGTGCACCAGTATCTCCCCTACCCGGTCGATGGCCGCGCGCGCAAAATCCTCTGAACCGGCCGACGATCCGCCCACAATCATCACGATGTCGGCGCCGGCGCCAACGGCCGTCTGGACGGCATCGGCGATAGCCGCGATGTCGTCTCGCAACAACGCCCGGCGCTCGTAGCGCCCGCCCGCAGCTTCCACCAGTTTGCCCAGCACGTAGGCATTGGATTCGATCACCTGTCCGGGGTTCAGCTTTTCGGGGGCATGCGCCTGCCAATCCACCATTTCCGAACCGGTCGGGATGATCACCACGCGGGGTTTTCGGCGCACCTTCACTTCGAACAAACCCGCGGCCAAAAGCGCCCCCACGCAGTAGGGCGTGACCGGGTGCTGGCGGGCGAACAGCATTTCCGTGGCCACGATGTCCTCGCCCATTTTGCGCACGTGCTGCCAGGGGAAAACCGGCGCCTCGATTTGAACCTGCCGGTCGTCGATCACCTGGACATGCTCGATCATGATCACGGCGTCGGTTTCGGGCGGCAGAACCCGGCCGGTGTTGACATAAAAGGCGTCCCCTCCGATCTGCAACCGCTTGGGCCGGGAAGGATGGGCGCCGAAAGTGGCCTGTGCCTTGACCGCGATGCCGTCCATGGCGGCGGCATGGAAATGGGGCGAAGAAAACCGGGCGGCCACCGGTTCGGCCAGAACACGTCCCACGGCATCCGGGGCGGACACCGTTTCCACCGCAAGCGGCCTGGCGCCGAAAGCCTCCAGCACGATCCTACGGGCCTCCTCGAGCGATTTCATTTGCAGATAGACGTTGCGTTTGTGAGCCACGAGTGTTTCCTAGTTGGGTTGTTCAGTTTGTTGAGTTTGTTGAGTTAGTTCAGTTTGTTGGGTTTGTTGGGTTTGTTGGGTTTATTGGGTTTGTTGGGTTTGTTGGGTTAAAACCCGCCTATTCGAACAACATCACCTCCACCCGATCCCCCTGCTCCATCCCTTCGCTGTTCATTTCGATGGCGATCAATCCGTGCGCAGCGACCATGGTGCGAACCAGGCCGGAAGCGCCCAGGACCGGTTCCGCCCATAGCTCGCCGTCCCTGGAAACCAGGCGCACACGCACGAAGTCGACCCGGCCCTGGGCCGAGGCCACATTGCGGGTCAGGCGGGCGGGAACGCGCACGGGGGCGTCGTTGATGCATCCGCCCAAGTGCGCCAGGAACGGACGCACCAACACCATAAACACCACCATGGCCGATGTCACATGCCCCGGCAGCCCCCAAAAGGCCTGGCTGCCGCACTGCGCCAGGATGGTGGGTTTGCCCGGACTGATCGAAACCCCATGGACCAGAATGCGGCTTTGGGGCAAAGCGGCCAGGACATCCACGGTCAAATCGCGGGTGCCGACCGAACTGCCGCCGGACACCAGCACCATGTCGTTTTCGGATAAAGCCGCGCGGCTCACCGCAAGCAACTCCTCAAAGCGATCCTTTACAATCCCGTAGTGCCGGGGTTGGCCGCCGTAGCGGCGCACCAGCGCGGCCAGTGTATATGCGTTGACGTCGCGCACCTGCCCCGGTTGCGGACGGGCTGAAAGCGGCACCACTTCGTCACCGGAGGATATGATCCCCACCCGCGGCCGGGCGAAAACCGCCAGTGCGGACCGGCCGCAGGCCGCCAGAAGCCCTATCTCCTGCGCGCGCAGGCGGTTGCCGGCTTTCAAGAGAACTTCACCGCGCGCCGCATCTTCGTCCTTGGAAACCATGTTCTGGCCGGGAGCAACGCTGCGGTACACTTCAATGGTTTTCTCGTCGATGATATCCGCATGTTCCACCATCATCACGCTGTCCGCGCCCATGGGCAGCATGCCGCCTGTCGAAATCCGGGCGGCCTGGCCGGCGGCGACCGTAAATTGCGGTACTTGCCCCATGGCGATTGTCCCGACGATGGAAAGATAGGCCGGATTGGCTTCGCTGGCGCCGTATGTGGAAGCCGCACACACGGCATAGCCGTCCATGGTGGAGCGATCGAAACCAGGGATATCCTCGGCGGCGGTGAAATCTTCCGACAGGACCCGGCCGAACGCCTCTTCCAGGATCACTTGCTCGCTGCACACCGCTTTGAAGCGTGCGGTCAATGCGAGCACGGCCTGGATGGAGGTTACATTGAAAAATTCTTTCATTGATCCAATCCTCGCCTTGCAGATACCCTATCCATGGTTGTAGTAGTTGATTCGGCCGCTCTCTTCAATGGCAAATATTTTTGACCTTTTCCTATCTTACACTTTGCCCTTCAAACCCAGTTTGGCGCGGCAACCCGGAAGGCTTTAAAAAAAGGATGACGGCATGACAATGGACAATGAAACCCAAAAAGCATTTTTGCTGGAACTGTACCGCCGCACCAGGGCAGATACGGGCGCCCAGCAATCCATGTATGCGGTAGGGGCAACCATCGGCCTGGACAAGCCGGAGGCCAAAAGAACGGCCGAGGACCTGATCGGAATGGGCCTGGTGGAGATCAGAACCTTATCCGGCGGCGTGGGTATCACAGAAGAGGGAATAACGGCAGCCCGGCCGGAAGATGCCGGTTATACGGATGATTACCGATTCTCTTTGGGCAACGCTCCGATCATCGACGACCGGGACCGCCAGGCGGTCATATCCTTCACCGGCGTACTTCGCCAAAGAATTGAAAAAACTAACCGGAGCTACGCCGACCTTGAAGAGATGGTTATCGACATCAAGACACTGGAGGTGCATCTGCTCTCCAGTCGTCCTAAAACAGCGGTCGTCCGGGAGTTGCTGCGCTCGCTGCAATCCGCTTTCGAAAAGACGGGCGACGGGGAGACGGCCGGGCGAATTAACCGCGTGATCAATTAAATGAAATGAGAGATCCCGTAAATGAAATGAGAGATCCCGCGCTATGGGTTAGAGGTGTTGATGTTTTTAGGAAAGCAATGCGGTCGATTGATCGATTGGATTACTCAGCGCCGGTGACCGGGAAATCCCCCTAAATCCCCCTTTTTCAAAGGGGGACTTTTACGGTGCCCCCTTATACCAATGAGGGACTTTTACGGTGCCCCCTTATACCAATGAGGGACTTTTACGGTGGCCCTATACCATTGGTGGACTTTTACGGTGCCCCCTATACCAAGTTGGACTTTTACGGTGCCCCCTATACCAAGTTGGACTTTTACGGTGCCACTATACCAGCGAGGACTTTTACGGTGCCACTATACCAGTGGGGGATTTTCATGATTCCCCCTGTGCGAATGGGAGGTCTTTCATGACCGCCCTTTTAACCAAGAGCCTGCATGCTCCCCCCTTAACCGAGAGGCCTGCATGCTCCCCCCTTTAACAACTTTTAACAAAGGGGGGCCGGGGGGATTTTACCCTGGGCGTCCAGCCGTTCCGGCCGCCGGTCGAATAAACTTCAAGGAGTGCAGCATGTCCAGCAACTACGCCGCCATTATACGGGAGAACCTCGCCAAAATGTTCACGCTTGACCTCAACGAACGGGCCGGGGCGCTGCCCGCCCGGCTCGCAGGCGGGGCTTTCACCTTCAAGGCCTTCGGCGCCGAGTGCCGCCTCGCTCTGGATGGGGTCCGCCTGGACGGACGGCCGGAAGAGGGGCCCATGGGAATCATCATTTCGCTGTATGCGCTGCATGCCGTACGCGACGCCTGCCGGCTGGAACCTTTCAAGTCGTTCAAGGAGATGCCCGACAGCGCGCCGTACGCGGGCGCTTTCAACAATCGCACCGAACACTGTCTGGTGCCGGCCGTGGCGCGTCTGAACACCCGAATCAGCACGATTTACACGCTTCTGGAGGGTTCCGATGCGCCGGCGGGAGTGAGCGGCGACTTGGCTTTTGTGGTCCGCCCCCTGCCCAAAATCGCCCTGTGCTATCTTTTTTATTTCGCCGACGATGATTTTCCGGCCGGTGTGACATGCCTGTACAGCAACAATGCGGATCGATTTCTGCCCACCGATGCACTTGCCGATCTTGGGGAATATACCAGCAAAGTACTCTTGGCCGCCGCCGGCTGAGCGAAGTTTTGAGATTCAGCCAAACAACGGCCGTATCCACCCGGAGACCCGCCTGCCGCTTCACCGGAAGCTTTGGAACCCAAGTCGTGCAGTCGTCATCGCGGACTTGATCCGGCATCCAACGGGGGTCCTGAATTTCACTTGGATTTCGGGCCTGCGCTGGAATGTTTCGCAAGTTTGACGCTTTATGATTCCCTCGAGTGAAAAGCGAACGTTTTCCCTGTGTTGCTTGACATTTTCGCATCAGATTACTACTTATCTTTGCATGGATAATGTATGAAGTGACCGGGTGCTGATGAAGAAAAATTCACCTCCCAGATGCCACCCATCCCCATTGAATTCCCCTTGATCCACAGTCATGTCCGCCATGCGGCTGTGCGTGCCCGATGACGGCGCCGGCTTGCTTCTGGGTCATGCTGTTTTTAGGAGAAAAGGAGTATGGCGATTTCATGGAAATCACGTTTCTTCTCGATCGTGATGGCCGGAACCATTGCCTTTTTCGTGGCCGAGGCTTTCAGGCGGCCGGCCGTTGTCGATGAAACCTTCGAGTTGCACGGGCCCTATTTTGATAAAACCGCCGGAACAATGAGCCTTGTGTTGCGGATGAAACCCGGTGTCGAGCACGTACACGATGCTCAAAATGCGCTTACGCGGGCCCTGGATCTTCTGTCCGAAGCGGACAGCGGCACACACAGAAAAATCCTGAAGATGGCTCCCGGCCATTATATTTTCAGCCGACCGGTCGTTTTCAAGCAATATCACCTTGGCATCGATTTGATCGGCGTGCCTGAGCTGACAAAAACACTGACCCGCAAGGAAATTGAGGCGCGGTCCATTCGCGAAGAAATCACAAACGTCCGAGCGGGTTTGCCTGTCATCGACGGCGACGGGGTAACCAGCTTTCTGGTCGTGGACGGAGTTGCGGCGGGCGCTCATTTGACCACCAGGATTTCCGGTTTCTATTTCGTCCAGCAGATGGCCGGCCTGGGGGGTACCCACTACCCCGATTTTTCATATCGCCTCGAGGATCAACGCTTCAAGGAAAACGGCGGATATTATTCCCGCTATGCATTCAACGACGGCGGGGTGGTTTCGGTTTTGGGCAACAGTTCCGTGACCTTCGAGGACAACATCGTCGACCATCCCATGGCCTACCAATGCGGCGGGGTCGTGCGCAATGAGCAGTACGGCGCCCCGGGCAGCACCAGCGCTTCCATTGTCGCCTCCAACATCGTCATCAACCCCTTTGCGTGGCATACCGGCGCCTTTGTGGACAACAACACCGGATCGTATGCCCGCGTGTCCGGCAATCAGATCCTCATAGACGGGGATATTCCCCATGAGGTGGATATCATCACCAATTTTGACGGAGCCTTTCTGATCGCCGAGGACAACCGGTTTATCGATGCGCGCTCCGATAAATCCACGGCGACCATCGGCATACGTCTGCTCGGCCGTCAGGGCGCGGTGATCATCGGCGCGAACACTTTCGAGGGCATCGCCAAGCCCCAGGAGCATATTCCCGGGTCGCCCCATTTTCCCGGGGAAAGGAGCTTCTATTTCCTGGTCAAAAAAGCCAAGCTGCTGAAAGTGTTTAAACATTTCATGGTTCCCGGAACACCGCCCGTGTGGCCCGGTCAATGGCCGAAGGAAATGGCGGCCCTCATCCGCACCGAGGATCTCGCCGATGACGACCAATTGAGGATCGCGGCCTTGAAAATACACTTCGAACGAATGCGCGCGGACCTGCGCAACCGCCGGCATGGTTAAGGTCTGCTTTGAAACCGACGCTTTCGAAGGGGCAAGCAACCGCTCGCCCCTTCGGCGTTCTTTAGCGCTGGGTGACAGGTAGTTGGTCCTAATCCGTGCATTGTGCAGTGTAATCGAGGTCGTACGCCCGGCCCGGCGTGGTGAAGGCGCAGCCAAAATCGGGCCTCGCCACGGTCGAAGGCGTCAGGATGTCATCCCCTTGCGGGACCGTGGATGTTTCAACCCAATCGACCAGATCGGCGAAGGCCTGGACCTCTTCGTCAACGCTGAACTCGCAATGGGTCAGGGCGCGGATGGCGCGCGCCTGGAAACGGTCCTCCTTGCCGGCCTCGGCGATGCGCCGGGCCCATATCTGTTCCATGGAAAAGGGCACATACAGGTCGCCCAATGTGTGCAGGGAAAGGACCGGTATGTTGACATTGCCGGTGACGTCCCACATGCTTGCGGACAGATCGCCCGTGGGGTTGCTTACACGCTGGATACCGGCGTTCAGCGCGGCTTCATCGGCGCTGGTGGTGGCGTCGTCCGGGTCCAGGCGGTACTGCGTGGTCGCGTTGCCCACCAGGTTGCCTGAGCCGGATGCCTGGGTGGGGTCCAGCAGCCATTGCACAGAGCGCCCCAGGACGAAATCGGCATAGTAGGAGAAAGCGCGATCGTACAGGGGCCGCAGGCCGCCGGAGCGATACATGGTGGCCGCTTTGAAAAGCTCGCCGTTGGCGTTCAGGGCCGCCGTGCCGCCGGAAGGGTAGCGGGGAATATACCCCAGAGCGCCGTGACCGTCTCCGGCAGGCCCGTACAGCGCCTGCTGCCAGGCCGGATATTCGGTTGCCGGATCGAAGGGAACCTCGTAGTTAAGGCCGGCATAGTAGCTTGATGCCAGCCCCCAATCGAGAAAATAGCTGAACAATTCGACACCGCCGCCCACAACGCCGCACATGGGCAGGGCCGCGTCATACCCGTCCGCATAGGCAGGATCGGTGATGGATCGGGCGGTGATATGGCCGCCCATGGAGTGACCGGTCAGGTAAACCCGGCGGGGTTCGCCGAACCTGGTTTTGAAGTATGCCAGCAAGTCGGCCGTGCTCTGGACGCCGGAGGCGATGTTGTATCCGTTGGCCGTATAACTGGAGGCCGCCCAGGCAAAGCCATTGGCGATGAGGTGATTTCTCAGTCGGGTGGGGGTGCTCACGGACAGCGTGGTGCCGGTGCCGGCATAGCCATGGGCGTACAAAACCAGATCGTCTTCTCCCGCCGTCCAGCCCTCCGGTACTTCGATGCGGTATCCTGCTTGCGCGTGCACGCCCGAATAGGCGGCGGCGTTCGGCATGGAATTGAATTTCAGCGTGGAATAGAGCAGCTCATGGCCTTCATCGTTGAGCAGGTATTCGGGAGTATACGCGGCCACACTGGATGTAACCAATGCGGCAGCGGCCGGGCCCCAGCCTTGTACTTCATCCGCGGCCTCTGCCTGAAGCGCTTCCAGGGTAAGCTTTCGGGTATCCATCCCGATGCGGGCCCGTTTCATGTCGGCGTCCAGCAGCATGCATTTGGGCGCATCCGCAGCCGCGCCGTTGGCCCACTGCTTCCATTCGACGCCATTGACCCTGCCCGGGTCGCCGTTGCGGATGAAGTTGCCCAGGTAGGTCATCATTACGCGTTGAAGCGACTGGAAGCCTGGACGGTTTTTCTTGGTCAAGGCGTATCCGAAAAGATCTTCGTCTTCGCCGAAAAAGAAGGGGATATCCATGGCGTGCGCAGGCCCGAAGACATGCGCGAATTCTTCCGAAGCCGAATCGGGACCGCCCCATTTGAACATAAACGCGTAGACATCGTCCTGGCGGTTTTGCAAAAGCGTGGCCAGCTCGTCCACACATTTATATTTCCAGCCTAAACTTCGGTATTTGCCCATGGCCTCATACAAATCGATCTCGGCCTGGGTGGGAAAGATTTCGGCAAAGGTCCATTTGTAAGTGGGGTCGAAATCGCGGTCAAACAGGTCGTACACCTTGCCCCAGTTTGGTTTGCCGAAAGCCGGCCCATACAGCGGCAGGAAATTCTTGAATTCATATTCCGTGCTGCCCAGCATCACGGGCACGGCGTTGTAGTCGCCGCTGTAAATGGTTTCCACATAGCCGCCCGGCAGCACCGTGCCGTCGGCAAAGCCCGCATAGGTCGTGCCGTGGGCGGCAACCAGTTCGGCCGCGCTTTTGCCGCGCAGGAATGCCTCGACCGCTGCGCTGTCAGCGGGATCGATCTGATTGTAGCCAGCCAAGTTGGCCAGCATCCCATCGGCCAGAGCGTCTCCGGCTTCCTTGGCCATGATGGCGCCGCCAAGGCTTTGCAGCACCGCTTTGTGAAACAGTCCCGCGGCCAGGGGTGAAATCAGCAGTTTGGCCACATTGGAGGCACCCGCGGATTGGCCGCCGATGGTCACATTGGCCGGGTCGCCGCCGAAGCCGGCGATGTTGTCGCGCACCCATTGCAGGGCCTTGATGTTGTCCAGGGTGCCGAAATTGCCCGAATTATCGAAAGCGTCGCCCGTACGCAGGGCGGGATGCGAAAGCCAACCCAGGGGTCCCAGGCGATATTGGGCGATGACCACGATGATGTCCTGGTCCTTGGCCAGGGTGGAACCGTCGTAAGACGCAGCACCGCCGAAGCGGTTGGCGCCGCCGTGAAAATAAACATAGACGGGCAGGTTGCGGTGATAGTTTTTGGGCCGGTACACATCCAGGTAGAGGCAATCCTCGTTTCCGATAATTTGGCCCGTGGAATGCCAGGTGGTGCTCATTTCAGCTTGCACGCACACGCTTTGACTCTGGGTGGCATCCCGGGTCCCGGTCCATGGTTCAGGGTCCTGCGGCGCCTTCCAGCGCAAGTCGCCGACCGGCGGCTTGGCAAAGGGCACACCGAGGAACGCGCTGGCATGCTTGTTGACCTTCCCCGCCAGGGTGCCTGCGTTGGTTTCAACTTCCAGGGTGGGTTTGATACAGCCCCACATCAGGGGAGCCCAGAGGAACAAAAAAACGACCGCCAACCATTTTAGCCTTTGCCGCATCTTCTTCATCTCTTTTCTCCTTTTTCGGAACGCAGTCACCTGACCGAAGCTCAGGCGGGGGTTGGAGTAAACGACCATGAGCTCGGCGGCGGCAGGTAAACTTCACCTGCTACTGCCATGCGATGGTCCGCCAAAAAAGGTTTTTCAACTCAGAAGCAAAACGGATGGTTCATTAAAAGCTGAATGTTTGGATGCGTACCTATTTGCTCGCAATGCGATAAAAACGAATTCGTCAGGCGCCGAGCGCCTTTCGGAAATATCACGGCAATGTTGTAAAAAGGATTCTTTCGTTGGGGATTGTTTCCAGGGAAACGCTCGTTGTCTTTGGAGAGCTCCTGTCTCCTACCGTATATTGGATTGCATTGCCGCATGTCAATGCGAAAAATGGCTGGGAGAGTATTTTTCGTTCGGCCATATCGAACAAAGCGTGGTCATCGCCATCGCAATCGGTATGGAAATGTTCCACCAGGACAACCTGGCGCCCAACCCGTCTGATTCACAAAGAACGGCTGCGTTATCGCGTATGGGCACGGGCATTGCATGGGCATTGACACACCATCATCGTTTTGACATACTTGCTCCCGGAAGAAGCAAATTTTTTCTTCCGGTTGGAATTGCAGGATGGCCATGCGGCCGGGCGGCTTGCCCGCAACCTGTGGGTCGATACCTTGGATGCCGAAATCGAGCGCAGCGCAAGGGGGGTTGTGCCATTCTGCGCTGCAGACCTTTTTCAATCTGCCCAGTCTGCTCCTGCTCGGATACGTGGCCTGGCTGACCGGGTCGCGTTCGTGAGCAGTGCCTGCTTGAGCGGCGACTTTTCCTGCATGCCCTGCTCTCCATTGTTGTGGTTATCAAATAAAAAGGTTCAAAATTCACAATTGCGGATGAATGCCGCCAGCAACTTCAGATAAACAACCATGAGGCAACTATGCCCGATTTTGACTGGAAACGGGAACTTGACAGGAAGGACCATCAGGTCGTCCTTTCGGGGCAGCCGATCGCTATCCACTGCCATCATTATAACATCAATCTGCAAAAAACCCTTGAAGACACTCTGGGCGACGACGGGATCCTCTTGATCTATCAGTCTGCGGAGGAGGCCGCATACCACAGCCTGAAACCTTTGCTGGCGAGATATTGCGAGATCAAAACATTCAAATCCAAGCTGGAGATGTGTGCCATCATCTATCAGAACTGTGGCCTGGGCATTATCCATCCCCAGGATATCGAAAAAGACGGTGGTTTTTTTATCAGTTCTTCAAGTCACCATGTCACCGGATGGCTCGCCAAGCACGGTCGCCGCAATACCTCCGGCTGCCATTTTTCCCGCGGCTGGCTTGCCGGCGCACTGGAAGCGATCCACGGCTATCCGATCGGATCTTTTTCAGTAAAGGAGCTCAAGTGCAAAATGACTGGCGACAAGGAGTGCGTCTTTCAAGTAGAGGTGTGTTGAATGGCTATAGAGGGCACAAGAATCATACATGCGGTGATGGAGAGAAGCCGAATCAGGGAATCAAAGGGCATTATCCCCATATTCGGCGTTTACCTTTCGCTCTTTTCAGTACATTATTATAACCGAATCAACTTCAATTTCGAAAAGAAGCTCGGACCTTCCCGCGAAGCCGAAGCTGAAAGTCTGCTGATCAAAGCCGCCCAGGAATGCGGCTACGCCACTTTCCAGGGCATCCTCAACTCCTGGGAGTGGGATGAGATCGTAAAGCCGATGATCGATTGTAAGGAGGATCAGATATTGGGTTTTGTGGAGGTCGCCGTGGCATTCGGCTGGGGTGATCTGAAAGTGCAAAAACTGATTCCGGATGAGGAACTGGTCATACGGGTTGGCGACTCCTATGAAGCCACGGGCTTCCTGAAAAATTACGGTCATGCCAACAGGGGAAAATGTTTCATGCTGCGCGGCGTGGTTGGCGCATTCATGGATTTACTTTATGGCGAAAGCTACCCGGACGGATGTTTCACTTTCCTGGCGGACGAGCCGCTATGTCGGGCCAAGGGAGATTCATACTGTGAGTTCATTGCTCGAAAGCCACCTCATCGAAGTCCCCCCTGAGCGGCGATGCAAAGCGGGGACGCAGGCATGTTGGGAGTTCCTTGAGTGCACCAATGACCTGTGCCCGAACCATGCAAAAAAGATTTCAAAATGCTGGCTGGCCCCTAAAACCCGCTGCTCGGATTTGCTTATCGACGACTTTTTTCACAAGCTTTCGTGCTGCCTGACGTGTTCGTACTTTAAAGCCAATAGCGAAATCCACAGCAGAGGCTGGGAGAACTTTATCGCCGAACAGCTTAAATTGTATCATAAAAGAACTTTGGAGCGCATTTATGAAAAAGAAGAAAGTTTTATTGAGATTCTGAATCGTTTACCCGACGGCCTTTTTACTACCGATCACGAATGGCGGATTACCTATTTCAATCCTGCGGCGGAAAAAATTACCGGGTTTTCAGTCGAGGATGCAATCGGTATGTACTGCAAAGATGTTTTTAAAAACACCATCTGCGAGTATGATTGCGCACTGAAAAGGGCTGTTGCCGAGGGCCAGGATATCCATAACCGGGAATATGAGATAGTCAATGTCGTGGGCAAGAAAATCCCTATCATTTGCTCGACCTCCGCATTCAGGGACAAAACGGGTCGCGTTACGGGCGGTCTGGAAATATTTAAAGACATTACCGAAATCAAACGGTTACAGGAAGAGGTGGCAGGACGCGAGAGAAAATATCACCGGGTATTCGAAGGCAGCCACGACATGATCTATACCACCAACCTGGATGGAAAGATAATCGATATCAATCAGGCCGGGGTGGAATTACTGGGATACAGGGCAAAGAGAGATTTGCTGGAGCGGCTTACTGCCAAAGATTTATATCTGGAACCGGAGGCGCGCGAAAAATTACTCTCTGTAATCACAAAATCAGGCTATTTGAAGGATTATGAGACTGAATTTAAAACCCGGGACGGGTCTGCGTTGCACGTGCTCATCTCGAGTCGAATGTATGAAAACGCGCAGACCGGAAAAGCCGAGATCGAAGGCATTATCAAGGATATCACCCGGCGCAAGCAGAATGAAGAAGTGATCAATCAACGCAACCGCGAACTCTCGATTATCAACAGTATCGCAGTGGCGTTGAATCACACCATAAATCTAAAGCAGAGTTTGAAAGTAACCCTTGAAAAGGTAATCAAGGTGTTGCGCCTTGAGCGCGGTGCGTTTTTTCTGATAGACCATGATGCCAAACGGTTGAGACTACAGGCAAGGTTCAATATTCATGAAGTTGCCGAAAATGAAATCGTATTCAGCGACAGGCTGCTGATGAAGCATCTTCTTGAAACGAATACTGCATTGCCCCCCGAAGGTACATTCCCCTCTTTTCGGATTTGTTATCCCGAAGCGGGGGGACAAAGCAACCTTTGGCTTACCTGCTTTCTGGCCACTTTCAAGGGGAAGGCGATCGGTTTTTTCGGGCTGAGCATTCCCGAAAGTCGGGTTTTGAGCTTTCATGAGACTCACCTAATGGGATCCCTCGGTAATTTCATCGGCGGCGCCATCGAAAACACTCAGATGGTGGAAACGATTCGGCGACATCGTCAACAGTTGCGGCGATTGACCGGAAAGCTTTTTCAGAGCCAGGAAGAGGAGCGCCGCAGGATCGCACGTGAGTTGCACGATGAAGCCGGGCAGAGCCTGACAGCGGTGAAACTGGGCCTTGATCGCCTGGAGGAAAAACATGCCGCCGGCCATCACCTCACGGAAGAAATAGGAGAGATCCGCCAAATGATCCAAAGGACCGGCTCTGAGATCAGGCGAATGTCCTACCATTTGCACCCTACATTGCTTAGCGATCTAGGCCTGGAACCGGCTCTGAATATTTACTTCACAGATATTCAAAAGCACACCAGTCTCAATATCGATTTCCAGATAATCGGATTCGACCGGCGTGTTGGCGCGGATATTGAAACAATTCTTTACCGTTTCAGTCAGGAATCATTGACCAATGCGTTGAAGCATTCCGGCGCAGAAAGATTCAAGCTGGGCATCATCAAAAGCTATCCGAGAATCATCTTCTTGGCCGAGGACGACGGTATCGGTTTCGATACCGGGATTGTCGGCAAAGATAAGCGAAGCCTCGGGCTTCTTGGAATGCGCGAAAGGGTTTCGCTGCTCAATGGTACTTTCCTTCTGCGCAGCTCACCGGGGGGCGGCACTCGGATTCGAATTGAAATTCCTTTGGACGAGGAGTCCCGCCATGACTGAGCCTGTGCGAATACTGCTTGCCGATGATCATACCATTGTTCGCCAGGGATTGGCCCGTTTGTTGGAAGAACAACCGAGGTTCAAGGTCGTAGGCGAGGCCACCGATGGCAAAGCATTGATCGAACAAGCGATCATCCTCAAGCCGGATATCGTCATCATGGATATTGCAATGCCGCGCATGAACGGCATTGAGGCTGCAAAAATAATCCGCAAGCAATTGCCAAAAACAAAGATCCTGATTCTTTCGATGTATTCCCATGAGCACTATATCCACGAGCTCCTGGAAACCGGTGTTTCCGGCTATCTGCTGAAGGATTCAAGCGGACGGGATATCATACAGGCGATTTGTTCCGCTATGAAAAATGAAACCGTCTTGAGCCCGACCATAACGAAGGTTCTTGAGGCAAACCATTCACCCAATCGAAAATGCTCATCTATCGCCAAACGATACAATCAGCTTTCAAACCGCGAGCGGGAAGTTTTCCAGTTGATCGGGGAAGGCCGCTCCACCAGGGAGATAGCCGACATGCTGTGCGTCAGCATCAGCACCATTAAATCGCACCGTGCCAATATTATGGAAAAACTGACCATCGACCAGCCCGTTAAATTGGTTCACCTGGCCATCCAGATGGGCCTGGTCGACCCAGCATTCTAACGAGTGCCCATCCAAGGCTACGCTTTTTCTGAGTCGTATTCGTTGTCGTAATCGTATTCGTAATCGCCCTCGATTATCTAAAGTTCGAATTCGAATACGAATACGAATACGAATACGACAACGATAAGCCGTCGGCTTCGGAAAAAAACGAAAACTCTCCTTCCTCGAACGAACGGGGAATAAATGGATGGACACTAACGAGTTTTCCGAAATCCCAAGGCTCTGAAATCATAAATCCCCATCGAATCCATCCGGCCGGCGCAGGATCCGCAGGACATTCCCGTTTCCGAGATATACCAATGCCCGCGCCTTAAGATCATTTGAATTTGATCTGTCGCGGACATTTAATTTTAAACAATAAACAAAAATCAGCTTTTGGACGATATTCATACGTCCAAAAATAGCATATAAAAAAAATACAAAACAATTAAATGGCAGGCAACCAGGGCCCTATCATTTGAAATTAATACAAAATTCAGAAGGGAGATGGTGATGTTTCAAATCAGCACCGAGCAAAAGGTTTGCGAGGTTGGGGGGGTAAAATTTGGTGGACAACCCGGCGAGTACCCTTGCGTTTGTGTCAGCTCCATCTTTCAGAAGGGTGATAAGGTCTTCCCCGACAAGCGCAAAGACGGTTTCGACCAAAACAAAGCCGCAGAATTGCTCAAAACCCAGGAGCGGTTAACCGAGGAAACGGGAATACCCGGTATGGCGGACATCGTCGCCAATACCGGCGAGGAGTTTAAGCTGTTTATCGATTTCGTCAGCTCCAACAGCCGTATGCCCTTTTGCATCGATGCCTGGGTTATGAAGCCTAAGCTCGAAGGGGCCGCGTATTGTGCTGAAAAAGGACTTTTGGACCGGATGTTTTATAACAGTCTGACCGTTTGGGAAAAAGATCTGGAAACGGAAATTCGTGAAATTGCCCAGATCGGCGTGAAGCACGTTCTTTTAGTGGCTTTTGATCAGGAAAATCAGATGCCCAGCGGACGTATAGCCGGAACCCAGAAGCTGTTGGATGTCATTGAAAAGGTAGGCGCCAAATTCGAGAGCATATTCGTGGACACTTCGGTCATGAACGGACCGGCCACGGCTTTTTGCGGTGTCGCCAACAAAATGATCAAGGAAAAGTGGGGCTTTCCCACTGCGAGTGCGCCAAGCAACGGTTCCTACATGGATTTGAAACGGTTTAAAGAGATGTGGGCTTTCAAGGGGTGGTCCGCCACGGATGCGGCCCTGGAATCGCTCTCGGCCTTCTTTTTTCACGATATGATTTTTTCAGGTCCAATGGCGGGG
>QZKV01000152.1 GCA_003599575.1 Desulfobacteraceae bacterium | reverse complement strand
CTCTTTATTTCTCGCGATATCGCGGCCTGACGAGAACCCACCTTTTCCGAGCGCATGGGCCGAACGGACGGCAACGTTTATTGGTAAGCGCAGGCCGCTCGGCACTGCTCGCGCTGCCGGCGGCAATCCGATGCGGAGCGGCCGCTGTCGATGCATTCGTGCTCAAGTTTGCGGCAGCGTTCGCCGCAATCGATCACGGTGGCTTTCCTGGGCATAACGCCTCCTTTGGCTTTCATCTGGATAAGCCGCAACTGTCAGGGCAAGTCCGTGCTTTGTTCGATCATGCACCGATCTTCCGGACAAAACAGGCTCAACCAGATGCCTTTGGCCTCCCTGGGAGCCACGCCCCCCGCCGGCAAGGTGATTTTATCGCCCTCGAGCGAACAAGCCCCGGCCGGGCACCCCACCTCGATCCACAACCCGGTTTTTCCGGCGGCAGCTTCCCTTTTTTCCAACGGCAGGCCTGCTTTTTCCTCTTCGGAAAGAAGACGGGCGTCCTCTATGAACACTTTCAAGCGGTCTTTCTGAATTTCTCTTTTAACCATGTCGCCTCCTTGTTTTGCGGACGAATCGCAAAACGAAACTAGCGCTCATTCAAGGAGTGTCAATGACATCGCGAGCCATGCAGTGGTTTTCAGTTCAGCTCACTTCAGACGGTTTTTGCCCGATCTGAAAGTCGGCCAGTATTTCCAGCGCCCGCAGCATGGCCGAATGATCCCAGGCCCTGCCCCCATGGGCGCTGCAGGCGTTGAACAGCTCCTGGGCGGTTGCCGTGTTGGGCAGGGACAAGCCAAGCTGGCGCGCGCTGGCCAGGGCCAGGTTCAAATCCTTCTGGTGCAGTTCGATCCGAAATCCAGGATCGAACGTGCGCTTGATCATACGTTCGCCATGCACCTCCAGGATGCGCGAGTTGGCGAATCCACCCATCAGGGCCTGGCGCACCTTGGCTGGATCGGCTCCGGCCCTGGCGGCGAACAGCAGTGCCTCGGCCACAGCTTCGATGTTCAGGGCCACAATAATCTGGTTGGCCACCTTGGCGGTCTGGCCGTCGCCGTTGCCTCCCACCAGTGTGATGTTCTTGCCCATCAGCGCAAACAGGGGCATCACTTTCTCGAACGCCGCCGGAGTGCCCCCAACCATGATGGTGAGGGCTGCATTTTGAGCCCCCACCTGGCCGCCGGAGACGGGAGCATCGAGGTACTCGCAATCCAGGGCGTTGATGCGCCGGGCAAATTCCTTTGTGGCCATGGGCGCGATCGAACTCATATCGACGACCACTTTGCCGGCTGACAGGCCTGCGGCCACCCCATTTTGCGCGAACAGCACCTTTTCCACATCAGGGGTATCCGGCAACATGATGATGATCACATCCGCGTTTTGGGCCACTTCCCGTGATGATCCCCAGGCCTTTGCGCCGGCCTCGATCAACTCCTGAGGCACACCGCTGCGGCTGTGCAGATGAAGCTCGTGGCCCCCCTTCAGCAGGTGCCCGGCCATGGGTTTCCCCATGATGCCCAGGCCGATGAACCCAACTTTCATGATTCGTCTCCTTTTTAACCGTACCTTCAATGATGGTCAGGGGTAAGACCGCTGTCTTAGGCTGTCAACAGCCGCGACATCCGCGGCAATCCCCTTGACAAGAGAACAAGGTCAATTTATTAGTTGATCCTATTGCAATATTTAAATGTGATTCACATTTTTTGCCATAATCTCACCTCAAACCACATTTGCTGAGACTCCCCACGGCTTTTTTGACTGCGGATGAATTCGGGTGCCATCTATTGGCATTTTCTGGGGTACACCAATAAAGAGGGCCGGTCCCATTGTTGGCCCCGCAAACAACGAAGGAGGCAGTTGAATGGAAACAAAGAAGATCACAACGGACAAAAAGAGTAAGGCCGGCTCCCCCAAGATGGCCAGTCGCCGAAAATTTATCACGGCGGCAGCCGCGGCGGGGGTCGTGACAATGGGCTTTCCCAAGATCATCAAGGCGCAAGGGCCCATCACAATGCGCTGGCAGAGCACCTGGCCGACCAAGGACATTTTTCACGAGTACGCTCTGGACTTTGCTAAAAAAGTCAATGACATGACCGGCGGGGACCTCAAGATCGAAGTGCTGCCGGCCGGAGCCGTGGTACCGGCCTTCGGCCTGCTGGACGCGGTCTCCAAGGGTACCCTCGACGGGGGTCACGGCGTGATGGTCTACCACTACGGCAAGCAGGAAGCGCTGGCCTTGTGGGGGTCGGGGCCGGGTTATGCCATGGATGCCAACATGTTGCTGGCCTGGCATAAATACGGCGGGGGCAAGGAATTGCTGGCCAAGATCTACGAATCCATCGGCGCCAACGTGGTGTCTTTCGCTTACGGGCCAATGCCGACCCAGCCGCTGGGCTGGTTTAAAAAGCCGGTCGCCAAGGCGGAAGACCTAAAAGGCGTAAAGTTCCGCACTGTGGGTATTTCCATAGACGTGTTCACCGGCCTGGGGGCAGCGGTAAACGCTCTGCCCGGCGGTGAGATCGTGCCGGCTCTCGATCGCGGTCTGCTGGACGGGGCCGAGTTCAACAACGCATCTTCCGATCGGCTGCTCGGTTTTCCGGACGTTTCCAAGGTGTGCATGCTGCAAAGCTACCACCAGAACGCCGAATCGTTCGAAATCCTGTTCAACAAATCAAAATACGATGGACTGCCGGATAAGATGAAAGCCATCATTGAAAATGCCGTGGAAGCGGCCTCGGCCGACATGTCGTGGAAGGCGATCGACCGATACTCCAAAGACTACCAGGAACTGCAAACCAAAGAAAATGTCAAATTCTACAAAACACCTGACGCGATTCTGCAACAGCAGCTAAATGCGTACGATGAGGTCGTCAAGAAAAAAGCCGCGCAGAATCCACTTTTCAAGGAGATCCTCGAGTCACAGAAGGCCTTTGCCCAGCGCGCCGTGGCTTGGGATCAGGACACCAATGTCAACCGGCGTATGGCCTATAACCATTACTTCGGCAAGAAGGCGCCTGCCAAGAAGAAGTAATGGTTTAATTGTATAAAACGGCAGCCCGGAACTCGCTTCCGGGCTGCCGAAGCTGATTTTCAGAAGGGTCGGATATGCAGAAACTACTGCTTACGATTGATAAGATCAGCACGTTTGTTGGCAAAATTTTTGCTTGGCTCATTGTCGCGCTCACCTTCCTGATCACCTATGAGGTGTTCTCGCGCTATGCGCTGAATACACCCCACCCTTATGCCTTCGATGTCATGCTCATCATGTATGGGACCTTGTTCATGATGTCGGGTGCCTACACACTGTCGAAGAACGGCCACGTTCGCGGCGATGTGCTATATGGTTTTTTCCCCGAACGGCTTCAAGCCGGCCTGGACCTGGTTTTGTACATCGTGTTTTTTCTGCCCGGCGTGGTGGCCTTGTGCTGGGCCGGCTACGACTTTGCGGCGGAATCCTGGGCAATCCGCGAGCGCTCCATGATCGGCTCCGGCGGCCCGGCGATTTACCTGTTCAAAAGCGTGATTCCGGCAGCCGGGGCGATCCTCCTGGCCCAGGGCATTGTCGAAATCATCCGCTGTGTCATCTGCCTTAAGCAAGGACAGTGGCCCTCGCGCCAGGAGGATGTCAAGGAAGTCGATGTGGACCAACTCAAGGCCATGGTACACGTCCAAGATGAGGATATTGCCGAAGCCGACGCGAGTATGACGCGGAAAGGGAGTGACACGTGAAGAAGGAAGTCTGGTTCGGACTCTCCATCATGGCCCTGGTGGTGATCGGGGTATTCTGGATGATGCCCCCGCCCTCGCAGATGACCAACGGACATCTGGGCCTGCTGATGCTGGCAATGATAGTGGTGGCCATCATGCTCGGCTTTCCCACGGCATTCACGCTGATGGGCATGGGCACGACGTTTACTTTCCTCTTCTATAACAGTGTGAACCCGGGCACGGCGGTGGCTCGTACCCTTGACCTGATGGTGCATCGCGCCTATGCGGTGATGAACAACGACGTGCTGATAGCAGTTCCCCTGTTCGTGTTCATGGGCTACCTGGTCGAGCGCGCCAACCTGATCGAAAGGCTGTTCAAGGGGTTGCACCTGGCCACATCGCGGGTCCCCGGGTCTCTTGCGGTGGCGACGATCGTGACCTGCGCGGTCTTCTCCACTGCTACCGGCATTATCGGTGCGGTAGTGACCCTGATGGGCCTGCTCGCCTTTCCGGCCATGCTCAAGGTCGGCTACAATGTCAAACTGGCGGCCGGCGCAGTGACCGCGGGAGGCACCCTGGGCATTTTGATCCCGCCTTCGGTGCTGTTGATTCTCTATGGCGCCACCGCGGGCGTGTCGGTGGTCAAACTTTACGCCGGCGCTTTTTTCCCCGGCCTCATACTGGCGGGAATGTATGTCGGCAGTGTCATCCTTTATGCCAAGCTCAAGCCCAGCGCCGCGCCGCCGCTTGCCGAGGAAGATCGGCGCGTGGAATTGCCTGCGTTTTCGCAAAGTATCTCAAAGGGGTTGAGCACGAACGTCATGGCCGGGCTGATACGTGCAATCAAGGGACCCCGCAATGCCGACGTCCCCATGGGCACCCTGCTCAGGCATTTGATCATCGCCCTGCTGCCGGTCGCGGCGGCTGCGCTGCTGATGGGATCGATCTATCTTTCCCTGACAAAGCCTGATTATGTGGTGCCTGAGGGACTTTTGTCCATGGGCGCTGGCGGAAGCTTCCAGGAGCAGGAGAGCTACGGCGGAGGCCTGCAGGAGCCCCAAGGAGCCGGTGAGCCCGCGCAAACGCAGGATGAGGCGCCTTCCGAAGACGGGGGTCTGCAGGAGCCCGAAGGAGCCGATGAGCCCGCGCAAACGCCATCGGAAACCGAAGCCGAGCGTCCCTCGGCCCCCCAGCGCAAACCCGTTCCCATGGGCTTCTGGATCACACTGGGCATCATTGCGGTCGGGCTGGCGATTTTCTATTTGATCTTCACTTTTGTACGCCTTGAAATTTTCAAAATGCTGCTGGGCTCGTTCTTCCCATTGGCCATGTTGATCCTGGGGGTATTGGGGACCATCATCGTCGGCCTGGCCACGCCGACCGAAGCGGCGGCCATGGGATCCTTCGGCGGCTTCGTACTGGCGGCGGCCTATCGGCAGCTCAACCTGCGCATGGTCAAGGAGGCGGTGTATCTCACCGCCAAAACCAGCGCGATGGTGTGCTGGCTGTTTGTCGGCTCCAGCATTTTTGCCGCGGCCTTCGCCCTGCTCGGCGGCCAGGAGATCATCAACACCTGGGTCATATCCATGGATTTGACGCCCGTGCAGTTTATGCTCCTGGCCCAAATCATCATTTTTCTGCTGGGTTGGCCCTTGGAATGGACCGAAATCATCGTCATCTTCATGCCCATATTCCTGCCGTTGCTGGCGCATTTCAATATCGATCCGCTGTTCTTCGGACTGCTGGTGGCGATCAACCTGCAAACGGCCTTTCTCTCGCCGCCGGTGGCCATGGCCGCATTTTATCTCAAGGGCGTGGCGCCGCCGCACGTGACGCTCAACCAGATCTTCCTGGGAATGTTGCCGTTCATGGGCATCCAGGTGATCATGCTGGCATTACTCTATCTGTTTCCGGCAATCGGGTTGTGGTTACCCTCCATGGTGTATAGATGACGGCTGGTGCCCGACGGGATCCGGGCGGGGAAATACGTCTATGAAACCCAAAATACTGGTGACCCGCGAAATCTTCGACGATGTGCTGGAATATCTGGCCGGCCACTTCGAAGTGGTTTCCAACCAGGAAGACCATCCCATGGATCGCCAAACTCTGACCCAAAACCTTGCCGACAAGTCCGGTGTGATGACCACCCTGGTCGACCGGGTGGATGCGGACCTGCTCGCTGGTTGTCCCGAACTTAAAGCCGTCTGCAATATCGCCGTGGGGTTTAACAACATCGACCTTGCGGCCTGCTCCAAAGCCCGGGTCATGGTCACCAACACGCCCGGGGTCCTGGACGACAGCACGGCGGACTTCACCTGGGCGCTGATCCTGGCAACGGCCCGCAGGGTCGTGGAGTCCGATGCCCATCTGCGCGCAGGACAGTGGAAGGGCTGGTACCTCAAGCAGTTCCTGGGTTTCGACGTGCACCATGCCACTTTGGGCATCTTGGGCTTTGGCCGGATCGGACAAAGGGTGGCGCGCAGGGCGGCGGGATTCGAGATGACGGTCCTGTACCACAGCCGTCGGCGGGCAGATCCCGATGTGGAACGAGACTGCAAGGCCACCTTCGTGAGCAAGGAAGAGCTTCTGGCCCGCTCCGACATCCTCACCCTGCATGTGCCCTACGCCCCCTCGACCCACCACCTCATCGGCCGGGCGGAACTGGCCATGCTGAAACCGGGCGCCATCCTCATCAATGCCGCACGCGGCGGCGTGGTGGACGACGCCGCCCTGGCGGAAGCCTTGGCCAGCGGCCGGCTGGGCGGCGCCGGGCTGGATGTGTTTGAAAACGAACCGGCCTTGCATCCCGCCCTTCCGGCCATGAAGAACGTCGTGCTCACCCCCCACATCGCCAGTTCATCGGCGGCCACGCGGAACGCCATGGCCATGCTGGCAGCCCGAAACCTGGTGGCGGCCCTCACCACCGGAAACCCGCCCAACCTGCTCAATCCGGAATATTTACGCAAAGGCTAAGCGCGCTGGTTCCCAAGCCCCTGCTTGAGGACCTCTGTCTGCGAACTCCGGCTTCGCGTGGCCGTGAGGTCCGCAGAGGTAAGAAGAGCAAAGGAAGCTGGAGTTTCCAAGTTTGCGTGCCCAAGCTGGAGCTTGGGCACGAGCAAACGAGAGAACCCGCGTGCGGACTGAAGCCTTTCTCTGCGCCTCAGCGTCTCTGCGCGATTCCATTTTCTTTTTTCTCCCGAGTGACGCGGAGACGCGGAGAAGAGCATCTTCCTATTCAGCGGCAACCTGGAGCTCCGGGTTGGCCGTCAAGCGCGTGCCGTCCCTTTCGAATGCGGCCAGATATTCCTCGATGCGCCGGCGCGCGAGCGCCCGGTCATGGTTGTTGAGATTGAGGTTGAGCAGGTCGACATACCAGGGGACCTTGCTCGGATGCTTGACGTAGCGCTCGACGATCTCCAGGGCAATCGGCAGGGTGGTATCCTTGGAGTCGTCGTGGACATCCCTGTTGTTGGCCCGCCGCAGCTTCTCGTACTCCTCTACCAGGATCTTGTCGAAGACCGCGGGCGTGAAGGGGTCCCCGGCTCTCACGCCGCTGTCCGGGTCGTCTTCGGTGAAGCGGGCCTGCTTGTGCAGCCACTCCCAGAGGATGCTCAGGCGGATCTCTCCGGTGGCCATGTCTTCCATCAGATACAGCACATCGTCGTTGCCGAAGAAATCGGCCGGTTTGAGGGCTGCGGCCTGAAATCCCCTGCCGAAGGCGTTGCCGTATTGCAGCGCCACCGAGAGCAGGTCGCGCGCCCCGCGCATCGTACGCGGCGCCGGTTCGAGCAGCATCAGGTCTGCGGCGTCCTTGGCAGTGTAGGTGAGCGGCGGAAAACTGCGCCCCAGCTGGTTGGCGGCGCCGGCCTTTTCCCAGACCGGCCGGACGATGTGGACCATCTTCCAGTGCGCCACCCATTTGCCGCTGGCCCCGGCCTGCTGCTCGCGCTGGCCGCCGGCCATGGCGCGCTTCATCGCCTCGGTCACCCCCTTTTCGGAGCCGACCGGGATATTGGGTTCCATGCCGCCCTGCCACAGCGCGAACCGGCCGTTGCGGTCGGGCGTGTTGACCGCCCGTCGCACGCGGTCTTCGTAAATCCGCATGTAGCCGTAGGTCATGGTAATGGCGTCGATGTTCGGATTTTGGAAGGCCTTGTCCCAGGCCAATGCATCGGCCACGCTGTTGATATAGTCCCAGCGGCCGGTGTTGAAACCGGCAAAACGGCAGGCCAGGGCTGCCCGGATCTCCATCAACTGATAGCAGGCTTCGAGTTGCTCGATCAGCACGTAAACCTTCACCGCCCCGACCGGCAGGCCCAGATGTTGTTCCAACGTTGCCAGCATGCGGTTCCACAGGGCGGCCTCTTCGGCCGTCTGGATCTTGGGCAGGTACAAGACAATTGAGCGGCCCTGGCCGCGCAGGATCTGGTGGTTGTTGGCCACATACAGGGCGGCATCGACGATGGAGGCCGAAAATCCGCTGCCATCGGATTCACAAACATGCCGGTCATCCAGATGCAGGCCCCGGGGGCGGAAAATGCGCGTGGTAAAATCCAACTGTTTCTTCCAGTTCTCGATGATCGAGCGGCCGAAAAAGCCTTTGGCCCACGCGTTCATCTCCGCGGCAACAGCTTCGGCGACGCTCGGAAAAGGTTCTTTGAACGCAAAGGCGATGGCGAGATTGCGCTGGTTGTCTATCGACATGGTATCGACCTGGCCGAGGGCATCCTCGCCGTCGAACATCCAGCCGTCGGCGCCCGAAAGCAGCGCGTAGGCAATGTTGCGGATTCCGGACTGCACGGAGGCGCGTGGTTTGGTGGCCGGTCCCGTGCCCTGGATCCATTGGCGCTGAAGGTCGTGAGGGATCTCGGAGCCGTCGAACTGGCCCGCGCGGGCCTGTTGCACGGTGATCCCGCTGCCCGCGATCACTGCGCCAGGGTCGAGAAAACCGATCCGCCGGCCATCCTTGAAACGCGCGATGCGCCGTGCGCTGCGCTCCTGCATGATCTGCCGGCGCTCGCGGTTGAACTCGGCCAGCGCCTCGAGCGCTGCGAGGGCCGCCGGTGTCAGAACGTCCGGGTAGCGCTGCTGAAGGCCGTCGCGGAACCGCAGCCGGTTGGAACCTTGCACTATCGTTTTGCCCGATACCATCTCTTCCTCCTATATTGAATAAGCCGAAACCCGGCTTGAACGGGGCCTTTACCCCCGACCGATAAACGGCATCTTTGTCGCCATGATGGTCATGAACTGCACGTTGGCCTCAAGCGGCAGGCCGGCCATGTAGAGCACGGCGCCGGCCACGTGGCTAAGGTCCATCAACGGCTCGACCGCGATCTGCCCGTTGGCCTGCGGCACCCCCTGGGCCATGACGGCCATATCGGTATGGGCGTTGCCGATATCGATCTGCCCGCAGGCGATATCGTAGCGGCGGCCGTCCAGCGCAATGGCTTTGGTCAGCCCCGTGATGGCATGCTTGGTCGCCGTGTACGGCGCGGAGTTCGGCCGCGGCGAATGTGCGGAGATCGATCCGTTGTTGATGATGCGCCCGCCGCGCGGAGCCTGGGTCTTCATCATGCGGAAGGCTTCGCGCGCGCAAAAAAAAGACCCGGTCAGGTTGGTGTCCACGATCGCCTGCCACTGTTTTACGGACAGTTCATCGATTTCACTGCCGGGCACGAAGATCCCGGCATTGTTGAAAAGCAGATCGAGCCGGCCGAAGCGCTCGTTTACACGTGCAAACAGAGCCTCCACCGAATCGGCATGGCGTACATCGGCCGGCACGATCAGGGCCTGCGCCGGATTGACCGATTCGGCGGCCGTTTGCTCAAGCGGATCGGGGCGTCGCCCGGCCAACGCCACGCTGTAACCTTCGCCGAGCAGGGCCTGCGCCACCGCCCTTCCGATGCCCGAGCCTGCGCCGGTGACCACTGCGATCTTGTTGCGGGTAGCCACTGGGGAATCCCTCCCATTTTTGCTAAGTTACACCACGGCCGCACCCTGTCAATGGCGGGTTGCCCGGTTGCCCGCCAGCCCGCTGGCCACGGAGTGTTCGGCACGTGCACGAACACGCTTATGTTTCCGGCAGTCCTGCCAAATTCCGCATTCCGCGTCCCCCTTTACTCCGCCCGCAAGGCTTCGATCGGATCGAGAAGGGCGGCATGCCGGGCGGGCAGTACGCCGGCCAGCAGACCGATCAACGCGGCCAGCAGCTCGGCCAGGAGCACAAAGCTCCAGGGGGTATGGGTGGGCAGGGCGGGGACGGCTTGGCCGAGTATCCAGGCGCCGCCCGTCCCCATGATCAGCCCGGCCAGCCCCCCAAGACCGGCCAGCACAACGGCTTCGCCGATGAAAAGAACCAGGATTTGCCGCCGGTCGGCGCCCACGGCCCGCAGCAGCCCGATTTCGGCGGTGCGCTCGTTGACGGCGATGGTCATGATCGTCAGAATCCCCACGCCCCCGACCAGCAGCGATATACCGCCCAGGGCACCGACCGCCAAGGTGAGGATATTGAGCACCGAACCCAGCACGTCCAGCATCTGATCCTGGGTGATGATGGTGAAATCTTCCGAACCGTGCCGGGCGATCAGCAGCTGCTTGGCCCGTCGGGCCACCTCCTCTGAACTGCTGCCGGCGGAATACAGCAGATCGATTTCCATGAGGCTCTCCCGATTGAAAAGCGAAAGCGCCCGCCCGGCGGGAATATAAACCGCATCATCGAGATCAAATCCCAGCAGTTGGCCCTTTGATTCCATCACCCCCACGATGCGGTAGTGCTCGCTGCCGATGCGCACGCGGCGCCCCAGAGGATTGGCGCTTCCGAACAACTCGGCTTTGACTTTGCTGCCCAATACCGCGAAGGCCCGCGCGGTGCGCGGATCGTCCTGCGGCAGGAAACGGCCCAAGGCCACCCTGACCTGCCAAACCCGCGGCGCTTCGGGGCCGACACCGAATATATAGGTGCGCCGGCTGCGCTGTTCGAATTCCACCGCCGCATTGCCCTGAACCACCGGCACCGTGGCGATCACGGGCGGCAGCGCTTCCAGGGCCAGCGCATCGCCGAGGCTCAACGGCCGCACATTGCTGATGACGCCGCCTGAAATGCCGACCGTGGTGGTTTTGCCGGGCGTAATGCCGATCAGATTGGTGCCGAACTGGGTGAATTCGGCCAGCACGTAACGGTGTATTCCTTCTCCCAGGGAAGTAAGCAGCACGACCGCGGCGATGCCCACGGCAATGCCCAGGGCGGTCAGAAAACTGCGCAGGCCATGGCTGAGCACGGCTTGGAGGGACAGGCGGATGGTGTCGCGCAGAAACATTCTATCTTTCTTCTGTTCGTCTTTTCATCTGAGTGACCGGGAGTTTGAGAATCCCGCAACGCCTTGCGCTTACTCTTCCGTTCAATAACGTTCATCTTCTGGATAGAGCTGCCACCGGATCCATCCGCGCGGCGCGGCGCGCCGGCAGCACACCGAAGATCAAACCGGTGCCGATCGCAACGCCCACCGCGGCCAGCGGGGCCCACAACGGTGAGCTCACCGGAAATTCCGGGAACAGGCGCAGCAGCACCCATTGACCGGCCAGGGCCAAGAGCAGCCCCACAGCGGCACCGACCATCGACAGCATGGCCGCTTCGGAGAGAAAAAGGCGCAGGATCTGACTGCCCGGCGCTCCGACCGCCTTGAGCAACCCGATTTCCGCGGTACGCTGCGATACGGCGATGAGCATGACGTTCATAATCAGAATGCCGGCCACCGCCAGGCTGATGGCGGCAATACCCGCAACGGTCAAGGTCAGTGCTTTGAAGATGCGGTCGAATGTCGCCAGCAGCGCATCCTGGGTGATCACGGTAACATCATCCTCCCCCTCGTGGCGCTCGCGCAGGATCTCCAAAACTGTTTTTTTGGCGCGCGGGATGGCCTCGCGGCCCTGGGCCTGCACCATGATGCGGAACAGCGAGGAGCGGTTGAACAAGGCCGCAGCCGAAGCGACCGGGATGATGGCCACATCGCTGATGTCGACGGTCAGGGACTGGCCTTTTTTGGCAAGCACCCCAATGACCCGGAAGCGGCGCTGCCCGATGCGCACAAAACTGCCCAGGGGCGGTTCCGCTCCGAAAAGCTCTGTCTTGAGTTTCTGGCCCAGCACGCAAACCGCTTCACCCCGGCTGACATCGCCTTCGGGGATGAATCGTCCCTGGGCCATGCTCAGATCGCGCACCGCGTACAGTTCGGCCGTAGAGCCCATGATAATGGCTTCGCGGGTGCGATTGCCGAACGTTACAGGGGCGGAGCCGATCATTATGGGCGCCACGCGGCGCACGGCGCTGCTGCGTGTCAGGGCCACAGCATCCTCGACGGTCAGGTCGCGCGGGGTTTGGCCCAACAGGGGCGGCGGTCCGCCCACGGTTTCGGAACGGCCCGGCAACACGATCAGCAGATGGGTGCCCAGGGAAGAAAACTGCTGGGTGACATAGAGCCGGGCGCCTTCGCCCAGAGAGGTGAGCAACACCACCGCGGCCACGCCGATGGCCATGGCCAGCAGCATCAAACCGGTGCGCAGCGGATAGCCCGAAAGCGACCGGAAGCAAAATCGGATCAGATCCTCGGCCTTCACGCCTTGGCTCCGTTGTCCCGCACGATGCGCCCGTCCATCATCAACACCTGCCGGCGGGTGCGGCGGCCCAGTTCCGGATCATGGGTGACCATCACCACGGTCATGCCCTGTCGATTGAGGTCCTCGATGGTTTCGATCACCTCCTGGCCGGAGGCGCGGTCCAGGTTGCCGGTGGGTTCGTCGGCCAGCACCAGGGCCGGTTTCATGATGGTGGCGCGCGCAATGGCCACCCTCTGGCGCTGGCCGCCGGAGAGCTGATCGGGCCGGTGCCGGGCGCGTTCGGCCAGACCGAGTCTTTCCAGGGCCGCGCCCACGCGCTGCTTGCGTTCGGCCGGCTCCAGGCCGGCCAGGGTGAGGGGCAATTCGACATTTTCGAAGGCCGTCAGACGCGGAATAAGGTGGAAAAATTGAAAAATGAAACCGATCTTGTGGCGCCGCAGCCCGGCTTGTTGCCGGTCGTTCAGATCGGTGGTGTCGCGATTCTCCAAGCGGTAGGTTCCCTTGTCCGGCCGGTCCAGCAACCCCAGTATGTTGAGCAGGGTGGACTTGCCCGACCCGGACGGTCCCATGATGGAGAGATATTCGCCCGCCGCCACGCTCAGATCAATTTGGCGCAGGGCATACACCGGTTCGTCTCCGACCTGGAAGGTGCGGTCGATGTGTTCCAGACGGATCACGGCGCCTCCTGCAACTGCACCGCGGCCGCACCGTCCTTCAGCCCGGGCGCATCCACGTTCACCACGACCAGATCGCCCGGGGCGAGGCCTTCGGTCACTTCGGTCCAATCCCAGTTGGAAAGTCCGCTGCGGATCGTGCGTGCGGCCAGGCGGCCGTGCTGCGGCAGGAAAAGGTAGACGCGGCGCCCTTCCAGCACCGCCTCGGTGGGCACGCGCACCACATCCCGGCGCACGCCGAGAATCACTTCGATATCGGCACTGTAGCCGGCCAGAAGAGGATCGCTCCGCCCGGGTTGACTGAATGCGACTTCGACATCCACCGTGCGGGCCTGCTTTTCGAAGTCGAGCACATAATCGGCGATGCGGCGCACCCGGCCTTCGAAATGATTGCCCCTGAACGCATCCAGGGTAATCCGGGCCGGCATCTCCACCCGGATGCCGGCGGCATCCACTTCGTCGATCGGTGCGGAAACGTAAAAGCAGTTGTTGTCGATGATATCCACGGCCGGCGGCGTGGGGATGCCGATCGGCGACGGCGTTACGAACTCGAACAGCTCACCGTTGATTTCGGCGATGACGCCGTCAAACGGCGCCGTGAGTCGCGTGCGTTCCAGGTTGGCCCGCGCCACGGCGACTTTGGATTCAATGACGCGCACCTCGGTGCGCCGGGCGCGGCATTCCGCCTCCAGGGCATCCGACTCGGCCACGGCGTTTTCGGTGCGTTCTTCGGTCACCACATCCTTTTGCCGCAATTGCACCAGGCGGTCGGCGTTGCGCCGGGCGACAGCGGCTTTGAGACAAGCGGAACGGGCCCTGCTTGAAGCGGCTTCCACCTCGCGTTCGGCCAGCAGGACCTGGGCCTGAAGGTCTTCATTCCACAAGGCCAGCAACAGCTGCCCCGCCTTGACTTGGTCCCCTTCGCGGATGGGAAGCTCGGCGATCTGCCCGCCGACGCTGGGGGAGAGCTTGGCGCGGCGGCATGCTTTGACCGTGCCGGCGCGCGTGTTGGCCACGGTCCGCTCCACCAGCCCGAGGGTGACTGTCTTGACCGCCACCTCCACGGGTTCGGAACGTGTGGCGCGCCAGATAAAAAAAACGAGGACGGCGACAACTGCCGCCAGCAATGTCCATCGCAGGATGCGTCGGGCCATGGTGAACGAATTCCTTTTCTCGCGGACTCAGAGCGCTGAATGGAGCGAAGCGGATTACGCCCGGCAACCTAACATGGCGCGGCAAGGGGGGTAAAGAGTAAAGTTCCCTGCAAAGTACCGGCAATCGGGGATGATTCGTAAAAGCCGCAAGATGCCCATGGATCATTTCGACCAAAGGAGAAACCTTTTTCCTTCATGGACAATATTGTCTTTTATGAAACCTGTTTCAGAAAAGGACCGATACCGCCATAGGACGCCGGCCCGAGATCAGGATCGGCTCTCGGGCCGGCATCGGTATCGAAAAGGCCTGGCCGGCATCCCGGGAAACCCACCTCACCGAGAACTGCCGTACAAGGACCGGTTTAAACCAGGAAATCGGGTTGTAAGTGCCGGGCGCACAGGAATGATCCTCTTTTCCCTCCGGATGACGACCGGCACGTGCGGTCGACCCATAAACGGGCGCTGGGTCACGAAGGCAAACATCTCAATCCTCCTCCCACCGGATGCATTCCACCGGGCAAGTCTGAATGACCTCCTCGATACAATCCTCCGGCCCGCCTTCCGGAAGGGCCACCTCCGCTTTTTGTTCCGCTTCATTGAATGTGAAAACTTCTGAACATAGCTCGACGCATGATTCACAACCGATACATTCATCTTTATCGAGCACGACTTTTTTACCCATTTTGTCCTCCTTCGAAATGGCGGCGGTTGTCTTTTTCAACCCTCGTTGTTTTGCGAACCGAGCTTCCGGGAACGGATGCAGGCCCCCACTTCTGTTGCGGGGTACATGACGGTCCCCTATTCATTGTCGAACCTTGAGGCATGCTCCTTACAGAGATCCTCTGCCGTGATATATAATAGCTCCCCCGATCGATTCGGCAAGCGCAAGGGCTCATCCACCCAGGGTAACCGCATTTGAGTTTTGCTAAGATCACTCAGTAATTCCCGGTTAAGTTTTTGCATCCCCCTGCAGGATCGTCCAACCGCAAAGGGCGTAAGAGTCGTACTCGTACGCGTACTCGTACTCGTCCTCGTACTCGCAAAACATGGCTTCGAGTACGAGAACGAGTACCGCTGCGCTGAGTACGAGTACGATATGCAATTTCCTAACCGGAAATTACTGAAGATCACTCGAAGATATAGAGATGAAAAAGGTTTCGCTGATTCCCAGCTGGAGCTTGGGAACCAGCGGAAGGCTGAAAGCCTTGCTATTTCTTCTTGCCTTTGAACTTGCCCATGCCGTATTGACCTAAATCAAACCGCGTAGATTCCACGGCTGTCCGCTTCGCCGGCCTTTGTAAGGACCGCAGCCTTTTCTTCGCCTTGGTCCATTGCCCGGCCACGCCGAAAGCATTGCGCCTCAAGCATTGCCTCACTTGAACCGATACTATTGCAGGGCTGCGCGGCGACATCTTGGAACTGTTTGATTTTGTTTATTGATCGGCATCGATATTTTCTTTAGGAAGAAATTAGGTCCGGTGCCGCCCCATCCATGTGAAAGCCGGACATGCGTGTGCGGGCACGCTTTACCTGAAACTGGAGGGAGACTACAATGGGAAGCAACAACCTGGTATTCCTTGAAAACCTGGAATGGTTCGACAATTCGGGCCAGGAACTGGTGCATCGTCTGCCTGAAGAGGGTTCCGGCGAGATCAAATGGGGGGCCCAACTCACCGTTCGTGAAAGTCAGGTCGGCGTCTTTTTCTATAAAGGCAAAGCCGTGGAAGCGTTCGGCCCGGGACGCCATACCCTGACCACCGGCAACATTCCCATCCTGACCAAAATCGCCAGTCTTCCCTGGGCCATGAGCAGCCCGCTGCGCGCCGAAATGTATTTCGTCAACATGAAGGTGTTCACCAACCTGAAATGGGGCACCCGTGATCCGGTGGCCTTCAAGGATGCCGAACTGGGTCTCATCCGCTTGAGGGCGTTCGGGGTTTTCAACATTCAGGTGGTACAGCCGGTACTGTTCATCAACCGCATGGTGGGTACCCAGGGCATTTTCACCACGGAAGGTGTCGAGGAGTATATCAACCGGGTGATCGTTTCGCGTTTCAATGATTTTGTCGGAGAGACCATCGATTCGATACTCAG
>QZKV01000098.1 GCA_003599575.1 Desulfobacteraceae bacterium | reverse complement strand
CGCTTTCCCGGGCAGCATCGCCCATGGCCGCGGTTGCCGGGCCCGGTACATCGATGGCGCTTTGGAAGTAGCGGCGGAAGTCTTCCCGGCCGCCTGGCAGTCGCATGCCGATCCGGGCACCGAAATCCAATCCCTTGGGATAGCCGGAGACGAACGCTTCGGGGAACACCACCAGCCCGGCCCCCAGGTGGGCCGCTTCCCGGACCAGGTCTCTGACTTTGGCTAAGGTGGCCTCCAGGTCGAAAACGACCGGATAATCTTGCACGATGGCGGCGCGAACGATACTCATGATGCTATTTCTCCTTATCGATTGAAATTACCGGTGGACCAGGTCGCCTTGGGCGTCCAGTTTGTTTTCCAACTCCTCGAGCACCGGAAGCAGGTATTCGCGGAATCGATCCGGGTCCTCGGTCATCGGGAAATGACCCAGATCCGGCATAATGCGCATATCGATTCCCGGTCGTTTTGCGGCCAGGCGCCGGGTCGACTCGGGCGGGGCCGAGTAATCGTAAGCTCCGGTGAGCAGGTAGAGCGGGCATTGGGCCGTGTCGATCTCCGGGATCACCCGGCTCCCATCCCACTCGTTGCTGTAAAAGTGCAGATCGCCCGCATAGACGCCATAGCCACCCTGGCTGTAGTACCACCAGGCGCGGCGGCGTGCCTCCCGGGGACTTGCGGGGCTCATCAGGTTGTAGACATAGGTCGGATTGTGGGCGGCCTGATTGACCTGCGGATGGCACAAGAATCGATTGCGGCGCCCAGGGGATCGGTCCGGCGCCTCCAGACCGATGGCGGCCGAAACATCCTCCCGGTGCCGAGCCGCCAGGTAAACAGCCATGGCGCCGCCCATGGAGCAGCCCAACACCACCGCGCGCCCCTTGACCACGGCCCGGATGAAGGCGATGCACCAGTGGGCATAATCGCGGGTCGTCAGGCGATAGGGCTCGCGCCACCAACCCGTGGAGGGGATGGACTTGCCGTGCAGCGGCAGGTCGAAGGCGATCATCCGCCAGCAGCGGGCGATTTCCACATCGCAGAGCAGATCGTGAAACTGCCGCCCGTCGGCTCCGGCCGTGTGCAGAAGCACCAGGGGCAAGCCCTGCCCGGCTTCTTCATAGTAGACCCTGGCTGAGCCGCTGTCGATGCCCGGCAGATCAACGTACCGTCCGGTGATTTGGGACGAATCCCTCCGCACAGCCGGTTCACGCTCCATTGACGCGTCGCCGACGCCCCTGCCGAGCTCAACCAGCCGCTCCAGACCGTGCATGCACTGGGCGGCCAGCAGCTGGTCGCCCTCGATGAGAAAATCGGGTACCGCAGCGCGCAGAGAGGTGATGCCCTGATAGCAGGGCGGCGGCTGGGGCGAAAAGAGAAGCTTCCAGACGGCCAACGGGGCCCGGAGCACCAGATTCCAGGAGCTGTCGGGCGAAAGGGGCTGAAGTTCAAGCCGGCCTTCGCGAAGGTACAGCAGGTGCCGGTCGCTTTGCATGTCCAGAAGAATCCGGCCGCAAAGCCCCGCCACGGCGCAGCTGAAAGCGGGATCTAGCCCGGCGGCTTCAGCCAGTGCCAGGATCCACTGCTCTCCGGGAAATCCTTGGGGAAGTCGCACTTCAGATGCCAAGGTAGGCCTCCTTGACGGCTGGGTTGTTCTTCAGTTCGTCCGCCGAACCAGATAGGACCACTTTGCCGTTTTCGATGACATAGCCCCGATCGATGGCTTCCAGTGTCAGGGGCACGTTCTGCTCCACCAGCAGTACCGCCATGCCCAGTTGCTGGATCTCGGTGACCTTGGCATAGACCTCCAGGACCAGCAGCGGCGCCAGGCCGAGGGACTCGTACCGGGGCGCCGGAAAAAAATCGATTCGGGGCATGTCCGAGTAGAGCGGTTGGGAAAGATCTATCCAGGGTCCGTACCCTTTTTCGATTTTGGGGGCTTCCAGCCGGCTCCAGCCTTTCCAGGTGTCATTCATCGTCAACCCCCCTTTTCTCCAGCCGGACTCCGGCCAGTTGCTCGAAGAAGCGCACCACATCGGTGTGGTCGGCGCCTTTGGTCAGGGAAGCCCGGGCGGCCGCCCACAACTCGCGGCACGTCTGACTCAACACGGCCGGCACGCCAAGTTCCCGGGACAGGTCGGCGGCAGTGGTCAGATCCTTGACCATCAGATCCAGGGAAAACCCCGACGAAAAGGACCGCGAAAAGACGTAGCGCTCCATCTTGTTTTCAGTGCTGTTGTTCCGGCCGGTGGAGGCATTGAGGATATCGTTCATGACGGTTGGCTCAACCCCGAAACGGCGCCCCACCAGAAGCACTTCGGCGGCCGCGATAAGCCCCGCAGCGGAAAGCATGTTGTTCAGGGCTTTGACAGCGTGCCCCGATCCGAGGGGACCGCTGTGGAAGATCCGCCCGCCGAGCACGTCGAACACAGGGCGGCAACGCTGCACCACGGCACTGTCCCCGCCGGCAATAATCGCAAGCGTTCCGTCTTTTGCTTTGGGCACACCGCCGGAGACCGGTGCGTCGACCAGGTGGATGCCCCGCTCCTTCAGCGCTTCACCCAGCTGCACGGTACCCAGGGGAGCCGATGAGCTCATGTCCAACAGGATGGACCCCGGCGCCATGACTTCGGCCATCCCTGCCTCCCTGTTGTCACCCAGAACCACACGCTGCACCGCTTTCCCGTCAGGCAGCATCGTGATCACCAGTTCGCAGTTCCGGGCGGCCGCAGCTGGCGACCCGGCACTTGACGCCCCGTGTTTCTCAACGAACCGCTGCTGGACCTCGGGGCTCAGATCGTTTACGCTCATGGCAAAGCCGGCTTCCGCCAGGCGGCCGGCCATCGGAAACCCCATGTTTCCCAACCCCACGAAACCTATGCGCGGCGCTGTTTCCATATCTACTCCTGTGATTCGATTTCCTTGAAGACTTCCCGGGCCAGGCGGAAACTGTCGACCGCCGCCGGCACTCCACAGTAAATGGCTGTCTGCAGGAGAACCTCCATGATCTGCTCCTTGCTGCAGCCGTTTTGCAGGGCACCCTTGAGGTGGAGCTTGATTTCGTGAGGCCGGTTCAGGGCCGTGAGCATGGCCAGATTGATCATGCTGCGCATTTTGCGATCAAGACCGGGTCTGGTCCAGACCGCCCCCCAGCAGTATTCGGTCACCAGTTCCTGCAGCGGACGGTTGAAATCGTCGACCATGGCGATAGATGCGTCTACGTACTCGGCCCCTAAAACCTCGCGGCGCACCTTCAGCCCTTTTTTGAATAATTCGGTTGTCATGATTTGGATCCTCCTACTTTTGAAAGTTCTTTTTTGAATCCGTCGGCAGGTTCCCCAGAGCTGCAACAGCCGCTTGTCGAATGTGGGCTGTGCTGGCCTCATATGCCGCATCGGGATCTCTGGCCTTTATGGCCGCCAGGATCTTTTTGATCTCTTCAAGGCTTCGCGCCGGTCGCTCGGGCTGAGCCAGGGAGGTGCCACGCAGTAAAGTGACGCGCGCAAGAAGGGACCCGAGCACCTGGTAGACCACCTTGTTGCCGCAGCCTTTAAGCAGGACATCGTAGAATTCATTCTTGCGTTTGAGCAGTACCCGATACTCTTTTTGTCGGATGCACGACTCGATGCCCTGAACCGCCGCTTCCAGAGAAGCGATAGCCGCATCGTCCGCCACCTGGGCGAAAAGCCGGACAGCCAGGCCCTCCAACATTTCACGAACCTGGTAGATGTCCTGGGCGTCCTGGCGGGTGACCTCTCGAACCACCGGTCCTTTATTGGGAATAATGTGGATTAGCTCTTCAGTCTCGAGCTGGCGCAGGGCTTCGCGGATGGGGGTGCGGCTCACGCCGAGAAGATCGCACAGCGTCTGCTCGTAGAGGCGATCGCCGGGCTTGAATAGACCCTCGAGAATGGCTTCTCGCAGATTGACCAATACCTGTTGTCGGACGGGCGCGGCATGGGTGGCAACGCGCATGGAGGAGTTCATAGGATGGCTTCCTTGTAGGAAGCGCTGTTTCGAGGCCAGGCCCGCGGAAAAGCGCTCCAGGGTTCGAGTAATCAGTAGAAGAACAGAAGTTTATTTCTGAATTGGATTTAGTATATTCCTTGAATACGGTAATACGGTATTCCTGTCAAGGGCAGGCTATTTCCGCTGTGTATACGACTACTTTAAAAGGGCCGGCACCAATTACCAGACACCGGCCCTGGTTGAATCACAACTGTCGTCCGAGGCATTGCAGAAAAACCGGGCACGGCTGATCCAATATGCCCAAAAGTATAAATGACGGTTTAGGTGTTACCGTCGCAAAGGTGAGCTGTTCCCAAAAACATGACAAACCACCATTTTTTGGCTGCATCAGCCCTTTTAGATGTGGCTTTTCTTATTCACGGTGGGCTTCAAATACCAATGCCGGTCAATGCCCGTGCCCATACGCATGCTGTAGGGCATGGGCATTGAAACACAATCAGCGTTTTGACATACTCGATTTCGGAAAAAGATAGTTCTTATCTTCTATCTTCGGCTGTTAAGACTGTTCACCATTGCTCAAAACGGCGATGGTCTCGGCGATCTCCTGCTCCGAGACCGAGCGGCGCAACTGCTCCATACGATTCATGACTTCGGCGAAGCGCACGCCTTCGGCGGCGCTGATCCATTCGAGCTGCAACCGTTCAGGGCGGATGCCGCGCCTGGCCATCTTCTTGCGCACTTTTTCCACGCGCTTGACGGTCCAGTGGTTGGCGTTGATGTAGTGGCAGTCGCCGATGTGGCAGCCGCTGACCAGGATCACGGGCGCGCCCATCTTCAAGCCCTGCCAGATGAACTTTTCGTCCACACGGCCCGAGCACATGGTGCGGATCAGACGCGCGTTGGGCGGATACTGCAGCCGCGACACGCCGGCGTAATCGGCGCCCGCATACGAGCACCAGTTGCAGGCAAAGGTCAGGATCTTGCTTTCCGGGCGGGTTTCGAGCAGCGTGTCGATCTGGGCGCCGATCTGCCGGTCGGTGAAATGGTTCATGCTGATGGCGCCGAACGGGCATTCGGCAGCGCAGGTGCCGCAGCCGCTGCAGGCCGCCTTGGCCACCTGGGCGGGGATCTTCTTCTTGGGATCGACCGTGATGGCGTTGTATGGACACACTTCGGCGCATTTGCCGCAGGCTTTGCACAGGTCGGGGAACACTTCGGAAGTAATGGCTTCGGCGGCGATCGTATCGGCCTGCATGAGGCGGATGGCGCGCACCGCGGCGGCCGAAGCCTGCGTGACGCTCTCCTTGATGTCCTTGGGGCCTTCGGCGCAGCCGGCATAAAAGACCCCGCGCGTGGCGGCATCGACCGGCTGCAGCTTGGGATGGGCTTCCAGGAAAAAGCCGTCGGAAGTCAATTGCAGCCCCAGCATCTCCTGCAGCTTGCGCGTGCCGGGGGCCGGTTCGATGCCCGCGGCCAGCACGAGCATATCCAGTTCGTAGTAATCGAGGGCGCCGCCGCTGCTGTTTTCCACGGCCACACGCAGGCCGCCGCCGGGCAGTTCTTCGACGTGTCCGGGCAGCCCGCGCACGTAGTGAACGCCCTGGCGGCGGCTGCGCGTGTAGAGGTCCTCGAAGCCTTTGCCGAAGGCGCGGATGTCGATGTAGAAGACTTTGATGTTAATGTCGGGATGATGCTCCTTGAGCACCAGCGTGCTTTTGACCGTGTTCATGCAGCAGATGTTGGAGCAGTAGGATTTCCCGCGCCGGGCCGAGCGCGAGCCCACGCACTGCACGAAGCCGACCGACCTGGGGCGCTTGCGGTCGGTGGGCCGCAGCAGGTGCCCGTGGGTGGGGCCGCCCGCATTGACCAGGCGCTCGAATTCCAGGCTGGTGACCACGTTTTCAAAGCGCGTGTAGCCGTATTCGTCCAGAATGCGCGGGTCGTGCGGGGCAAGGCCGGTGGCCACGACGACGGTTCCCACGCGCTCGCTCAAGGTCTGGTCGGACATGTGAAAGTCGATGCACTTCTTCTCGCAGGCCTCCAGGCACTTGCTGCACACCACCGGGTTGTTGCCCAGGCACTCGCCGGGGTTGAGCACGTAGGCCGAAGGCACGGCCTGCGGGAAGGGCGAATAGATCGCGCGCCGCGAGGAAAGCCCCACGTTGAACTCGTCCGGGCGCACCACGGGGCAGACCTTGGCGCAGTCGCCGCAGGCCGTGCATTCCTTTTCATCCACGTAGCGCGCCTTCTTGACGATCTGGACGTCGAAGTTGCCCACGTATCCTTTGATCTCCACCACTTCGCTCAGGGTGTGAATCGTGATCCGGGGATGCCGACCGGCATCCGTCATCTTCGGACCGAGGATTCAGATGGAGCAGTCCATGGTGGGAAAGGTCTTATCCAGTTGGGCCATGTGCCCGCCGATGGAGGGTTGTTTTTCCACCAGGATCACTTCGTAGCCGTTGTCGGCCATGTCCAGGGCCGATTGGATGCCGGCCACGCCGCCGCCGATCACCAGGGCGCGCTGGGTCATGGGCAGCCTGGGTTCATCGAGCGGCTGCAGGCTGCGCGCCCGCGACACGGACATCTTCATCAGATCCAGGGCCTTGGCGGTGGCCGCCGCGGGATCTTGCATGTGAACCCAGCTGCACTGCTCGCGCAGGTTGGCCATCTCCAGCAGATAGGGGTTGAGGCCCGCGGCCACCAGCATCTGGCGGAAGGTCGGCTCGTGCAGGCGCGGCGAGCAGGAGCCGATGACGACGCGGGTCAATCCATTGGCTGCGATGTCTTCGCGGATTTCGCGCTGGCCCGGTTCGCTGCATGCGTAGCCGACGCCCTTGGCCACGACCACGTCCGGCAAACCGGCCACACTGGCGGCGACCCCGTCGCAATCCACCGTTTGGGCGATGTTCAGGCCGCAGTGGCACACATAGACGCCGATGCGCGCCTCCCCGGCCGGTGCGGGAGAAGCATGGGAAGAAGTTGCAGAGATCGGTGTTGTCATGGTGAATTCCTTTTTGTTGCCTTGAAAGCGCGGTATGGCCTTATGTCTCCGCTTTGTCGTTGCGCTTAACGCAACCTACGGATTACAGCGTACGCAAAAAAAGCCGGCCTAGGCCCAGTAGATGCTTTTGGCGATGGCGCTGGTCAGGTCCATGGTCTCCATTTTCAATTCTTCTCCGCGCAAAACGTCTTCCATGGCGCAGCGCAGGTGGATTTGGCACTTGGGACAGGCCGTGATCATCAGTTCGCCGCCGTTTTGCCGCTCGCGCCGCAGGCGCTGGACCTGCATGCGTTTGCTGAAGGCGTCGCAGCCGGTCCAGGCGCTGTTGCCGCAGCAGATGCTGGGCGCATCGGCATCCACCAGCGCCTGCGGATCGCCTGCGCACAGGCGCTGCAAGAGCTTGCGCGGCAATTCGGATTGTCCTGCGAAACGGCTCTGGCGGCAGGCGTCCTGAAAGGTCATCCGCGCGCCCAGCGGTTTGAAGGCCACCGCCCCTTTGCCGATCTCGCGTTCCAGATAGGCGTGCATGTGGGTGACCTTCACCGGGAGATCGATCCCGTGGCGGGCGTACTCGCTGCCGAGGGTATGGCAGCATTCGGGGCAGGCCGTGATCAGTTCTTCGGCCCCGCTGCGGGCGATGGCCTGCGCGTTGGAGCGGGCCAGCCGCAGAAAATTGGTGCGATCGCCGGACCACAGCAGGTCATGGCCGCAGCAGCGTTCATCTTCCAATACCGCCGGTTCCACATCGAAGAAGTTGAGCAGGCGCAGGCAGTCTTCCAGAATCCGCCCGGTCTGCACACCCAGGAACTTGCGAAAGAAGATATCGAAATAGGAAGCACACCCGCCGTAGAAGAGGATGGAGGCTTGCTTGCGCGTCCGGATGGCGTCGGGCAGATCGCGCCAGCGCCGCGGCACCAGTTTTTCGGAGGTCATGGCGCGCATCATGCTTTGGAAAAAGCCGCCATGCGCCGGCTCGTGAACCATTTCGCGGCTGCGGTAATAGGCGCGCATATCTTTGATGAACTCCGGAAAATTGACCGCCGAGGGACACCGCTCGTAGCAGATGCCGCAAGTCAGGCAGGCGTTGACCGCTTCACGCACCTCCGGCCGGTCGGCCCGTCCGGCGATGATTTCGGCCGCCACGAAACGGGGTGAAAAAGGCTTGCCGGCCAGGGCCAGCGAGCAGGCGGATGTGCATTTGCCGCAATCCTGACAGGCGAAGACGTCATGTTGCGCGATAATCGCTTCGGGAGCCGGAGCCTGCTTTTCATCACCGGCGGCAGCGGCCGGCGCCTGAATGGGGCTCTGGCCCATCTGCCGGATACGGGCCGTGAAGGCATGTAAAAAGGCCAGCAGTTCGTCCGGCTCATCGGGCAAGAAACTGCCCAGCTGCATGCGATCCTGCCCCAATCCGATCAGCTCGATGATCCGGCGGGTATCTTCGGTATTTTGCTCCGCCGACGCGGTGCCTGTGCCGTACCGGCAGGCGCCCGATTGGCAGCCGAGCAAAAGTACTCCGTCGGCGCCCATCTCAAAGGGCTTGAACAGCAGCGCCTTGGTAATGCGGCCGCTGCAGGGAATCCGTACCATTCGGATCTCAGGGGGGATGTCGGCGCGCCGGTCCTGCAGGGTCTGATAGGCGACATGCGGGCCCCAGTTGCACAAAAACAATATGATCTTGAACTCTTCCATGACATCAGCTCCTGCTGCCGGCCATCAGCAGCTCTTCCAGGGTCTGTTCCAGGTAGATCTGATCGCGGAAGGGGCTGTCGGCCGCGTTGGACGGACAGACCGAGATGCAGTTGCCGCACCCCTTGCACAGGGCATCGTCCACAACGGCCGTTACGGCACCATCCGGACCTTTCTTGAGACTGACCGCCTGATACACACAGGCGTTCATGCAGCGCCCGCAACCGCGACACAAGTCTTCGTTGACCACCACCGAAAAGCCCCGGCTCTGCCGAGGCCCCCTGGGCATGGCCGCGGCCGCCAATACCGCGGCCGCTTCCCCTTTGGTGCGCTTGGAAATTTGGATTCCGGGCGGATCGGCCAGAAAAAGGCCCGATATGGAGGTGGTGCACGGATACATGAAGGGGATGCCCTCGGCCAGTTTTTTTTGCATCTGCGCCTGCACCTTGACCTGGGGCAGTTCGTCATGCTGGCGGTAAATGGCGATGTTGCGGGACTTTTCGCCCAGGATGACCCCACCCACGCAGAAGGTGCGCGCGCCGTCGGCGCAGCGGGCATGAATTTGAAAATTGCCCAGGGTGCCGCTCACCGCATCGACGGAGGAGCCGTCCAGGGCAAAAATGCCCGCATGCGCCGGCGCCTCCAGGAGTGGATTTTTGGCCGAACCGAACATCAGGACCTCATAGCCGGCCTGAGCCAAAGTCAGCGCGGCGCTGCGCGCCGCTTCGGTCTGCCCGATCACGGCCGTGGTGAAGTTATAGGCGCGCGCCGGGGCCGGAAAAGGCAGCAGTTTGCGGGCGCGTCCGATGCTGCGGGTGATGATGCCTTTGAACAGGCGCACGGCCTGCGAAGCATCTTTTTCGATCAGGCGCAACACCTCCCCGCGCAGGTTGCAGGTCTGCACCATCGAGCGGCTGATGCCGGTGCCGTCGAAAAGCCCGCGCTTGAGCCGGCTGCGCTGGTCGGTGCAGGCGCTGCAGACGAAATTGAGCGGGCAGCAGACACACGAGGCCAGCACCAGGCGGGTGAGCCCCTTGTCGCGCACGCTGTCCACGATCTGCTGGATGCCCTCGCCCAGGCAGGCCGACGGCAGGACCTGCGCGTGCACGATGTCGGGCTGTTCCTTGAGGTCCTGCATGAACGCGTCCAGCGCGGGGGACCATCCGAAGGAATCGTTGCAGCGGCAGGCGAACACGCCGATGCGCAGGTCGCGGCTCAGGCCGGGATCGGGCGGCACGAAGGCCATGCCCTGCCCTATCAAGCGCAACCCATTGCGCTGGAGCAAGACCATGGTTTTGGCGGCCGCGGAATAACCCCGCAGCATCATGGCGTTCACGTCGGTCTTGGCCCCCGGCGGACCATACGCCCGGATCACATCATCTCCGTTGATGCGCGGGGCCATCCGGGGATCGGCCACAATCAGCACCCCCGCGTTTTCCACGTGCGTCTCGGTCCGGTCATTGTGGCGGATGGCGTTGTTGCCCGCGCAGGCCGGCACACAGGCCAGGCAATGGGCGCAGCGGCCGCACTGCAGGCAGCGCCCCGCCTCGGCCGCGGCCTGGGTTTCAGTGAACCCGAGTGCCACTTCGGCAAAGTTGCCGCGGCGCTGCGCCAGGGCAAGCTCGGGCATGGCCACGCGCGCCTGCGGCGGCAGATCGGCGGCAATGGGATCAAAATCGCGGTCCGCCGGACGCAGCGCTGTGGGGTTTAAATCGGCCTTGGCAGCCGTGACACCCCCCAGATCCTTGATCACCTGCCGGGCCACCCGGCGGCCCTCGGCCATGGCGTGCACGACGGAAGTGGCGCCGCCGGCGGCATCCCCGGCCGCGTAGATCCCTTCCAGGCTGGTGCGGCCGGCGCCGTCCACGTCGAGCAACCCTTTTACCGTGATCTTCAGCCCCTCTTCCGCGGGCAGGATGTTATATGCGCCGGCCTGGCCGACGGCCACAAAGGCGTAATCGAAAGGCGCTTCCACGATCGGGCTGCCGGGCACAATCTCGGGCCAGCAAATGCCGCGCGCGTCGGCTGGCCCCGGGCGGGTGGCCTGCAGCCGCAGGGCCTGCAATTCTCCGTTGAGGCCGTGAAATCCAACCACCTGGCGGCGCTCCAGGATCGTTACCCCCTCTGCTTTGGCCGCCTCGACTTCGTCCCGGTCGGCCGGAATCTCATGCGCGGCGAACCAGGAGACCACGCTGACCGCGGCACCGGTGCGATTCAGCACGCGCGCCAGATCGAAGGCGGCGTTGCCGTCGCCGATCACCGCCACCTGGCCGCCCGGCGCAGCGGCCTCGCCCCGGTAGTAGCGGCTCAGGAAGGAGATGCATCCCTGCACGCCCTTCAGGTCTTCTCCGGGCACGCCCAGGCGACGGTCGGCCCACGACCCGGTGGTGAGAATAACGGCGCGGCAGGTCTTGCGCAGTTCGAGCAAGCCCTGCGGCAGGCTCACCGCCTGGCCGCATACGATCTCAACGCCTTCCTCGACCTGGAGCAAGGCCACTTCGGCATCCAGAATATCGCGGGGCAGACGGTGCGCACCGATGCCGTAACGCAGCAGGCCGCCGGGGGCTTTCTCTTTTTCCAAGAGGGTGACCCGGTAGCCTGCCCGGGCCAGGTCGACGGCCGCGGCCAGGCCGGCCGGACCGGCCCCGACCACCGCGATCCGTTCGGCACGCGGGGGGATTTCCGCTTTCGGCCGGGTGCCGCGCTCGGCGCCCGCCCGGTCGGCGATAAAGCGCTTGGTGTCGCGGATGGCCAGCGGAGCGTCCTTTTCAGCCCGGCGGCAGGCCGCTTCACAGGGATGGGTGCAAATGCGGCCGCATACCCCCGGCAGCACGTTGTCCATCCGGATCAAATCCAGGGCCTGCGCATAGTGTCCCGACTTGACCAGGGCCATGTACCCTTGCACATTGACGCCCAGCGGGCAATTGGCCTGGCACAGCGGTTGGCGCCGTTTGTCGATAAATGCGCGGCCGGGCAAGGCCGTGCGCCCATTGAGCGCAATGGGGCGGTGGTCATGCTCCAGAGGGCACGCGGCGGCGCATTGGCCGCACAGGGTGCAGCGTTGCGCATCCACATAGGTGGGCTGCATTTCAATGCGCGCCCGGAACCCCTGGGGACTGTGCTTGATCGACCGCACCATGGCGGGCATGGCACAGCGGATATGCGGGTTGCGCAGAATCCGGATCAAACCGGGCCGGTGGGCGAAGTTGAGGGACACGCCCGAATCCAGGCGGTACTTTTCCGCAGCCAGTTTCCGGTTCAGGTCGGCCTCATTGTCCACCAGCGTGATCGGTACGCCCATTTCGCCCAGCTTATTGGCCGCCGCCACACCGGCGGGCGTGGCCCCGATGATCAAGACGCTGTGCAGCCTGTTCTTGGGGTGTTTCATGCAACGACTCCTATTTGGCCGGCGGCTTTATGACGACGCCCCTTGAGGGTGGCCCCGGCGAATTCCCACCCGCGCTCGAACGCCTGGAGGTTTTTTTCGACGGTTCCTTTGGGCACCGATTCGGCTACGGTGCGGCGGGCCGCGTCCAGCGAAATGGCCTCGGTAATGGCGGTAAAAAAGCCGACCATGATGATGTTGGCCATCATCTTGTTGCCCAGCTCTTCGGCAAAACGGGTGCAGGGTACCGCGAAGCAGTCGCCGGCCCCGTGCGGCCGGACCAGATCCTGGTCGATGATCAGCGTTCCGCCTTGCTTGAGCGTCGCGAAATGCTTGTCGTATCCGGACTGCGACAAGCACACCAGGATATCGGGGTTTTGGATGTAGGGAAAATAGATCGGGCCGTCCGCGATGGTGACCTGGGCACTGCAGGCGCCCCCGCGCGATTCAGGACCGTAGGACTGCACCAGCGTGCTCTCGCGTTTATCGCCCAGCGCGGCCGACTGGCCCACGATACGGCCGGCCAGCACGACGCCCTGCCCCCCGAAACCGGTGATCGTAATCTGCTTCAACATGCTAGAACCCCCTGTAAATTCGTCGGCCCGCCTGCCCTTTGGCCCGTTTTCCACACCGGATGCTTGAAAAAACCGACCCATGCAGGCGTTGCGAGCGCGGACATGCGCTTTCCATTTTCTACTGCGCCGGCCGGCAGGTCTTGTCGTAGTTCTCGATGCAGGTGGGCCGCTCCTTGTCAACGAATTCACCCAGCACCACCTGCCTGGTGAAATCGACCTCCAGATCGCTGGGATCGGCATGGTTGCGGATAACGGTGCGCTCGCGGTACAGTTTGAGCGTCTGCAACGATTTTTCACGGTTGCGCCGGCCGTAGTTGACCGGACACGGCCCCAGCACCTCGATAAATGAAAAGCCGCTTTTCAACACGGCCTTTTGAATGCATTCGGCCAATTCGCGGGTATGCAGGATGGTCCAGCGCGCCACGTAGGTGGCGCCCGAAGCCCAGGCCAGCAGCGGAAGGTTGAACGGGGTTTCCGGATTGCCGGACGCAGTGGTGGTCGTTCGCGCCAGGTGAGGGGTGGTGGCGGCCACCTGCCCGCCGGTCATGCCGTAATTGAGGTTGTTCAGGCAGATCACGGTCAGGTCCATATTGCGCCGGGCGGCGTGAATAAAATGATTGCCGCCGATGGCGAACAAATCGCCGTCGCCGCTGAAAACCACCACGTTGAGGGCCGGGTTGCCCATTTTCAAGCCTGTGGCGAAGGGGATGGCGCGCCCATGCGTGGTGTGGAAGGAATCGAGCTTGACGTAGCCGGCGGCCCGGCCCGAACAGCCGATGCCCGAAACCATGCAGGTTTTTTGCAGATCGAGGCCGCTGGTTTTCAGGGCGGTCAAGGTGGCCGCGAAAGCGGTGCCGATGCCGCACCCCGGACACCAGATATGCGGAATGCGATCGGAGCGGATCAGGTCCTCGAGGGGATGTTCCGGCACGCTGGTCTTGGCGGCGGGGCGCACAGTGGCTGGCATGACTTGCATCAAAAGACCTCCTTGATTTTAGCGATCACCTGATCGGGAGAGATAACCGTGCCGCCGGCATGCCCCACCAGGTGACAGGGGGTCTTGCCCGCCGCAGCGCGCAGGACCTCCAGATGGATCTGGCCCAGGTTGATTTCCACAGTCACGAATCCCTTTACCCGCCCGGCCAGGGTGACAATCTGGGCCTCTGCAAAGGGCCAGATGGTAATCAGGCGCAGAAATCCAACCTTCAGACCCATCCGCCGCGCCTGCTGCATGGCGGCCATGCTGGTGCGCGCCGAAATGCCATAGGACACCAGCACGATTTCGGCGTCCTCCAGGCCGTGCCCCTCGGTCATGATGATGTCGTCGCGATTGTCCAGGATTTTGCTTTTCAAACGCGTCATCATCTCCTGCTGGGCTTCGACCGACATGACCGGGTATCCTTTTTCATCATGCGTCAGTCCGGTGACATGCACATTGTAGCCCTCGCCCGCCGCGGGCATGGGCGCCACCCCGTTTTTTCCCGGCTTGTAGGGCAGGAAGCGGTCCTTGCGGCCGGTGGGCTTGGGGCGCTCAGCGAGGTGGATCCGGTCGGCCGGTGGGATGATCACCTTCTCGCTCATATGGCCGATGATCTCATCGGTCATGATGAAAACCGGCGTGCGATAGCGTTCGCTCAAATTGAAGGCCGTGATGGTCTGGTAAAAAATCTCCTGGGCCGACGCGGGCGCCAGGGCGATGATCTCGTAATCGCCATGCGATCCCCAGCGCACCTGCATCATGTCCGCCTGGGCGCCCATGGTGGGCAGTCCGGTCGAGGGACCGGCGCGCTGCACATTGACCACCACGCAGGGGGTCTCCGTGCATACCGCCAGCCCCACATTTTCCATCATCAGGCTGAAACCCGGTCCGGAGGTGGCTGTCATGCTCTTTTTGCCCGCCCAGGCGGCGCCCAATATGGATGCCATCGCGGCGATCTCGTCTTCCATCTGAATGAAGGTGCCCCCCAACTGGGGCAATCGCGCGGACATGTGCTCGGCGATTTCAGTGGCCGGCGTGATCGGGTAGCCCCCGAAAAAAAGACACCCCGCCGCCAGCGCTCCTTCGGCGCAGGCCTCATCGCCGGTCATGTAATGCTCACCGGTAAGCACGGCTGGTTTCATGGCGTTCTCTCGCAGTTCCGGGTTATGGGTTTGTTGGGTTTGTTGAGTTTGTTGAGTTTGTTGGGTTTATTGGGTTTATTGGGTTTATTGGGTTTTTTGGGTTAGCGCGTTAACGGCTTGAAAGACCTGCAAACTCGACAACTCAACGAACCCAACAAACTCAACGAACCCAACAAACCCAACAACACAATAACCCAACCAACCTCATTGCCGCACTTCCACCGAGTAGATCGCAAACTCCGGGCAGATGATTTCGCAGTAATGGCAGTTCACACATCCTAGGGATTGGAGCACCTCCGGCGGATGATACCCCTTTTTATTGTAGCGCTCGGAAAAGACCAGGATGTTGCGGGGGCAAAACTCGATACAGTACCCGCACCCCTTGCAGCGGTCATCGATGATATGCACCTCACCCTGTGAAACCTGAATGGCTTCAGCATCAAACGGCGTTCGCCAGAACTCCATCGCCCGCTCCTTCGGCAAAGCATCGACTGGTTGCCGAACCGTTAATGAAAGGTTGTACGTTTCAAGGGGACGCCGCCGGTGGTGGTGGTGTGCGGCCTGAACAAGTGCATCATCCATATACGATCCGAAAACAGGCATCAAGAAGTTTTAACAGATTTGAAATACATATTTCAGACACCCCCCCTGTTTGAGGAAGGGTATCTCGAAAAAGCAAAGGAGTGATGATTGTTTTTTCAAGTTTGTTGCAAGGCGGGACCTGAATAATCAAAGTGATTAACAGGTTGAGCGTGCAGATGGCGCGGTCTATCTCGAGCCGCCCGCAGACCTTGGCTGAATCCTGTTCGAACGAGAATTGCGGATGGGCCGTCCTGCGGTCCACGACCTGCGTACCCGCCCCTGATCTCATCGCAAACGATCACCCGGGGTCACGGGACAATGCCCTTCCCGTAAAAAAATGAGCGGCGGAAGGTTCTCTTCCACCGCTTTGCTTTATTTTTCATTGCTTACACGATTTCATGCTGATCGACCGGATCCGCCCAAAACAAGCCATCGGGTTCGTAATGGCTCCGGCCTGTCCAGACTCTCTGAGCAGATCAAGGCCGCCAATTAAGGAGGCTCAGTCCAAACCCTTCCATTTAATGCCCTTGCCCGTACCCTTTCATCACATCGGCCATGTTGCCGTATTCCTGATCGGGCATGCGGTTAAGGGTTTCGATGACCCGTTGATCGGCATCGTTATGCTTGGCATGATTGATCAAATCTTTTTTCTTGGCGGGAAAATCGATCCCCTTTAGAAAACGCGCTACATTGGCGGGCGATCCGCCTCCGACACCTCTAGCCATGATATGTTCCTCCTGATTTTTATTGGTTCAGCAGACTTCACTCAAGCACGAGGCATGTTACCAGAGACGCACCCTTCCGCCTCAATCCAGCGCTTTCATGGTGGCCTGCTGCCATTTGGAAGATAACTTACTGGAAAAAGTAAGAAATAAGGCCTGGACTGTAATTTGCGGGAAAGATGGCCGTAGCTTATCGAAGCGGGCCGACGCGGAGCAATCCGTGTGGTTGGTGAAAATCTGTGGCCGCCATGGCCCTCGACCGGCCAGTTGGAGAACGTGCGCTTCACCTGCGGGAACGGAGCGCAGCGGAGTTCCCGTCAGGTGCAAGCGATTGTTCGCATTCGTTTTCTTCACCACGAAGGGCACGATTCGAGC
>QZKV01000017.1 GCA_003599575.1 Desulfobacteraceae bacterium | reverse complement strand
GACGTTGCGGTCGTCGGCCAATTACATGGGCTATGAGAAACTCAAGCAAGTCTATGTGCAGTGGTCGCAGTTGGTGGCGGAGGCTTCTCGGCGGTTCAGCGATGGCGAGCCCATCGATTGGCAGGTATTTGCCCGGGACGTAACGGCTCAGTATTTTGAACTGATCAAGGGTTTTTTCCCAAAGACCGGTTTTTGGGAGCACCTGAAACTGCATGTGGAGGAACCGCAAGCCGTGCAAGCGGCCGAAGCGCCGATCGAATCGGCCAGTTTAACGGAGAACGTTTGGGCGAATGAAATCGACCAGGATCTGCTCGTCGATTTCATCAATGAATCAAGCGAGCATCTAGAAGAGATCGAACACAGCCTCATCCGTTTGGAGCAGGAGCCCGAGCGGTCCGAAGTGCTGAACGATTTATTTCGATCGGTGCACACCATTAAAGGTTCGGCGGATTATTTGGGGACCGCGCGAATAGCCGAATTGTCTCATAAGCTGGAAAATCTGCTGGATCTGCTCCGCCACCGGCAGCGAGCGGTGGATGCAGAAATTGTCGATGTATTAATAGCCGCCAAGGATCGCATCGGCCAGTTGGTGGATGATCTGGTGCGGAACAAGGCCGAACAGGCGCCGATTGAGGATCTGGTAGTCCGGATAGAACTGTGCTGCAACCCTGGAGAGCCGGCGGCCGAAACTGCAAAGACCAAAGCTGAAGAGAATGCGCCGACCGCAGGCGGTGTGCTCTATGTGGAAACCTATGATCATGAGCTGTTTGCCATTTTTACCCAACAGCTTGTGCAGGGACTGGCGGTGCTGGAGAAAGGGGCCGCAGAACTGAAAGCGGGCAAGGATGCGCAAACCGTACTGGATACGTGTGAAAATCAGTTGCGCAAACTCAGATCCTCCGCCAACTACATGGAGTATTTCGATCTGAAAAAGATCTACGAAGGGTGGATTGCGGAGTTGGATCTCCTGCGGCAGCGGCTTGCAGAAGGATTGACGGTGGCTTGGAACGAATGGGCCGACGGCGTGTTTCCCGCCAAGCTGGCCGAGATCCGCCGCTTTTTCAACTTGCCGGGAGCCTCATCAACCAACGAGCGGCTGCAAGCGGCGGCAGGAACCGACCTGGGAAATGCAATCAACGCAGCGGATGAACGGGATGAAGCGGCCCCATCTTCTGTTGCAGTCCTGGAAGATGCGGATTTGGCCGACGCTCTGCAAGTCACCGGCGATGGCCCGACATCCGCAGCCGAGCAGAGTCTGCTTGAACGGCTTGAAAAAGCCTTCGATGCCAAAATCGGATCCGCCGCCGACATGGGGTCGGACGATATGTTCCAGTCGGATGTGGTGAGGGAACTGCTCAGCGGTGAAGAACCAATCAAGCCGGTGGCCGTTATTGTTCGTCCGTCCGATGCTGACTTCTCAGATCGAGAAGCTGATCGAGTCAACGTGAAAACCGGCAGCGAAATTGAGTCTTTGCTCTTTTCTGATCAGGACAGCCTGAAAGCACCCCGAAAACCGCTGCCGCTCAAACCCCTGGCGCAGATCATCGAAGAGCAGGAACAGGCGATCGCCCCCTTGTCGTTGGATGAATCGGAAGAACGGCGCGGTCATTTCGCGCTGGGACGCCGGCAGACCGATAAATTCAAGGACCGGCTGCTCAAGCAAAGCATTCGTGTGGATGCGGCCAAGATTGATACCTTGATGAATCAAGTCGGTGAACTGGTGGTTACGCGCGCCGGTTTCAGCCAATTGTTCAGTGATATGCGCGAATTTCAATTGATGCTCAAGCAGGCGCAAAAACTGGATGGAAAGGAAAGTCAGGCCATAAAGGAGTTGACCAACCGGATCAACGCCGCAACCGTTGCGTTGGGACGGATTACATCGGAACTGCAAGAAAACGTGATGAAAGTGCGCATGCTGCCGATAGCCCAATTGTTCAGCCGTTACCCGCGCGTGGTGCATGATCTGGTCCGCAATACCCAAAAGCAGGTAACCTTGGACATTCGTGGCGAGGAGACCGAACTTGACCGAATGGTTATCGAGCAAATCTCCGATCCGCTCATACACATCATCCGCAATGCGGTGGACCATGGCATAGAGCCGGTGCAGGAACGTCAGCGCAAAGGTAAACCCGAAACCGGCACATTACGGCTGGAGGCTTATCCCGAAGGCAACTATGTGGTTATTGAGGTCAGTGACGACGGCCGCGGCATCGAATCGGAAAAAATTAAATCCAGGGCCTTGGCCAAAGGATTCGTCGAAGCCGGGGAAATTGAATCGATGAGCGAGGCAGAGATTACGGCGCTGATCATGCGCCCCGGTTTTTCCACCGTTGATGAAGTGACCCATACTTCCGGCCGCGGGGTCGGCATGGACGTGGTGAAAGATCATATTGAAAAGCTGAATGGAATTATTGATATCAACACCACCCCGGGCCGGGGAACGCTGTTCCGGATCAAAATTCCATTGACCCTGGCCATCATTCAAGCTCTCATGGTGCGTGTGGCCGGAGAAACATTAACCATCCCATTATCGGTCGTCGATGAAACCATCCGCATTAACCGCGACGAGATTGGCACCCTCGAGGGTATGGAAGTATTTTACCTGCGCGAGCAAGCAGTGCCTTTGATCCGCCTGGACCAGGTATTCAAAATGGATACCCGGCAGGATGCCCGGGAGGTTTTCGTCGTTGTGGTCAATACAGGCAGTCGCAAGGTGGGTCTTATCGTCGACCAGCTCAAGGGTCGTGAAGAAGTGGTGATCAAGCCTCTGGAAGATTATTTGCAGGATAAGAGCGGTTTTTCAGGGGCCACCATTCTGGGTGACGGCAGCATATCCCTGATACTGGATGTTTCCGATCTGGTGCATCTGGCCGTCGATCAACACATGCGAAGGGTCAAGGCCGCCGCAATGTAAAAAAATATTTGTGCATCAAACCATATGCAGCGGCTTGGAGGTGACCGATTGTCGTTTGGATATGAAGATGAAACGGTTCTTGAATTTGCATTGAGGGCACAACCGGACCTGATCAGGTCTGAAGCGAGCCCGAGACGTTATTGATATGAGCGAAACCAGGAAGAACCAGGCCCAGGCACACGGCGGTAGTGGATTTGCCGGCACTTTGCGCAACATCCAGCTCAACGACATCATACAGATGTGTTGTCTGGCTGGGGCCAGCATCTGTGTGCGCGTGCGCCAAGACCAGGAGCAGGGCATTTTGTATATTCAAGAGGGCGACATCGTGCATGCCGAATGCGGCAGCATCACCGGTGTGCAGGCCTTTTTTACGATTATGGGCTGGCCGAGCGGCCAGTTTGAAACCCTGGATGCCCCCCTGGTTACCCGCCCCACCATCAAAGAACCATACCAGTTCTTACTGATGGAGGCCGCTCGCAAAGCCGATGAACAAGCGCAAGGGAGCAGCGAAAAAAGCAGACCGGAACCAGCGGTGCAGAAGCGCTTGCGTGTTCTTATCGTGGACGATTCGGCCATCATGTCCAAGATTGTCACCAGCATGCTGATGGCGGACCCGACCATCGAGGTGATCGACAATGCCAAAAACGGCGAAGAAGCGCTGGAGAAGATGAGACAGCTCTCTCCTGATCTGATCACGATGGATGTCAATATGCCGGTGATGGGCGGCAGCACCGCCTTGAAGCATATTATGATCGAGAGCCCATGCCCGGTGGTCATCATGAGCAATTTGGGACCGACTTCCTATGCCACCATTCTTTCTTTTCTAAATTTGGGCGCCGTCGACTTCATGAGCAAACCGGTGAAAAACCACAATATCGTAACACAGCAGCAACGCATGGTCGATCGCGTTCATCTGGCCGTCAAAACCAACATGAAACGGTTTCAGCGGCTTAGATTACCCAAACGGACTCCGTCCGATTTTCTGCCCATCAATGAAAGGCTTAAAAGCGAGCGCTTTGTAATCATGGTTTCCGGAGTCGGCGGATACCTGGAAATGGTCCATGCGATCACTTCACTTCCGCCCGCACCTACAGCCTGCGTGCTCTCCATGCAATCGATTCCGCCCCAGTTCTCACCGGCCCTGGCGGACTATTTAAATCTCAGAAGCCGGTTTGAGGTGCATCCGCTTGCCGACGGCGCTGTTTTGTGTCCGGGGCGCTGCTACATCGGTGCCAGCCGGCGCTCCATCGAAATCGTCGTGGAGACATTCGTCCCGGTTTTGAAAGATTCAACTCAAGAAGCGTGGGATGAAGATGCGAGCGGCGTGGATCATCTTTTCAGCAGGGCGGCCGATCTTTTCAAGGACCGGATGGTCGTTCTTCTGCTGTCGGGAGGCGAGTATGGAACCATGGAGGGATTGCGCCGGATCAAAGCCGCCCGCGGGCGTATCATTGCGCCGCAATTGGAAAAATGTATCCTGCCGGCGACCATCGAACCGGTGATGAAGGAAGACCTTATCACGGAGATGTTCGACCCAAAGGATATGATGCATGTGTTGAAACGCTATTGTACATGAAAAGGCTGCCATTACGGGAATTTCGATTCAATTTTCTTACCCGAGCCGGGCTCCGGCCGCAGGCGGATGAGAGTATCGCATGGATGATCCGATCAAAGTGTTGATTGTCGACGATGCCTTGTTTATGCGCAAGGCCATTTCCGAAATTCTTCAATCGGACAAATCCCTGGAAGTTGTCGGTACAGCCAGGGACGGCCTGGACGGTTTGGAAAAAATCAGAGAGCTTCAACCCCATGTGGTCACTTTGGATATCGATATGCCGCGCATGGATGGGTTGGCCGCTATCCGTCACATCATGATAGAATCGCCTGTACCCGTGGTCGTGCTCAGTTCCCTTTTCAGTGACGGCGCGGTGACATTCGAGGCCCTGCGGTTGGGGGTCGTGGATTTCGTTCCCAAACCATCAGGCGGCATCTCCGAAGATATGGATAAATCGCGGCGTGAAATCATCGATCGTGTAAAAATCGCCAGTGGTGTCAATTTTGAAAACATCCGTCGCGTGCGCATGCAAAACGGTGATCGGAATGAAAACCTCTCGGTCCAATATGGATTTCATCCCTTGGAATACCTGATCACATTGGGAACAAGCCTGAGCGGACCCAACACGGTGATTCGGCTTCTGACACGACTGTCCCCGACATTGCCGGCGGCCATGGTGGTGGTGCAGGAGATCGCGCCGCAGATATTGCCGGCGTTCGTCAGAAAATTCAATCAACATGTACCCTGGAACATCGCGGTTGCCCAGGATGGCCTGGTTCTGGAGCAAGGCGTCTGTTACATATGTTCCAATACGCAGGCGGTGCGCATCGATCGCAACGAGAACGATCAACCTTGCATTTGCTTGAGTGAACCGGTGGCCCAGCCATTGAATGAACTGTTCATCTCGGCTGCAGAGGTATTCAGGCAGAACACCATCGGTGTTCTTCTCACCGGAATAGGGGATGACGGCGCGGACGGGTTTGCCCGCATCCGTGGCTGCAAGGGCAATACCATCGCCCAGGACTCGCGGTGCTGCGTCTATCCCAACCTGACCCATAATGCCATTGAAAAAGGGACCGTCAATACGATTGTCGATGAAACCCAGCTACCTTACGCCATCGCCGCCAGCATACCTTAACCAATTAAGAGGGATTCGCCCATGATTGTCGTCTGCCCCAGTTGCCAGTCCCGCTACGAACTGAATGATTGTCTGGTTCAGGAGCCCAACTTTGTTGCGCGATGTACAAAATGCCAGCATATTTTTTCCGCCTATCGGCCGGTGCGGGTGGAGGAAATAAAATTTTTAAGCCTGGCTGAGGCCAAGAATAGCGAACTTGAGAATGTGGTGACGATCAGCAATCAAAAGGGCGGGGTGGCGAAGACATCTACATGCTTGAACCTGGGGCTTTCCCTGGCGATGCAAAACAAACGCGTATTGATGTTTGATTTCGATGCCCAGGCCAACTTGACCATTTCGCTGGGCTATAAAGAAAAGACTTCATTTTACGAGGCGCTCAACGGCCAGGCCGATGCCATAGAAAGAGGCATGATCAAAACCAAATACGACAACCTGTGGCTTTTTCCTTCGAATAAGAACATGGTGCTGCTGAACAAAAAATATTTCGGCGCCAGCAATTTCGAGTTCATATTGAAAGACCGGCTGCTCACCGTAAAGGATCGCTTCGACTTTATCCTCATCGACACGCCGCCTTCGATTGAATTTTTTACCCTGAATGCATTGACCGCGGCGAGGCTGGTAGTCATTCCCAGCCAATGTGACTATCTATCCACACATGGCATCGACCAGATTCTCAAATTGATCCAGCTTATCAAAGCCAAAACCAATCCGCACATCGAGGCGCGCGTTTTGATCACCATGTTCGATAAGGAGAGCACTGCTTCCAAGATGATTTGTGCGAAACTCAAACGGCTTTATCCAGGTATCACATTCAATACACTGATTGAAATGGATGCGCGCATCCGTGAGGCTCAGATCATGAGCATGCCGGTTCTGGAATATAACCAGCAAAGCACAGCCGGAAGACAATACCTGAATTTGGCCAAGGAGATCCTGGGCCGACCCCTTGAGGCACTTTGATCCCGCTGGGGAGAGATCCACTTGATCTGCATTTCATACGGATGACATGAAGCTGGAATCGGGCGAATCGACGCAGGCAACATCTCCCCACACGGAACAGGGCAGCCGGGGATGGGTATTGGGCGTACTGGCCTTTGCCTCGATTTTAATCTTATGGGAGGTGTTGGCACGCTGCAGTGGCTGGAGTTCCCACATATTTCCGGATCCGATCACTGTCGTTCTCAGCCTGATTGATTTGATTCAGAACGGGACCTTGCTGCGTCACACGGTAGCCAGCCTGTTTCGCGTCACCGCAGGTTTTTATTTGGCAGTGCTTCTGGGCGTACCCATCGGCATCATGTTGGGCCGGAGTTGGTCGATGCGCTCCTTCATGAATCCGGTCATTCAGTTCCTGCGCCCCATTTCTCCTTTGGCTTGGATCCCTCTGGCCATGCTGTGGTTCGGCATCGGCGATCTCCCGGCCGTTTTTCTGATCTTTCTGGCCAGTTTTTTCCCCCTGGTGGTGTCGACGACCATTGCCGTGCATAACATCAATCCGATTTTTTTCCAGGTTGCCGCCAATTTCAAATTTTCCCGGAAGGAAAGGCTTACCCAACTGATTCTGCCGGCAGTCATACCGGAAGTTGTGACCGCTTTGCGGCTCACGGTAACCATTGCCTGGCTGGTCGTGGTGGCCGCGGAAATGATCGCCGTACAATCCGGATTGGGATATCTGATCCTGGATTCACGCAACGCCTTGCGCATGGACTATGTCATGGACGGCATGATTGTGATCGGACTGATCGGGCTGCTTTTGGACCATATAATGAAATGCCTGGGCAAGATCGAATCCGCAAGCTGGGGTGTCAAAGCCCGGTGACATCTTCCAGTTGGCCTGTGCAATCGATTTTCGGGGAGCAGGCCGGGGCTATGGAGGAGTGGCCGCCAAAGCAGAACCAAAGCAAGAGCTCCTCCCATTGCACAGCAAGGCGATCAAGGGACAGCATACTTCGACTTGGTGCCGTGGCCACGTGTCAGAATCGGCCGGGCCGTGGAAGCAGAAAGCAACATGAGCTACATCCGCATCGACAACCTGACCAAGATGTACCTGGGCAGACGCCGCAAACCGCGCAACTTGCACGATCCGGTCGAAACTTCCGGTGATAACGTGCTGGTGCTCAACAATATCAACATGTCCTTCGAAGAAGGAGAGATGGTCTGCATATTGGGGCCCTCGGGATGCGGAAAATCAACTCTTCTGCGCATTATCGCCGGATTCGAACCCCCCACATACGGGACTGTTTCCGTTGGGCATCAAATGGTTTGCGGTCCTTCGCATCAGGCGATCTTTGTTTTTCAGCACAGCGGTTTATTCCCATGGATGACCGTGTCGGAGAATGTCGGCCTCGGACTGCGCCACCTGAAACACGCACCTGATAAAAAAGAGCGGATTCAAGAATACATTGAAATGGTAGAGCTGGATGGATTCCAAAATTACTACCCTCACCAGCTTTCCGGGGGTATGCAGCGTCGCGCCGAGTTGGCTCGCGCCATTGCGGTGAATCCCGACCTGCTCATTATGGATGAACCATTCAGCGGACTCGATTTCTTGACCCACATGAAAATGCGTGAAGAAGTGGTCAACATGCACGATTATATACGCAAGACAATGCTGGTGGTGACCCACGATATTGACGACGCATTGATCATGGGGGATCGCATCGTTGTGTTCAGCGGCCGGCCGGCCTCCATCAAGATGATCCACAAACTGAGTTTCCCACGACCCAGGGACTTTGAACGCGATCATGAATTGAGCCGATTGCGCAGCGAGATCTTCCTGATGTTGGGAGTGCCGTATGCCGTTTAGATGCTCTATCGTTATCAAAATAGCGCGTTCATATCCCTGGCGTATCGGTTTGCTGGTCTTTGGATGGTTTGTACTGATTTCCGCCTTGCATATCAGCTTGAACACAGAAGGTGAAAAACGACCGGTGATCAGAATGGGGTACATGCCGGTCATCACCAATTTGGCCGCGCCTTTGCTGGACGCCGCCAGCAAGGCCGATTCGCCGATACGCTTCAAAGCCATCAAGTTCGCTTCCTTTTCCGAGATGGCTGAAGCTTTGCGCAACGAAAAGATTCAGGCCGCTTTCATCATCGCTCCCCTGTCCATTGTGTTGCACCAACAAGGTGCGGACATACGGATAGTGTATATCGGCAACCGTCATGAAAGTACCTTGGTGGTGCGCAAGGACCTGCAAGCCAAAACATTCACCGATCTGGAGGGATGTACCGTAGCGGTTCCGATGCGTTATTCCGGGCACAATCTTGCACTGTTGAAAATGATCGGCGATGCGGGGATGAAAGATCGGATACGAATTGTGGAAATGAATCCGCCTGATATGGCCTCAGCGCTGGCAGCAGGTTCGCTGGATGCCTATTTTGTCGGTGAACCCTTTGCCGCGCAGACTTTGAAGTTCGGATACAGCGATCTCCTGCTTTACGTGGAGCAGGTTTGGCCTGATTTTATCTGCAACTTGCTGGTAGTCAAACAACGATGGCTGGAACGGGAGCCGGAAACGGTTCAAGCGCTCGTCCAAAGTGCCGCCCGATCCGGCATGTGGGCCAGAAGCCATATTTCGCAGGCAGCCCGGATTGCTTCACAGTATTGGGGCCAGCCGGAGGAGTTGGTCGAATTTGCACTCACGTCCCCCCGGCAGCGCATCATCTACGATAAATTTATGCCGCGGCAGGACGAGCTGCAACGATTGGCCGACATGATGAAAACCTACGATCTGATTGCGAGCAATGACATTTCCGGTTTGGTCCAGGATCGTTTCGCGCGCCAAAGCGATATGTCCGAAATCGATGACTTGAAGAGTATCGTGCGAAATCTACCAAGATGACAGATTCAAAATGAAAGCAGGGTCGGGTTATCGGAAAATTCACCGCTGCGACTGAAAGAAACTAAAAAGCCGCTCCATTAAAGAAGCGGCTTTTATGTTTATCGGGTCTTTTCGAGTACTTTAAACTTTGCGCAAGGCATCCAGTTCCCGTTGGAGAGAAGCCAACTGGCTTTTTAAAGCCTTTACCTCCGAACCCAGCCTTTTTTCCATTTCCATCATGGCCTGCTGGAATTGGTTTTCCGGCAGGGCTTGATGCTTGTTTTGTACCCCTGCCGGTGCTGATGCGGAAGACCTTTGGGCATCGACCTGCTCCTTGAGTTTCTTAAACGCCTGGATCTCCTTGGCGACGATGCGCTTTTTCTGGTGTTCTTCCAGCCGGTTGTCTTCGATCAGCATTTCAAAACTGGCGAAAACGGACATCACCCTCTTAATGGCATCCTGGTGTGCCTGGGCTTTGCGTTTGCGGATGTAACGTCCCAACGCGCGCAGCATGCGCAAAAGCGCATGGGTCACAGGATCGTTATTGAAATGGGGCAGCAACGCCTCTGTTTCATCGATCAAATCTGTAAGACAGGCATCGGTGATCTCCCAATCAATCGACAAAACAGCGGATTTAAGCTTCTCTATAGAAAGGCGGCCCTGGGAAGAAGACGAAGTTCCACTTTTTTCGCCGAAAAAATCATCCAATCGGTTCTCAATATCATTGATGAGTTTGGTCTTGGTTGATTTGTCCACTTACCGGTCTCCTATACCAAATGATCTTGCAGAGATAAAATCGTTGTGGAAATGGCCTTTTTTACAGTTGGAATCACATTTTCTCCACGTATGGCACTGGCTTCGAAATAAGGCGCCTTAAGATTTGCATTAAGATCACTCTGCAGGGTCGCAATATCCAGCAGCGGTATTCCGTCGATATCCAGATCGCGCTTGTTGTACTGCATTATCAAGGGGAAGTTGTTATACATGTCGATATCGTAGAAGGTCAGGTTTTCTTCAAGATTTTTAAGCGCAACGATGTTTTTTTCACGCATCACGGCCATTGAATCAGCAACGAAGACGACACCATCAACCCCTTTGAGAACCAATTTGCGTGTGGCGTTATATTTCACCTGGCCCGGCACTGTGTACAACTGCGTCTTGATTTTATATCCCTGGATCTGGCCAAGGTCAAAAGGAAGAAAATCAAAGAAAAGCGTTCGATCGCCGTGGGTTTTGATACTGACCATATCCGACTGGATGCGATGTCGAATCGTACTGAAAATATATTCCAGGTTGGTTGTCTTGCCCCCACGTCCGGGTCCAACGTATACGATTTTGACCTGGACCTCTTTTTTTCGGATATTGATAACTGCCACGCGGGCATCCTTGTCTGGCAGGCCGTTGATAACTGCTTGCTGATCTGCGTTTACTTCAGCTCAAATGGACCTTTCACAGGTGCAAGTTCCGCTTTTCGGTCTCATTTGCCCAACCTTTTGCGGGGGCGTGAGGCTTTATTCAAACTCTGCTGATGCAGCCTATCGGATGCATCATAGCCGAAGTTTGGTCAGATCTTCTTGGTGGTTTCAAAGATCTTGCTGACTTTGCCGATGGATTCGTCAACCTTCAGGCGTAAATACCCCAGTGAGACATCATTTCCGAATATGGTGACGAGCAGAAAATCATCCAGGACCTTGCTGAAATGGATGTTCTCGTTCTTGCCTTTATGGAACAGCAGCGCAAAATCGTCTTCGCCGATGATGGCGGCCATTGCACAAACCGCACCAAAATTGCCGGCTGCCAGGGCGGCCAGGGAGTAAACATCATGGCCGACATGACCGTTGTCCAGATTGGCGATGATATTCCCGGCCATATCAATGAGAATCACACACTTTAACCCAAGGTCCATCAGATCCTTTTGCAAGACCTCTTCTATGCCATCCAGCTGCTCTTGATCGAGTATATAGGACAATGATCTTCCTCCTTTGAGAATTGGTTGGCTTCTATTATAAACCGAATGCCGGTTCATGCAGCCGGTCTCGATCCCGTTGCGCGCCTTTATCAAAGCCGTGGTGCAACCAGGGCACGCTTTCATGCTGAGGCCGATGGGGCGTTGTCCAGCCCGGATCGATAATGGTACCCATTCGGCATGGAACTCAAATACCAAAATACCCTTTTAGTTCAAGCAAGTATAGAGAAATGGCATCACAGTGTCAAACAAAAAGAGCTGATGAAGGCCCCTGCGGTGCGGCGACCGAAGCAGCTCGTTCACTTCTTGCCCGCAAATCGAGAGCAATATCGAACTTGTGCTCAAATGATGGTCGACCCCAGCTTGCCCGGGAAGAAAAAATGTAACCCGGGGAGAGCAATAATTCTTCCGGCGGATACTTTCCAGCCTGATTCCGGACCGGTATTCGATGAACACGGAATAAAAACATAACCCATGATGGTCAATTCAGGATCATTTGGACGATGGCCTGCGCACCGATTCTCCAACGCCAATAAGATGCTGACCACGCTTTTGCCGACGCCGCCTTTTCCCCCGCCAATGGCCCAAATGCGCGGCCGTTTTTTTGATTTCTGCAGAGTTTGCGTGTTCACGACACCTTCCATTCCGCTAACCAGACTTGCCCGATTTGATCGATGTCTCCCAAAGGCTCCACAACAGGTTCTGCTCACCTAAGCTCCCCATACAGTATTCGGCCAGCATTTCGCGATCCATTTCATTGAGTGTATCGAACCGAATGCCGATCAAGACCGCGGGACACGCTTGCTGTTTCCGGCGATGCTGCCAAACGATCTTGCCGGTGAGTTTTAGCAAAACCACTTCATTGAGCAAGTCCAATTTGAGCTGGACCAGGCGCCCTTTCAGGTTTTCATTCCGAGCAGAGGGGGCCCTTTCGGTAATTTCCATGCACATGCCGCCCAACGACAAATCGATCGCAATACCGCTGAAATCCAGAATTTTCTGACCCGATCGCATCGGGGCACAGTGAATTTCGGCTTTTGTGGGAAGGCCGTAACGCGCGGCACGACGCACCGTTTGCCAGCAACGGCTGCAATTTTTCCGGTTCTCCGGTTTGCGCATTGTCACTAAAGCAGCGCCGATACGGGGGTACTTGTCACAAAGGCCGTACAGTACGGGCTTGGTGATTTTGACCAGTTCAACATCGGTCAGGCTTCTAATTTCGGTTAGCGTAGTGGTGGGGGTATGCAAGGGGAATACCTCGCCGAAAACGTCATTGGGCCCGAGCAAAACAGTTTCGATCTCGAACCCGTCGCGTTCGGATGCGCCCGCGCGGTCGGGTGACGGCATTTCACACAGCGTTCCTGAAACAATGAAAAAAAGTTCCTCGGCCGGTTCATTCACATGGGTCACCTGAATGCCGGCTTTCAAACGGATCCGGACCAGGCGGCGCATGACAGCGACCAGTTCGGGATAGCTCATGCGCGCCCAAAAGCGCTGCAATGGGGTCTCCCTGCCGCCTTCTTCGTGCAGCAGGGCGTAAAACGCACGGCCCTGATGATGGCTGGCTTTCTGAATGCTCCATTGCAGGATCTTGGCCACTATAGCCTGTAGATTCATCTTGCGTTTGATAAACAGCTCGGATGCTTCCGCATAGCTTTCGGCAGCCTTGTCGTAGCATTTCAGATCGCTGAGCAGATCGGCATACTTTCGGTGAAGAAAAGGATCTTCTCTGTATAGATTCAGTAGCTCAAGAAACTCTTCAGGCGCAGAGATCGTCAGGCTGCCGGCCAGAATGCGCTGTATGGCGGATAAGTGATGATCTCCAGGCGGCGTAATGGCAGCTTTCATGGGTTACAGGGGATCTCCGGAACCCAAAGAATCGATGACGGTGTCGATGCGCTGATTCAAAATCTCACTTTTTTCCAGGAGCAGGCGAATGACTTCGTAAAGGGGCTTCATCCGTCTATCCAGGGTTAGAAACATGGTGGTCAGATAAGCCATCCTTTTGTTTACGGCCTCGATTTGTTTTTGGATCGCATCCGGGTCGACATGCCCGATCTTTCGGGATTGTTGAAAATCTGCGATCATTTTTTCCATCGTTTTTCTCTTCTTCGGAGAGACCGATATTGAGTGCAAACGGCTGATCCATATCACTCATCCAATTCTAAGCTTTCTCATAACGTTCGAGCTGCTCTTTGATGCGTGCGTTCAGGGAAGCAATCCGGGCATCTTGATGCTTCAGGTGTTCATTCGTGCTCAAAGCGGGTACACCATCGTCCAATCCTTTGCGAGACAGCAGCAGTGTGATGACAAGCAGAATTAAAATACCCGCTGTAATGATCACCAATCCAATCACCAAGTAGTCTTGGAACACGTGGGGCTGTGCAATCGGCCGAGCGGATGATGCCGATGGGGCAGGGCCCCTTTGCAATGCGGTTTTCTGACCGGGTGCGGGCGAAGCGGGAGCCGTATCCGCTATGGGCGGCTCGTCGGAAAGCGTCAATTGAACCGCTGACGATGAAAAAAGCCCCAACTCCTTGGGCTGCTCCAGCATGAGTGATTGCGGAAGATCGGGTTCCTCGGGGTATACGAAAACCTTTTCTTCCGCTGGAACCGGTTCGGCGGGCGTTCCCGAATCAGACGGCCGATCTTTTGAATCCGGTAAAATCGCCGCGTGAATATCACCCGGACCCGATCGAGGCAGGTGATGGACATCTACTATCAGGCGCGGCGGTTCATCCAGAAATGACGGATCTACCTTCTTATGGCTGTGGATGAACTGAAATGATACGGAAAGTCGGTTTTTGTCCGTCCTGATCTGAAAGTCTTTGATGCCGGCAGCCCGCTTTATAGGAATTTTACGCACCAGGTCGGGTCGGGTGTTGGTAAAAACGACCCTCAGGCAACATTCTTTCTCAGATTGAATTCGTTTGGCTTCGACGGCCGTGTCGAGCTCGAAGACGATGCGTGTAAAAGAGTCGTATTCACCTATACGAATATCCTTCAACAGGGCGGCGCAGGTCGATTCGGTCCACAGAAGCAAACTGAAGATTGCAGCCAGACCATACACGCCGAGCCGATTCTTGTGAAGAAAATCATTCACCATCAACGCCGCTTCCGAACAATAGGTGGTTTACTCCGGCACTCATTGGATCGGATAAGCCAAGGCGCAAAACACTGGAAGGAAAAAAATACCCATAAACCGGCGAAATTGTCAAGCTTCTCATGGAAGCACTGGAAGCACCGGCAATTCTTTGTGGGCGGCATTTATGAAAACAATGGCGCTGCGTATGCCAATGCCGATGAAAAGGTACTCTGAGATCCCGCGGAGCGACTCCGGTTTAAAGGAGATCCGGAGGGGGCGGTAGCGGAGGAAAAAGCCTTGTTTCCGTCTCCAGGCTGGATTCGCTTCGCCTATACACAGCCCTTTTACAGTAATTCACCGGGAACCGCCGTGGATCACAACTGGCTTTTCGGGGTTGTCGATAAAATTGGGGTTCCTGCTCCGGATCGGATCAGTCCATCACCGCCTGCACAACAAATCCGTCATCTTCCAGAGCTTTTTTGATAAGGTGGGTATCACAAGGCGCCAAACGAAAATAATAGGTGCGCTTCGCCGTTCGTTGGGCGGTCATTCCGACGTTGATGATATCTCCTCCGTGATCGTGGATGATCTGAATGGCCTGGTTCAAACTGCCGGGATCGTCTCGTGTGACTACATCGAGGCGCGCACTGCTCGATAGTATTCCCATCATATCGATGAAGGCGCGCAACAGATCCGATTCGGTAATGATACCCACCAGGTTCTGGCCCCGAACAACCGGCAATCCTCCTATTTTATGCTTGTAAATGATCTGGGCGGCAATCTCGACATCGTCGTCGGGCGATACGGTAATGGGATTTTTGATCATCATGTCGGACAGAGAAAAATCACCCAGCATGGAGGGAATCAGAGCCTGTTTCAGATCGGCGAGGGTCAGTAAACCCTGCAGCTGCTTTTTCTGATCCACGACAGGAAGATGACGAATGGAATTGAGCTTCATCAACTCAATGGCTTGCTGGACGGAGTGTTTCATGGTGACGGTGATGGGATTCGGTACCATCATGGATTTGATTTTCATTCACCCGGCCCTTTCAGGTGGAGCTGTTAACTTGATTCCAGCTATATCATTGCCGTTCGAGATCAAACAAGAGAATTTTTCCGCGCGCTTTGGCGAAATTTTTATGCAACACCGGCCGCTTTGCGATCGGGAAGGATATCTTTTCCCAAGCAGCTCTGCACGGCAGAAGATCCGGCGGATTCTTCAGGATCAGGCAGGAGAAAATAAAAAGGGCCGAATGCGGCTTCGCAGTATCAGTTCTCGTACATGCGGTCGGGTTCGTATTTCTTTAGTTTGCTGCGCAAGGTGCTGAGCGGAATGCCGAGCAGGCGCGCCGCTTCACTTTGCGTAGCGCAGCGTTTGAGGCTTTCGTTGATAAGGGATGCCTCGTACATGTTCACCTTTTCGGTGAACGATAAACCATCGCCGTTCCCCGGAGGGTCCAGCAGCTGCGGATCCATGGCGGCGCACAGATCCATCTTTTTCAGCTTGCTGCGCAAGGTGCTGAGCGGGATGCCAAGCGCTTGGGCGGCCTTGCTTTTGTTGGTATGGCGCTGCAGGCATTCGTTAATAAGGACGGCCTCGAAAAGCCTGAGCTTGTCCGGCAGGCTGGCGGATCTCTCGAGCGCGCATACGGCTGCTTCATGTTTTGCGTCCAGCACCCATTTCACGATAGCATTGCACAGTTCGCGGACGTTACCGGGCCAGGCGTGCGCTTTCAGTCTTTCCAGCATGGCTTCGCTGATGACCGTATCGACTTGGTACTGAATTTTGGAGCGCAGCAGGAAATAGCCGCTCAGCAGGGGAATATCCTCCTTGCGTTGATTCAAGGCGGGTAAGACGAAGCTGAGCCGATCCAAACGGTATAAAAGATCCTCCCGGAACTTGCCTGCCTTGACCAATTGCTTCAGATCGCGATTGGTGGCACAGATGAATTGAACATCCGGGTGAATAAAAAGGCGTCCGCCCAGGCGTTGAAAAG
>QZKV01000022.1 GCA_003599575.1 Desulfobacteraceae bacterium | reverse complement strand
TATCCGGACCATCCAGGAATTGCTGGGGCACAGCGATGTTAGAACCACCATGATTTATACCCACACCATTCAAAGCCGTACGCTCAAGCAGGCCCGCAGTCCGCTCGATTTTTAGCAGTTTTTGGCCGCCAGAGGCAGCAATAGCTTGCGGCAGGATCGAAAGGGCTGCCGATGGCCCGCTCCGAAGATGGATAGATCGGCCCCATCGGCAGCCTGATTTTTTACATCACCTCCCGCGCATCCAGACCCAGCGCCTTGCGCTTGGCTTCGATATGCCGCCGGATGAACAGGGCCGCCTTCTCAGGATCCGGCTCCACGGCAAAGGTGGCCCCGACCACATCGTTGAGGCCCTGGGTGAGCAGGTTGACCACGTTCATGCTGCCGGCGATGGGCGGCATGGGGCCGAGATGGGTGGTCACGCCCGAGGCGACGAAGTAGACGCCGATGGTGACGGCTTTTTCCGAATACCACTCGGGGGCCGAGCCGGCCACGGGCAGGTCGCTGATGTCCACGCCCAGGGCGTCGGCCAGGGCCGAGAGCAGCACCAGGATGCGCACGTTGTCCACGCAGGAGCCCATGTGCAGGACCGGCGGGATCTTCAGGGCCTGGCAGATCGCTTTTAAGCCCGGTCCGGCCAGCTCGGCGGCTTCGGGCACCTTGAAGCCGGCCTTGGCGTTGGCCACGGCCACGCAGCCGGTGTCGACCACCAGGATGTCGTTTTCGATCAGGCGCCGGGTGAGCACGCGGTGGTTCTGGTCGTGTTGGATCTTGGGATTGTTGCAACCCACGATGCCCACGGCGCCGCGGATCCGGCCGGCTTTGACGGCGTCGAGCAGGGGCGCGGCGGTTCCGCCCAGGGCGCCGAGAATGGCTTCGACCGAAAAGCCGCCCACTGCGGCCTGAGGTTTGCCGGGGATGTAGACGTCGCGCCGTTTGCTGAAGTTCTCCACCGCCGCGCGCACCACGGCCATGGCTTTTTCTTCGGCATTGTGGGGGTGAAACTCGTGGTGCTCCATGCCCGGGAAGTGGGCCTTGTCGCTGGTGCTGATCATTTTGGTGTGGTAGCAGGCGGCCACCTTGGCCAGGGAGGGCATGATGCACTGGTAGTCGACGATCATCATGTCCACGGCGCCGGTGGTCAGGATCAGTTCGGTCATGAGGTGGTTGCCGGCCATGGCGATGCCGCGGCGCATGAGCACTTCGTTGCCGGTGCAGCACAGGCCCACCAGGTTGATGCCCTGGGCGCCTTTCTGCTTGGCCAGGTCGAGCAGCTCCTTGGACATGCAGGCCTTGGAGATCATTTCCGAGACCACGGGGTTGTGGCCGTGCACGGCGATGTTGACCTGGTCGGCCTTGAGCACCCCGGCGTTGACCTGGGTGGCCCGCGGGGTGGGCACGCCGAAGAGGATGTCCGACACTTCGGTGGCGATCATGGAGCCGCCCCAGCCGTCGGACAAGGCGTTGCGCATGCCCTGCAGCAGCAGGCTCACCCAGCCGTTGTCCACCCCCATGTGGGTGCGGTGCATCATTTCGGAGGTCTCGCGGTCGATGCCGCGCGGCGTGATGCCGACTTTTTCCCACAGCTCGCGGCGTTTTTTGGGCGCCCGGTCGACCAGCTGGACGGCCTTGCGCCGCATGCCGTAGTCTTCCATCATGGCATCGGCCAGCGCGCCTGCGATCTGCAGTACTTCTTTGCCTTCGACGGCCACGCCGTATTCGGCAGCCAGGCGCTTTAACTTGGCTTCGTCGCGGATCTTGTAGCCGGGCGCCTGGCCGCGGGCCACCTTGGCCAATACTTCCACCAGGTCGCGGCCGTGGTCCGAATGGGAGGCCGCGCCGGCCGCGATCATGCGGCACAGGTTGCGGGCCACGACGATATCGGCGTCGGCGCCGCACACGCCGGTTTGCGGGCCTTCGCCGAAAGGATCGATGCGGCAGGGGCCCATGATGCAGATGCGGCAGCTCAAGCCCATGTCGCAGAACCCGCACTGGGGCTGCTGGGCCTGGTGGCGTTCCCACACGGTCTCGATGTTCTCCTGTCGGGCGCGGGCATAGAGACGGTTGCCGTCTTCGGTGACCGATACATTGGCTTTGGGATCAAACATCTTCTCCTCCTTTGGGCATCAGCGACGGGCGGCCGTCTGCTGGGATTGTTGAATGGCGCGATGCAGGGCCACGCCGGCCGGCAGGCTGGGTTGCGGTTCCCGGGCGCAAACGGAGCGCGCCACGGCATCGGTCTTGCGCTTCATGGCCGCGGCGATCTCTTCATAGGTCAGGGCGCCTGCCTTGCAGGTTTCCACGCAGGCCGGGATCAACCCCTTGGCCACACGCGCGCTGCAGTTGTCGCACTTGACCGCGATGGCGCGCCCCGGCGGCGAGGCCGGATCTTCGTGAAAGCGGATGACCCCGTAGGGGCAGGCCATGGCGCACGAGGCGCAGTTGATGCAGCGGTCGGGATTGATCAGCACCGTGCCGCGCGCCTCGCGGCGGTAGATGGCCCCGGTCAGGCAGGCCGACTGGCAGGGCGCCGGGTCGCAGTGCCGGCAGCGGTTGGGGAATCCCTGGTTGAACACCCCGGCGCCCACGTGGATGCGCGGTTTGGGCTGGGGGGTTTCGGCAACCGCCGAGGCGAGCTGCTGCGTGCGTGAATGGGCCGTAGCGCAGGCCAGCATGCACTGCATGCAGCCCACACATCTTTGCGGATGGACGACGACTTGCTTCATGGCACCTCCTTTAATCAGGCTCACACTTAGGGACCGGCATGGGTCAGCCGGGAAGTAATCGGGCGAAGTTGAATCCGGGAGCCAGCAGTTCCGCAGGGCAAAGGCCGATGGGCACCCGGTTTTCGATCAGGGCCCGCAAGACGCCGCCCTGTTCGATGCGGTTGACCAGTACGGCGCCCACAAGCAGGCGGTCTCTGAAAACCAGGCTGCGGTAGAATCCATGGCGCGGGCCGCCCGAGCGGACGACCTGAACCGCTTCGTCTTTTTGCGGATTGGCATACCCCAGGGTCATGAGATCCAGATCGTAGATGCGCATCACGTTGCGGCTGAGGCTGCCCGGGTAGGCCACCGGCCGTCCGGCCATGTTGCAGCCGGCCGTGCGTCCCTGGACGGCCGCCTCGGGCCAGATGGCGTTGACCCAGCGCTGCCGGCGGGCGATGTCGATCGATTCGGCCACGTCGCCGGCCGCATAGATGCCCGGGGCGCTGCTTTGCAGATGGTCGTCCACCACTACCCCCAGATCCACCTCGATCCTCTTCCTGGGGACAAAATCCCTGGCCGGCAACACGCCCTTGCCGACGATCACCATGTCGCAGGGGATGGATTGCCCGGTATCGGTTATGGCGGCGCGCACCGCACCGTTGCCTTCGAAGCCCTGCACGCTGACCCCGACGCGTACGTCGAGGCCGTGGGTCAGCAGGCGGTCCAGGATCATCTTGCCGGCGGCTTCATCCACCTGCATGGACAATGGATAGCCCGAGGTGATGAGCATGGTGACCTGCAAGCCGCGCTTCATCAGCGCATAGGCCGCTTTGAATCCCACCAGTCCGCCGCCCAGCACCACGGCCCTCCGTGGGCCGCGCTCGAGCGCCTGCACCTGGCGCCGCACATGCGCCTGGGTGCGCATGTAAAAGATGTTGTCCAGGGACGTATTGGCGGCCTTCAGGGGACGGGGATCGGCGCCGGAGGCGATCAGCAGGCGGTCGAAATCCAAACGGGCGCCGTTCAGGACGATCTGGCGGCGGTCCACATCGATCGCTGAAACCCGCCGTCCCAAAATGGTGGTCACCATCATCTGGTCGTAGAATTGTTCCGACCGGATGGGCAGCTTGGCCAGCGGCTGCGACCCTTCCAGCACATAGCTGATCATGGGGCGGCTGTAGGGCAAAGTGGTTTCATCGCCCACCAGGACGATCTCGCCCGCCTGGTCCAGCTCGCGGATGGCTTCAATGGCATTGATTCCGGCAATGCCGTTGCCGATAATCACATATTTCATCTCCGCCTCCTCGTGCCTTACGCAACTTTGCACCTGTCAGGGACGACCCTTGGCCGGTGCCGCTGATCCGGCCTGTGTTGTCATCAGAAGGGAAAGGAATGATGGTTGGGTCTGAACCATGAACAAGACCGGACGCATGACAGACCACCGTGCAATCGGGTACCGAATCTGGAGAGGAACTTGAAAGGATCACCGTGCTCATCCTTTCAGCTTGCGCCCTTAGGCGGGACTCCGTTGAAACAACGCAGAAAAACCTTAGCAGGGCGACGGAAGGTTCGCAAGCGCTATGATGATGCCGCTGCGGTTCTCTCTGAACGGGGTTCAGGGCAAACGGATTCGACTCCGCCGCCGAATGGGTTCAGCCTGAATTGCGGCTAAAGAATTGATGTTTTCGGCGACCCTGTGGTAAACAGGTGCAAGCACAAAGAGACTCTATGAGAAACCGGCTTTCAGGATCATAGAGGTGCACTTTAAGGCCTTTTCTACCGGGTCGCCCGGAAGATAACGATAAGAGTAATTGGATGGTATGCATATTCGAGCGGGGGATAGTCTGCAATGACCGGCAAGCCCACCTATGAGCAATTGGAACAACGGATCAAAGAACTGGAAAGCTTGGCATCCGCGCGTGCGGCAAACAGTGAAATGCTGTCCAAAAACGATTCGCGCTATCGGACCCTTTTCGAAGCGGCCAATGATGCCATCTGCATATTGGAAGATTTTCGGATTGTGGAGTGTAACAAAAAGACCCTGATGATGTTTGGATGCGATACGGAAGAAGATATCGTGGGTTCATATCCTTGGAAATTTTCTCCTCCAACTCAGCCGGATGGCAGCAGTTCCAAAAAAAAAGCAATTTCAATGAAGTCCGTCCTGCTGGAGGGCAAGCCACAGCGGTTCTATTGGAAACATGCCCGCAAAGACGGCCGGGAATTTGATGGCGAAATTTCCTTAAGTCCGGTGGGAACCGGGCAATCCGTTTCCCACCTGGCCATCATCAGGGACATCAGCGCGCTCAAGCAAGTTGAACTCGCACTGCGCGAGAGTGTGGAAAAATACCGCATATTGTTCGATCTGGAATCGGATGCGCTGGCGCTGATCGAAATTGAAACCGGCAATATGCTCGAAGTCAACAAGGCTTTTGTTGAGCTGTATGGATACAGCCGGGAAGAAATATTGTGCATGAAAAACACTGATTTTTCAGCAGAGCCGGAAGCGACCAGGAAAGTGACCCGGGCACGCGGTAACTATGTTCCCATAAGGTACCACAAGAAAAGAGATGGAACCGTTTTCCCCACCGAGATTACGGCAAGCATTTTCAAGTACCAGGGAAGAGATGTCCATATTGCCGCGATCAGGGATATCACCGAACGGATGCGACTGGAAAGCCAACTCCAAAGAGCTCAGAAAATGAAATCTCTTGGGCTTTTGGCCGGCGGCGTGGCCCACGACCTGAACAATGTCCTCTCCGGCATTGTAAGCTTGCCCGACCTGATCTTAATGAAACTGCCCGAAGACAATGAACTCCGCAAGCCGATCGAGACGATGCAGCAGGCCGGCTACAGGGCGGCCGCAATTGTCGGGGATCTGTTGACGGTTGCAAGAGGGGTGGCCACCACGAGAAAGCCACTGAATTTAAACGACCAGGTCAATGATTATTTAAAGTCTCCGGAGTTCATTAAACTCAGGCAGTATAATCCCTTCGTTGACATCCAAACCCATTTCGATCCGAGCGTATTCAACATCAACGGTTCCGTTGTGCATGTCAGAAAAGTGATCATGAATCTGGTGGCGAACGCAGCCGAAGCAATTGAAGGAAGCGGCACCATTACCATATCAACCGCCAACCGCTATTTGGATGAGCCCTTGCGCGGATATGAAGAGGTCAAGCGGGATGAATATGTGGTGCTGTCGGTGTCGGACAATGGTTCAGGAATCGCGCCGGATGAGCTTGAACGGGTATTCGAACCCTTTTTCACCAAAAAATCAATGGGACGCAGCGGAACCGGTTTGGGACTGGCCGTGGTCTGGAATGTGATGCAGGACCACAATGGCTACATCGATATCAAGAGCGGCCCTGACGGCACAACCTTTGACCTGTATTTTCCCATCACCAGGGATGAGGTCTCTTGTGACACCCAATGCGCATCCATCCAGGAATGCAAAGGAAACGGAGAGACCATCCTGGTGGTCGACGATGTCGCAAGCCAAAGGGAGATATCGTGCCAGCTGCTCAATTCATTGGGATATAAAACCACCTCCGCCGCCAGCGGCGAGGAAGCCGTCAACTATTTACAACACCATGCCGTGGATCTGCTTGTGCTCGATATGATCATGGCACCGGGAATAAACGGTCGGGAAACATACGAGCGGATTCTAAAGATTCATCCTCATCAGAAGGCGGTCCTTGTCAGCGGATTCACGGAAACCGACGAGGTCAAGGAGGTCCAGAAGCTGGGCGCAGGCCAGTTTGTTGCAAAGCCGTTCAAGCTGGAACGGATCGGAATGGCCATCAAAGAGGAGCTAAAAAGGTAGGAAAAAGGTAGGGGACGCCCTTTATATTTCTATATTCGGCTTGGAGAAACATAAGATGCTATTGTCGTGTTGAATATAAAAATATAAAGGGCGTCCCCCAACGTCAGCCCTGCACCTCACCGGTTCGTATGGAAGACGAATCGAGTTCATTTTTGACGGCCATTCCGATGGCCTCAATCGTGTAAGGCTTTTTGATATACTGGCCGGCACCCAGCTTCTGGAGTTGCTTCACGCGTTCGGTTTCCGCGTATCCGCTGGCAATGATGACTTTCTGACCCGGTCTGATTTCCAGGATCTTCCTGTACGTCTCCAGCCCATCCATTCCCTGCCCCATGATCATGTCCAGCAGGATCAGGTCCGCCGCATGAGATTGCAGATAGGCTATGGCCTCTTCGCCGGATGAGACCGATGCGGAAGCATAGTTCAACCTTTGCAGAATGCTTGCGGCTATTTCTCTTTGCTCCTTGATATCATCGACAATCAAAATCGTTTGACCGTCTCCCGTGTATTGACTGACGGGAATGGCATCCTGATTGCGGGTCCGGGGCATACGCGTGACAGGAAAGTAAATCACTACGGTGGTGCCCTCATCGGGTTGGCTGCGGACGTCAATATAGCCTTGGTGGTCCTGAACCGTACCCCACACCACCGCCATGCCCAGGCCCGTGCCGCTTCGCCCCATGACTTTCTTGGTGTAGAACGGCTCAAAGATGCGCTCCAGATCTTCTTTGGGGATTCCGCAGCCTTGGTCGGATATCTCAAGGGCCACGAAATCCCCTTCGCGGATCTGCTCATATCCCATTTGAGGCAAATCGAAATTGTGATTGTAGGTTGTAATGATGATCTGCCCGCCATCGGTTTGGGCCTCGGCTGCATTGGAGACCAGGTTCATGATCGTTTTCCGGATGTGTATCGGCGAGCCCGAAATATTCAGCAGTTGCTGATCCAGATGGATGTCGATGCAAAGGTTCGGATGGAAGGAAAGCAATTTGGCGTGTTCGGGTGAAGACAGATAATCCAAGATGATGTCGTTGATGTTGATGACTTGGCGCGTGCTGACGCTTCTTCGGGCCAGGGTCAATAAATCCTGGACGATTTCAGCCGCCTTGTCGCCTGCTTTTTGGATCGTCAGCATCGGTTTGCGCAATGGGCTGTCATCGGGCAGCTGCATCAACAGCAGCTCAGGGTAGCTGACGATCCCGGAGAGGATATTATTCAGGTCGTGCGCCACGCCCCCGGCCAGAACCCCGAGGGACTCCAGTTTTTCGGCCCTTTGAAGCCTGGCCAGCAATTCTTTTTTTTCCGATTCCGACTTCCTGCGATCGGTGACATCCAGGAACATCGCGCGTGTGCCGATGATTCTGCCGCTGCTGTCGCTCTGAGGAACGGCCTGAAGCAATGTGTCCACCACCCGTCCCTCGCGCGTGAGCAGCTGACGTTCTTCGGATATGAAAGTCCCTTCCAGAGCTCTCTCGTACCCGCCTTCCAGCAGCATCTGTTTTCGGGATTCATGGGTATAGAAGTTGCCCAGTTTGCTGCCGATGATCTGGTCGCGCTCATAACCGATGGTTGCGGTGAATAAACCATTGCAGTTGGTGACGATAGGCCCACCGGGCTGGTTCTGGGTGATCACGTACATGACCGGAGCATTCTCGAACAGTTCCCGGAAGCGCTTTTCCGCTTCATGCCGTTCTTTGACTTCCTCCAGCAATTCATGATTGGCATGCCGCAGCTGTTCCGTTCGCCGGGTCACCAAAGTCTCCAGATGGCCGGCGTGCTTCTCGACTTCGGAGCGGGAGGTGTTCAGTTCCTGCATCAGTCCATCGAATACGGCCGTGAGCTGGCCGATTTCATCCTTTCTTGTAATTATCTTGCTTGATTGGATCTCCGATCGTTTCTCCCGGATGGCCTGCATCAGTGCAATGAGGCTTTTCAACGGTCGCGTGACCATCGATTGCAGCGAAAGAAAAAGAACCAGGACGGAGTACAAGGCAATGATCATTCCAATGATGCTTGAAGAAATCAGCAAGCCTCTGATTTTTGCGTTGATGCTCTCGACCGGAAACCCGATATGCAAGGTTCCCTGATAATCCACCATTCCGTTGAAGATCGGTATGATGGCTTCATAGAAGGGGCCGACACGCCGAACCCACGGCCGGTTGTCCCCCAAAGCCGTCTTCAACTCAACCGGCACGTCAAGGCTCCGGCCGTGTTTGGCCGGGGTGCTGTGAAACAGAATGCGTCCCTCGGGTTCCACCACCATGGCGTAAGATATGCCTTCGAATCGATCCACCACCGCTTTGCACTGGTTTTCGAAACCCGAAAGATCCTGCAGGGGAATATTCAAATTCAGCAATCGGTTAAGCTGGCTTTCCAGCGACTGCCCGATCGCCAAGGCTCTGGATTCCAGGGCCCGCGCGTATTCCTTGGAAAACAGCATGCCCGTGCCCAAGGCACTGCCCATCAGCGTCAAGAGAAGCACAACCATTGTGACGACAATGATCTTTAAACTGATGGTGGCTGGCATCTATTCATCCCATTGGAAATTTTGGATCACTTGCACCGTCAACAGGATATCCGTGCTAATGCGCAGGCCCAGGCGGTTGGCCCGGGCGAGACTGATGACCGGCTTGCCCTTGATGGTCGGTTTCATAGGGTAGCTGGATGGCGAACGGCCGTCGAAAAGGATGCCGCGGGCGATTTTACCGGCTTCGAAGCCTTGTGCGTATCCGGACACGGCGACGGCACACAAGGTTCCGAAAGGAATACGGCTGTCCCAGAAACTGAAATCCGGCAATTTGCTGTTTTCGGCCGTCCACCGGAGCACTTCGGTAAACGGCACGTTCGCGCCGGCTTCGTCCTTGAACGTGAATATGCCCAGCATCGCGACCGCATCCACCTTTTCCTGGAGATCCGCCATCAAGGATTTGAACGTTGAGAACGTTTTCACGGTTTCGATGCGGGCGAGTTCGATGCCCGACAACTGAGGCAGCTGGGCCTGCATGCGGGCGACCACTCCCGGCCAGGTGGGTTCATCATCGATGATGACCGCAATCTTGCGGATGGTCGGCACCAGGCTGCGCAGCAGGGTGATGGTGGCCACGAAGTGTTCATGTTCCAGAACTCCGGTGACATTGGCGCTGGCCGCGAATCCATACTCGCCGGGTGCGGCATTGACTCCGCTGAAGACAAAGGGAATGGAATGATTGACATAATGCCGCGCCACATAGGCCTGGGCCGGGTCGTCATTGGTGTAGATCAGGTCCGGCTGCCAGGTGTCGATCAGTTGCCGGGCCTGCATTCCCACGCTTTGAATCCATTCCTGGCTGTTGTTCCTTTTGGTATCCATTTGAAAAATCCTGAATTCCGCATCAGGCTGATTCAGCCCGTGTTTGAATCCATTGAGCTGTTCCACATTCCATTCCCAGGGCAGATGAAAGCTCATGATGTGCAGAATGCGCGGAGGTTTGGCCGCGTGCCTGTCCGCATCGGCCGCCAGGTCATAAGTTTGAAAACAAAAGGCAAATAATACAGCAGCGAATATCGTTGATAGTCTCGGGGATGGCCGTTTTTTTGTTCGTGTTTCGATTTCTGGCGATCGCTTTTCCATAAAATGTAGTCCGCCTTTGCATTTTTCAGAAAACAGGTTCACCTCTCATTTATGTATCGGCATGTTTAGTATTCAGTTTAGGCCAAGCCCAATGCGTCTGCAGCTGTAAAACCTCAACTTTATCAATTAAATAAGGGTCGAGGAGTTTTCCCAAGTCATGCAAATACAAAATTCCGGCCATGATCGTACTTGTACGCGTATTCGCACTCGTGCTCGAAAGAAAATAAATCTTGGCAGTCAGAACGAATTCATGCCGAACTTTGTCGGGGCGAGTACCGCTTCGCTGAGTACGCATCGAAATGAACCGGGGGACGAGATAGGGGACGCCCTTTATATTTTTATATTCAACATTGAAGGTGTCGCCTCTTATGTTTCTAATTACTTTTCTTTGGCTTTGGAAAACATAAAGTGCTTTTGTTATGTTGAATATAAAAATATAAAGGGCGTCCCCCAATAGCTACGTCCCCCAATAACTACCTTTGTACTAGAACAAAGGCCAGTTTCAGCAACAGTTTGAGCAGCTTGGAAAGGGAGTGCAGCAGCAGGAAGAAGCCGGCGCCTGCGAACACAAACCCGAATACTCTCGGGACGGTGCCCGAGTCCGTAACTTTGAGGTCGTTTTCGGTGGATTGAAGATACTGGTTGATTCTGGAGGCGGTTTTATTGCAGGAAGCATATTTGCCGGAAGAAAAGTGCAGCCTGATTTGATTGGTCGCAAGCATCATATGATAGATGGGATTTCCCTTGGAATCCTTTCCTTCCGCGACTTCGGCGCCTTGGATGTCGTTCAAATTCATGGCAGTGGTGATTTGAGTGCCCTTGAAGATATTTTTTTCCTGTATTACACACCGATTTTCACCCCGGTTGCAGATCAAAGAAGTGTCCGATCCCAATAAATAAATCACCCCCAGCCCTGCCACGACAAAAACAATTGCACCGATGAATTGCCCCACCGGCCCCACCTTTTTCTTTATGGTGACCATTTCATCCTCCCGTTTGAGTTTCCGTTTTTGCCAACCTGGAGCTGGCGCGGGCCGGGGACGCCCTTTATATTTCTATATTTAACTTGAAGGAGTCCCCCTTTATGTATCTACATTAATTTTTTCGGTCTGGAAAACACAAAATGCTGTGGTTATGGTGAATATAAAAATATAAAGGGCGTCCCCCTCTAACTAGGGCGTCCCCCTCTAACTAAAATGCTGGGGTTATGGTGAATATAGAAATATAAAGGGCGTCCCCCTCTAAAGACTGGACAGCACTGAATACGCGTCAGCGTCCGGCTGCCTGCTTTCCAGATCGACCAGAATGGGAGAAAGCAGCTTTAGAACGGCCAGCGGAAGTGAACTGGTAAAACGGTAGTCGTCCGAAGCCGGTCCCAGGACATAGGCGGAGATGTCGCCGAAGAAGCGGTCTCCGAAGATAAAGGTGAAGGTGGCCGTGCGATGCATCGCTTTGGAGCCGATCATCTTGCCGCTGCTGTCGAAGGTTTTATAGCGGTGGTCGCCGGTGCCGGTTTTTCCGCCAATTGTTATTTCCGTCCCGTCTTCTCTTACGAAGGCCCGATTCAGGCGCACGGCGGTTCCGACCCGGACGACATCGTAGAGCGTTTCTTTTACTACTTGTGCGATTTCCGGTGCAATCACCCGTTCTCCCGCGGGCGGTTCAAGGCGGAATTGGGTTTCGTAAGGCGTTTCCGCGCCCAGGCGAATCTCTTCTATGAGGTGCGACGGCCGGCGTATGCCGTCGTTGAGGAGGATTCCCATCAGGCTTGCAAGCGCTGCGGGGCTGTCTCCGGATGAACCGATGGAGGTCGCGTAGGATGGCACCAGGGTGTCAAAGGAGTAGCCCAGCCGTTTCCAGCGGGAATGGATCTCCTTGAAGGCTTCTCTCTCCAGTATCACGCCGATGCTTCTTTCCTGGGCGGATTTGTTTGCGGTCCGGAAAAGCCATGCATAGGATTCGAGGAAGAAAGGCCGGGCCTGCTCCCTGATCTCCTGCCAGGCGGCGATCGGATATTTTTGCATGTAACCGGCTATCCAAAGTTCCAATGGATGGACGCCCGCGGTAAATCCTGCATCACTGATGGACAGCGACCCCTTCAAGACACCGTTGTACATCTTTTCAAGGGAGGCCCGTGTCAGGGAAGCTTTGGGCATTTGCTCCTTCATGAAGCGCTCAAATGCGTCCAGATCTTTTTCAGGAAAGAGGTAGCGGTAAGCCGCGGCAATCCGCCGCGGAACAGGGCGGATGGATTGGAACAATGTGCCAAGCACATCGTCTTGGGACTTGTTCTTGTACTGGTTGTAGAACTTTCTCAGATACGTTGCGCCTTCGTAATCCGCGAACTTGGCCAGGACCGTGTTGCGTTGGTTGGGATCATTGAGTACCTCACCCCCCGGAACAAGACCCGTGTTGTTGTACATATGATACCGGACCACATCCCGCATCAGTCGAATGAACACCAGGTTGACGGAATGCAACAACCCTTCGCGAACGGATATGATTCTCTGGTCGTCTCTCTTATCGAAATTCTGGAAAGTGTGCAGGCCGCCTCCGGTGAAGAATTTTTCCCAGGGATTGCCCGAGTATTTGCGTTCCAGGGATGCACCCAGCATCGCCTCCAGGGTGCAGCTGCGATTTTTTATCAAGTAAGCAACGGCCCAGCGGCGGAGTTCATCCTGGGGAGCGGTTCTGATCTGCCCTAGATCGTGGGTATTTGATAAGCTGTATTGATGGTATAAGTCGGTTATGATCTCCAGATAGGAAATGAGGGTCCTGAGTTTGGCGGAGGAACCCAGGTCCAGCATGACCCCTTCGTTGAAGTTGAGCATCTGGTCCGAACTATCCGTCTGAACCCGCAGCATGTTGCCCTCGGCGGTTCTTTCGTAAAGCGTAAAAGCATACACCACATTGGCCGGATCGCCTGACTCCAGGAGCCTGGCTTGTTGCAGACCCTGACCGGCCACAAATTTCGGATCTTTGAGCTTGGTCAGGATTTCGGTGGTGCGCTTCTGAGCGGATACATCCAGGCTGCTTTTGGCGAGCAGATCCAGGCGGTCGAGATCGTACAGGCGCTCGTTTCCCAGCAGGGCATTCAACTTGAGGCGCACAGGGTTGGAGGCTTTTCGATCCACCCAGGTGGCGACTGGGTAAGGCACCGGAGTGTCGCGGAAAGCAAGCGGTATCTTTTCGGCGGCGCCGGCGAGTTCAGCTGTGATTATATTCTCGCTCGCCAGAAGTTTCAGAAATGCTTTGCACCGGCCGTCGAGTTCGCTTTTTCCTCCGTTCAGAAAAAAAGTGGGCTTTTTGTGGGCCAGGAACAAGCTCAATACCTGCTTCAAGCGCAAGGCTTTTTCATCCAGCGACAGCATTTCGGAAGCGACGTCATTCTTAAGCGCATCCACCACCTGATTCAACTCGACCCCGTACCAAACCCACAGGCCGTCGCCCAATCCGGAGACTTCTCCGTACCCCGGAAAGGCCGCCAGAGGCACACTGTTGATATAGTCCAAAATAATGCGCCGGCGAACCGGCAAGGTTTCCCCTCCCTCCTGGTAGGACCGCAGAGAAGCTGATAAAACCTGGCGCGATTTCTCCTGCATGGAATGCGTTCGGCCATCTTCGCTATGCCTGAATTTCTCTATTTGGGTCGCCAGCGTACTGCCTCCGGAAACAGGCCTTCCCGGCATGATGAACTCGGATGCCTTTTCGGTGAAGGCTTTTGCCACGCGGGTCCAGTTTACGGCCGGATTCATAAACGGCGCGCTGGAGTCGAGCAGCTTCCGGTCTTCTATAAAAAGGAGTATTTCCACAATGAGCGGAGGTATTTCGTCGTAAGCGTGGAAAATCCGTTTAGGAGAAGAAAATGCAAACACCGTCTGGCCGGATCTGTCGCGGATGTCCAAGCCTGCCGCACTCTTTTCCTTGAAGATCGGGAAAATTCCTTTCTGCACCACTTGGTGCATTTCGTCGGAAACCTCGGCCTGCGCATAAATGGTGTAGGCCTGCGCTTGAAGCCGAGCAGAAAACTCGGGCAGCCTGGTATATCCAAGCCGCTGATCGTAGGGTCCGGCAGGCGCCTGGACAGGCCTGCTGCTGGGTCCCTTGGCGATTCGGTAGGTTATTTTTGTAGCGATCGGTGCAAGCAGCTTTGACTGAAAAAGCGAGGTTCGCATCTCTTCGGAGAGACACGCCAGAAACAGGAGACCGGAGAGGGCCGCCAGAAAACACGTGAGCCATCTGATCAGCAACAATCTTGGAGGAACCTGCCAGGGGAGGCGGAAATATCCCCACCTGTCGGCTTTGCCGGCGATTGTCTCTGTACGGTATTTGAACATGGAAATGATGAAATGCCTGGAAGGCGTTTTATCGATCTTTGGTCTGGGCTTCATATTGTATTCAGGCTCCTACCCCGCAGGAGCACTCAAGCACGAGGCATGCCATGGCTTTTATACTTCTTCGTTCAGTTGTTTTCATGATCGGAAATTTAGAAAAGTTCGTGTCCGGCGGCCATATTCCATCTTCTAAAGGAGCAATTGCCATTTTACTTGTTGGCGGCGCCGAAATCGAATCAGACGCTTCGCAAAAACAAAAGTGTGTAGATGATTACCATCCTTTTTTCGCAGGCTGTCGTTCAGCAACAATCTAACTATGGAATATCATTTGTATTGATCAGGTTTTTGGCGCTTATGTAAAAGAGGTAACAGCCCATATGTGAATGAATGCCTATGAGATCCACGCTCGAATTCCCGCTGCCCTTCTATTCGAATTCCCGTTGGGCGGGTGGAAATGCGTAAATGGACCGTGGCGCGAATCTCCGTATTCCAGCTGTTGACGATGGATCTTCGATCAATGTCGGTTTTCGAAAGTTTACACCGATCGGGAAGAGTGGGGGCTGGGTGGGGTTGCCTGTGTGCCGTCCAATGCAGAAGCATTTGAAAAAAGGGCGATCCGGTCTTGCACAGAACGGCCTGTCGGGATAAAGGGCATCCCGCCTCTTGACCGCTTGTCAAACCGCCGGCGCCCGATCCAATTGCTTGTTGTATGTCCAGAACCATTGCAGGCCTTCTTTGACCGGCCTTGATTTAAGATATCCCGCCTGAATGAAGCTTTGCAGGGACCGCCGGACCAGGTCCGCATTCAAGCCGGTGGTGCGCTTGACAGCGGTCGCCAGGGGCGCGGCGGGGTCGGAACCATTGACCGGCAGTATCCCCAGGGCTTCGATAATGTCCTTGGAGAACAGCTCGAATACCAATTTCATGCGGTGCCAGCCTTCGAACATCATGAACTCTTCGGGTGGGCAATTGCCTGCGAGGTAGCGTTTTTCGGCCGCCGCGTTCTTGGCTTGGTGCTTCCGGTAAAGGGTGTCCACGAAGGCGTCCATCTCCTGGGGTGAGAGGTGCGCGTAGCTCACGATGGCCTGGTTGGCATCGTAACGGCTCCAGTCGTCGGTGAGGATTTCCAGGTCGTAACGCTTGATCTCTTCGCGCAAGGTCGTGCCGGGAAAAGGCGCCAGCAGGTGATAGCCATACTCCACGTCCAATGATTCAGCGAAACGCTGAGTCTCGGCCAGTGTTGCGTGGCTTTCTCCCGGCAGGCCCACGATGAACGAAGCGTGCACCCTCAGGCCGGCGGCTTTGCTTAAGGCCACGGCATTGCGGATCTGCGCCAGGGTGATGCCCTTGTTGGCGGTTTGCAGGATCTGCTGATTGCCCGACTCCACGCCGAAGCCGATGCTGTCGCAGCCGGCGGCCTTCATAGCGGCGAGCATCTCGAAATCGACCGTGTTGACCCGGGCAAAGGCGCTCCAGATGAACTTGACGCCCCGGCGCGTGATCTCGTCGCAAAAGGCCAGCACCCGTTTTTTGCTGGCCGTGAAAAGGTCGTCGGCAATGTTGATCCAGGTGAAGCCATAGGCCAGAATCTGCTCGATTTCGTCCACCACCTGTTTGGGACTGCGGAAGCGCGGTTTGTGCCCGACCATGCGCCGGCCCAGGCAGAAGATGCATTTGTTGGGACAGCCGCGGCTGGTAATGATGCTCACCGGAAATCCCAGGGCCAGGTAGCGCGAGATGGGCAGCAGGTGGCGCGCCGGAAGGGGCAGGGTGTCCAGGTCGGCGATGAGCGCCCGGTTCGCGGTGGTGACCGTGGCGCCGTTTTCCCGGAAGGCGATGCCGGCAATGGATTTCCAGACCTGCCGGTCAGGGAGCGCCGGTATCAGCTCTTTGAGCGTCGCTTCGCCCTCGCCGATGACGATCAGGTCCAGCTCGGGATAGCGTGCCAGGGTGTTCTCCACATCAAAGGAGACATGCGGACCGCCCATCATGGTGATGAGGCCGGGGCGATGGGCCTTGGCATCCTGTATGATGCGGATGGCCTGGGGAAAATTCAT
>QZKV01000140.1 GCA_003599575.1 Desulfobacteraceae bacterium | reverse complement strand
GTGGGTTCGCTTCTGGCGGCCCAGGCGGCGGCAAGCTTACCCGCCGAATCCCGGCCGGCTCCCCGGAAGCTTGAAGGCCAAGTACCCGCGCGACCTTTCGGGAAAAGCGGACGGCAGGTATCCATGCTGGCGCTGGGCGGCATGTTCGATATCGCCGCCAACCAGCTCATGCTGCGCCAGGCGATTCAATGGGGGGTCACCTATTGGGATACAGCCGATTGCTACCACAGCGGCAGCGAAGCGGGCATCGGCAAATATTTTGCCAGATACCCGCAGGACCGCGAAAAGATCTTCCTGGTCACCAAGTCGGATGAGCGTAACCCCGAAGGCATCAGCCGACTGCTGAACCGCTCCCTGGAACGCATGCACACCTCCACCATCGACCTTTACTTCATTCACGCGGTGAGCCGTATCGAAGAGTTGGACGACAATATAAGGCGCTGGGCCGAAAAGGCCAAGGCGGACAACCAGATCCGCCTGTTCGGCTTCAGCGCGCACCGCAATATGGCGCAGTTGCTCAAAGAGGCCGCCAAGCTGGACTGGATCGACGGCATCATGATGACCTATAATTTCCGCAACATGCACAGTGCGGAGATGCAGTCCGCCGTGGCGGCCTGCGTTCAGGCGGGCATCGGCCTTACGGCCATGAAAACGCAGGCCGGGGGCTCATGGTTCGACTGGAGCAAATCCGATCGCAGCGCCAGGGAATTGGCGGAGCAACTCAAGCAAAAGGGATGGACCGAAGAGCAGGCCAGGCTCAAAGCGGTCTGGCAGAATCCGCACATTGCCAGCATCTGCTCGCAGATGGACAGCATGCGGCTGCTCAAGGCCAATGTCGAGGCGGCGGTCGATCCCATGCCGCTCGGTGCCAAGGAGGTTGGCCTGCTGCAGGAATATGCCTGCGCCAGCGCCGATCAATACTGCATCGGTTGCGGGAAATGCGAGACTGCAGCCGGGGTCCCCATCAGTGACATCATGCGTTATCACATGTACGGCCGATCTTACGGCCGCACCGACTGGGCCAGACAACATTTTACGGCCCTTCCCGCAAAAATCCGCGAGCAGCTGGCCAGCATCGATTTCAGCGCGGCCGAGGCCCGCTGCCCGCAGGGCCTGCCGATTGGACGGCTGATGCGGAAAGCGCACGAAGATTACGCATAGCAGGGTTATTGGGTTTGTTGGGTTGGTTGGGTTGGTTGGGTTGGTTGGGTTTATTGGGTTGGTTGGGTTGCTTGAGTTTGTTGGGTTGTTGGTTCGGCTCCTTGTTTGGAAGGGAGTTTTCACAGCCCCTCTGCAAAGTCTGTTTTTTCAACTCCCCCTTAGCAAAAGGTGGTCCTTAAGCTCCCCCCTTTGAAAAAGGGGGGCGGGGGGGATTTGGCGCAGTTTCTGCAAGATAAGTCCCGGGATGCCGGGTTCATGAAAAAGGTTCAGTTGGAATGGCTGCCGGATATGCCCGGACAAACAAACAAGCGGCCAACTTTACAACCACAGCGGTTCATACTATGATGCCGGCAAACGGGCCGTGATACGACCATTATAAAAATGGAAGCGCGTCATCGCCACAGATTCCATGTCTATGCTTAAGGCCGATAGTGATTTGCTATGGCTGAAATTCTTCCCATCGGCGGCGGTAAAGGAGGTGTGGGCAAAAGCTTTATCTCCGCCAATTTGGCGGCCTTGCTGGCACGGCGCGGCCGCCGGGTGGTACTGCTGGATCTGGATCTGGGCGGATCCAACCTGCATACCTTCCTCGGAATTCGAACCCCCAGGGACGGCATCAACAGCTTTTTGAACAAGAACATCAATTCGCTGGAACTTGCGGCCGTTCCCACGCAGATCTCCAACCTGGCCTTCATCAGTTCAGTGCATTGTCCCATCGACATCGCCAATCTATGGCATGCCCAGAAAGCAAAATTGATCAATGCCATCAGGAGGCTGCCCTTCGACTACGTCCTGCTCGACATCGGCGCCGGCACCCATTTCAATACTCTGGATTTTTATCTGACCGCTGAAAAAGGCATCATTGTGTGTGCGCCCGAACCGACCTCGATTGAAAACGCTTTCCGCTTCATCAAGGCGGCCTATTTACGAAAAATCAAGCTGATCATCAAACAGCACGCCTTTCATCCAAAGGTCAAGGATGCCGTCGTGGATGCCGCCCAGCAGCAGCTCGGGGCTGCCGAGATTTTCGACATCGTCGTGCGTTACGATCCCGGCAGGGAAATGCTTCTGCGGGAGAGCATCAGCCGGTTTCAGTTCAAGTTCGTCCTGAATCAGGTTCGCAAAAATGGGGACCCTCTACTGGGCGAAAAGATGAAAAACGTGTGCAACCGGCATTTTTCTTCCCAGTTTCACTTCCTGGGCAATATTGCTTACGATGAGCGCGTTTCAGATTCGATCGTGAGCAAAACGCTTTTCACTGTGCAATATCCGGATGCGGCCGCTTCGGCCGACCTTGCGGCGATCGCCGGGCAATTGAACCAGAAAAAATCCGTTTCCCAACGCTTGTGCGAGGTGCCATGAAAACATTCAAAAGCCTCAACTATTACGAGATCCTGAAAATTCCGGCCAATGCCGATGCCGCTGCCATCCAGCGCGCCTACAGCGAAGCCCTCGAGATCTACGACAAAGATTCCCTGGTGACCTATTCGCTTTTTTCGGAGGAGGAACGCGCCGATGTGCTGCAATCCGTTGACGAGGCGTTTCACACGCTGATCGATGAAGACAAACGCAGCGCCTATAACCGGGTGCTGATCGATTCAGGCCAGATCGATGCAGCCGCGTTGGCGTCCGGTCCGCGCCAGGCGCCGTTAACACCCGCCGATCGGCCGGGACCGGTCAAGCACCGGGATCTTGCCACCTGGGTCAAGAAAAAATCACAGGAGGAAGGCATCAAAGCCCTGGCGGAGGGTGTTGTGAACAAGGATATGATTTCGGGAAAGGACCTCAAACAGCTGCGTGAAGTGTTCGAAATCGATCTGGGTGAAATTTTCGAGGCCACCCGGATCTCTGTCTCGGTCTTGAAAATGATCGAAGAGGAACAATTTGCAAACATGCCTGCCGATGTTTTTTTGCGGGCTTTCCTTAAATCCTACGCGCAAATCCTTAACATCGATCCGCAGCGTGTCATGGACGGCTATCTTAAATTCAAGGCATCGGCCGGTCCGCGGTTTACCAAGAATCGAAGCTGAAGTGGCGAAGGCCGCCGCAGTTGTCTTTATTGCCCCTCATCCGAATCGTTCTGATCGGTTTCTTCGCCGCCGCTGGCAATTTTCCCGGACGGCGCTTTCTCCCCGCTGGATGTCCGGCCCGCATCCGTTAAGATCCGCACGATATCCATCGCGGAGGCATCCCGGGCCGGGTCGCAACCCGACCCCGGCGAACACATCCCGCCGGGCTTTTTTGGGGCATCGGCCGGACCGTACAATTCGGGCAGCCACTGGCGAAGATGATCGGAAGCCAATTTCCTCATGCTGTTCTCCTGCTTATAATGAAAATCAAACAATAAGAACGATATGCGCATAGTAAACGGCGGTTCAGTTTGCCCGATCGGGCCTGTGGCCATGTTCCTGTGGCAGCATCCCAATACCGTCCGATGTATCAAACCCTTTGCCGATGCGGACCGGACCAGGCAAACGGGTCGAGGGACCAGTCACTTGACGCTTGGAGCCGGGTGCTTAATTTAGCCAAACTGCTCCTCGCGAACCAGCACAGTTCAAGTTCGCAATACACCTGCGTTCCCGATACCAATGACGGTATCACCATCTGTGATTCCAATCCCGGAACAAATCAGCACCAAATTCAGTACCGCTCTTCAGAATGAATGCACCGGCCAGTTTGAGGATCTGCCGGACCGGCTTGTAGCCGTCAGCCCGCGGCCGGAGGAGTACGAAAATTCAGCAACCAAGGACAAGCGATGCGACGTACAACCACATTTCCATTCGTCTGGGCGGCCCTTTATTCCCTTCTATTCTCCGGGTGCGCCCTCTTGGGCAAAACCCCGTTGGAGGTTTTGACCTATCCGAGCGGCGAAACAGTGCTTCAACATAAGCGCCTGATCGTCTTTATGCGGGGAATGGGCGGCAGCCATAGAAGCTTTGAAAAAGAAGGATTGGTGGAAGATATCCGCAACCGCCGCATGCCCTACGATATGATCGCGCCCAACGCCCATTGGGGATACTATATGGGACGAACACTCAACTCACGCCTGAAGGCCGATGTGATCGACCCTGCCAAATCCGCGGGATACAAGGAAATCTGGTTGATCGGTTTTTCCATGGGAGGTCTTGGTGCACTCCTTTACATGCAAGAACACCCGGAAGATATCCAGGGCATTTACCTGATCTCACCATTTCTCGGATTCGGCTGGGTCGAGGATGAAATTGCCGAGGCCGGCGGTTTGCGGCAATGGGAACCGGGTGAATATGATCCCGAAGACGACTGGCAGCGCATGCTGTGGCACTGGCTCAAGGATGAAATCGCGGACAACCGGGACGCCAACATTTACCTAAGCTACGGCACCGATGACCCCTATGTAAAAGGCCAGCAACTGCTCGCCCAGATCCTGCCCTCCGAACGCGTAAACGCCATTGCAGGGGGGCATGACTATGCTACTTTTCGAAAATTATGGCACATTCTTCTGGACAGCGGTGTTTACGTCACACGCCTCCCGGAGACCACCGCGCAGAAAAAATAGGTTATCCGCGGATGCCGCATTGTTGCCCGGTCGTTTGATGCGCAATTGCCGTTGAAGCCTCATGCCACCTGAGCCAAGCACCTCCTTACCCAACAACAATTGGAGGAGTGGACGAGGTACGGTCATGATTTGCGGATTTTAGGATTCGGCCTGTAAAGATTCAACGCTTTGAAGATCCAAAAGGCCGGTATTGGGCAATCTGCCGTGACAAGGCGATCAGTTCACCGGCTTCATCCCATATCTCACCATCTTCTTCCAGAAGGCCGCAAGTCACAAAGCGGGTGCGAAAAACGCATTTGAGCCAAAGGCTTCCGGGAAGCTTGCGGATGTTGACGGACAATTCGATGGTGGGCACCCAGGCGGAAATGCTCTGACTGGCATACACCGGCGGAGGAAATGCGTCGGCCGCGACCAGCAGCGAAACCGCATCGTGGGGCCGTTCATCTCTAAATTTGATCCAGCCTTTGAATTCCGATCGATCCGCCAGCCGGTTGTGCATCCATCCTGCGCAGGCCGGGTCCAGGCGGACATCCACTTGATCGTAAAGCGCCAAGGTGGGCATCGGCGGAATCGGGATGCATTGGGAGAGCGCCGCGACCTCGGGCGCAGCGGATTCATACCGATTGAAGGCGCAATCCATCTCCTCGTCCACGAATGTGCCCAAAGCCCTGATCTTCTCGGCGTTGTTCTGGACCAGGCGCGCTTCGAAGCGTTCGAACTGCGCAGAGGCGGCAACCTTCTCCAAAAGAACATGGGCGTCTCCCGGTGCGCCGCGGGCAATAAAGCTGGCCGTCATAATGGCGATCTTTTTTTTGGTGGCTTCATGCAGCATGGTTCTGGCCAAGACGGCCATCAAATAACCGCCGTTGGGAAGATCATTGATGGACCAATTGGCAGAGATCGGGGCGAAGTAACCGGATGATTCCGCCAACCGCCGGACGGCCGTATCTTTTTCCAACAAGTGCATCGCGAAGCATCTTTCGTTAGGTTCTAGCGGCCAAGCGGCCATAGTGTGCAATTTTGGTAATTGAACTGCTTCAATTCCGTACCTGCTGAACCATTTCCATCCGCGCATGACGTGCAATCCCCCGTCAATGCGGCGATATGTCAATTGGCATAGGCCTTGCTGCTGTCACAGGCAGGGTAATTGCACCTGTCCGCTACGAGCGTGCAAACAAACGCTGCCACGAGCGGTTTGGCTTTAATAAGAATCCAGACCGCATGCGGGCAGGTGACCGATAGCCCCTACGCCGGGTGAGCGCTTGCGTTTCGCCCCTGAAGCAAGCCATAGATCCGGTTCAACCCGCCGGGGACGGCAAATGGGCTCCATTCTCGGAGGCATCCCGTCCAACTTAGCTTCCACCCCTTCATGACGTCCGGCGCACTGCCAACGCCCATTGGTGGTGCGCCGGATTGCTTCCTCTTCCGAAGGCTTTTGCCCCAAAGCAATCCGCCATCAAGACGGCATCCCGGCACGTGACCGCTTCCACCGGCTGTCCCAACCTCAGAATGAAAAATGTGGCTCAATAAACCAGCTCCTAGCGCACGACCGATTCCCCTATTCCTCAAAATGCTGCACTTGGTAGGTTTCAACGCCCAGCTGCCCTGTCCGCCAGGCATCGGGTGCCAGCCCCGCTTTCAGGCACAGTTGGCACAGGAAATCCTCGGGTTGGGGCAGCTGTTCCCATACCTGGGGCAAAAAAGTGGCGCTGCAATAGTCCTTACGCAGGGTAACGCCGTCCACACCGGGCCGCAGTTTGGCCAAAAGATCATCGGCCCCATCGAACGACAGGGCTCGCGGTGGGGTCAGAACACTGACTTCAATTCTAACCTTCTGCAATTCCGCCTGGGTCAGGGGTTTGAAGCGCGGATCGCTGAAGGCGGCGTGTTTTGCATAGGTGCGGACTCCTTGAAACAGGGGTTCCCCTCCCACCAGGCTGCCGATGCAGCCGCGCAGGCATGCGCCGATCTTAAGCGTCACAAAAATACCGCTGCAGGCTTGCAGGGCTGGATCGTTCACATCGGTGGGGAGATCCCCTGGCGGATCGGAGGCCGCCGTTATCCCGAATTTTTCATTCAACGCCGCCCGGGCCAGCTTAAGAAGGACCCGACCCTGCGCATCGCTCAGTTGGGGTTTGCTCTTTTGCATGCAACCATACTCCTTGTATGCGGTGGCTGGTTGGCCCGCCACGTTCGGCGTTTCCTCAGGCGCACCGGACAGCCGAAAACGGCCAAACCTAGAAGAGGTGCAGCTGTTTGCGGTAGGCATCGGTCACCGCCTCGGGGTTGTCCGTGATCACCAGATACTCTTCGACCCAGGCCGGCGCGCGATGGAACCGTACCATTTCGGATATCTGCCGGCGCATGCCTATCCAGAAATCCTTTTCCCCCTCGGTGTCAAACAAGATGATCGGGACCCTTTCCATGATGGACAGTTTCATGTTGCACAAGGTGATGCCCAATTCCTCCAAGGAGCCCAGGCCGCCCACATTGAAGATGGGGAAAGAAGCGATTTCGAACCACTTTTGCCGGCTGTGGCGGCAGGTGGCCTGAAACACCTGGCAAAAATCCACATCCGTGGTCATGCTCTGATCGGTGATCTCCAGAAAATTGGCCCCGGACAGAATACCGCGCTGGCGGGCCAGCGTATTGGCCACTTCCATTACCCCGCTGCCGCCGCCTGTGACGATACCGATATTGCGGCCCCAGAACGATACAAGGGAGTCCATCAAGCGGCCAAGCCGGTCTACGCCGGCTTCGGACAAGGGCAAGGTCGATCCATAGAAAGCAAAAAGCATCGATTTGTGAAAATCGGCCAGGCGTTCGACGGCCACAAAATAGCCTTTACCGTCGCGCATGGTGTGAACCATCAAGCGCTGATTCAAATTGCACACCCAGTATACGTCCACACCGAAGGCGTGATACTCCTGCAACCGCGAATGGTCCTCCTGGGACAGAAAGGGGCCGTGCTCGCAGGAGGCTTCATAGAAGTAAATGGCTTTTATTTTATTCTCGGCCACCATGTTGATGATATCGCGGTGCTCGACCAGATTGGGAAAATACTTCAGTGCCAGGACTCCCTGCTCCTTGCGGGCACTGTCATGCAGGCGGGCGGTGGCGTACTCATGGGGGCACAGGCTGCGCGAGGAAAAATCTTCGCGGGCCGTGGAGCATTGCGCTGAAGAGCGGTTGCATTCCTGTTGGGGCCCGTTTACGTAAATTTGCGCATTCTTGATCCCTTTGGAAGGGTTGATCAAAGCCAGGCTGCGATCGATGAAATGGCATGTGCGTCGGCGGTCCGCCTGCAACCGCTGCTGCACCGTCTTGAGTTCGCTGAGCGCATAACGGGAGTGGTTGCGGGCCGAAGTTTTGCGTCTTTCGACGGTTTTTTCCTTGGGCGCGCCGTACACACGCGCGCTGATCAGCGGGTTGACGATCGTGTGCCGGGTGCCGTTGATGATTTCAAGATAGATGCGGATACCGCGGGTTTTGATAGGGTCAAGGACGGTCGCCGGAAGATTGCGTCCCAGAGAGAATCCGCTTTGCAGCACCACGTAGTGTTCGTTCAGGTACATGGAACAGGTGGTGATCACGCCCTCCCCCGGCGGTATGATGAGGTGGGATACGCTCTTGGGGATCTGGTAGCGGTTGAGCATTTCACGGCCGTCCTCGCGCAGCAAGATGCGCCCGAACGTCTCTTCACTGATATCTTGTCGCAACGTGCAAATGACGCGGTGTGGGGCGATGACGATACTGCCGTCGCTGGATATGGCCGTAGAGGCCGGCAGCTTCAAGTCGGACCGCTCGATGGCGGCCATCACCTGCTCCGAAGAGAGCAAGGCATCGGGATCGCAAAAAACCAGCCGGCCGATCGGCAGACCTTCATCAAAAAAGGCCCGCAGTTGATCCAATCCCGGATAGCCGGGAATGACCGCCGATGCGGTTTGCGTGAGGATCAACAGGTCGCCGTCCAGGCGCTCGATGGATGGCAGTTCACAGGTAATTTGCACGCCCAGCCGGGCTATCCGGGACCGCTCGCTGAAAACAATATGCTCGGGCTGCATCTTGAGCCGATCGATCATGTGAGGGGACAAACCAAACGCGGTTTCAAAGGTGATGCTGTTCTTGTCCTGCGACAAAATTTTCAGAATCTGTCCGTCGTCCGACTGCAGCATGCCGCGATAGGATCGGGTGTCCCTCAGGACTTTGGCCATGTCGCTGTGCTCCTTTTCCCATACCCTTTAAAAATTTAAATTTTTGCCGAAAATTGTCACTTTCAGTCCTGGATCGCAAGTGTTGCCCGCCTGTCAACCTGCCGGCAGCGCGCTTTCAGTATGCGGGATTCCGGTTCCGATTTCAACACACAACTCAGTTCACATGGCTCAGCCCGTCACAGGGGAAAACACCGTCCGGCCTTCTTCAGCTTGCACACAATTGGGCACAGATTTTGCTTTAAACTTCTCCGAACAAGAAGCGGCAATGCATGAGGTTGAGAAATGAAGTGCCCTAAATGCGGATATCTGCGTCAACCCATGGATCATGTACTTGCCCCACCGACCGAATGCCCGGCGTGCGGAATCATCTACTCGAAATTCGGATCGCAAGGCCGAAGCGAGGATGTCACCGACAGACCGGCCGGTATCAAAAAACCCAGCCCTGTTCACGAAACATCCCTCAAGGCGGCCCGCGAGCGCGTGGAAATGCGGCTGCGCAAAAATGAGGGTGCCCCGATACAGGCTGAACAGCGCAGCCAAACACTGCAATTGGCCAAACAATTTGCGACTGAAGCAGTGCGCCGCCGCCGGGAAGATTGGCAGCGCAGCCAACCCAGCGCCGGCGGAACCGAACCGGAGGATGGGCAGGATCTTTGCGGCGCTATCGACATAAACAAGCCACCTTTTGCGCCGGCGGCGCAGACCGCCCAGGTGGCTGCGGACTCGGTGGGCGCCGGGCAAATCGCGGCCGCCGATGACGCCTTGGGCGCAACGCATGCGGATGCGCCTGCATTGGAAGCGCCATCCTCGCCGGCAACTCCCCCGGATCGCACGCCCGGGCCCGCCGCGATTGCATTGCCTGGCGAGGCCGAATCCTTGTCGATCATAAGCGAACCACCATCCACCCCTCGCCGCTTCGGAAGCGGTCTGATGCGCCTGCTGCCGACGGTGGCCTGGATAATCCTTCTGGTCGGCCTGGCCGGCGCGGTACTTTCCTGGACGACGCTCGCCAAGGACCCGGGTGGCATCGCCGGCGCCCTGCCGGCCGGCGGTAGTCTGACCATGGCGCTGCTTCTGGGGTTTGCCTACCTGTCCACCGGCGTGCTGGGTTTTGCCTTCTTCTGGACCGCCTCGCGCATCGCCGGCCAGCTGGCCGACATCCGCCGCCTGCTGGTGGACCCGTTGCCCCTTGTCCATGGACCCGCCGGCCAGTCCGCCCAAGGCCGGCTCGACACCTAATTGGTCTGAGTAGCACCAACGTGCCTGCGTGTTGCTTTTGCCCCACCGCGAGCATGAACCCCCACCCCGGAAACATCTTCAACGCCAAAGAAAGCAAAACAGCGCTTCGGGACCACGGCGCACGGGCAGACGTAAACCGGTGCAGGATCAACGATCCACAACCAGCACTTTGGCCCCCCTTATCTTGCGCCGCTTCAGTTCCAGCAGGGCTGCATTGGCCGCCTTCAAGGGATAGGTCTGCACTTCGGGGTGAATCGGAATGCGCGCGGCCGTCTCCAGGAACTCACGCACATCCTGTCGGGTGACATTGGCCACGCTTTTAATCTCCTTTTCCTGCCACAAGTGCTCGGCATAATCGAGCGACAACCAAGCTTGGCGGTCCCCGATCTCCTTGCGGATGGCGTTGATCACCAGGCGACCTCCCGGCGCAAGCCGGCTCAGGGCCGCTATCACCGGCTGCCAGGCCGGAGTGGTATCGATTATGGCATGCAGCTTCTGGGGGGGTGCCGCGTCGGTGTGACCGGCCCAAACCGCTCCCAATTCTCTGGCAAAGGACTGCTCGGCCGGACTGCGGGCGAATACAAAGACGGGCGTGTCCGGATAGATGTGGCGAACCAATTTGAGCACCAGGTGGGCCGAAGCACCGAATCCGGTGAGCCCCAGATGCTGACCGTTGCGCAAGCCGCTCAGGCGCAGCGAGCGATAGCCGATGGCGCCGGCGCACAGCAGCGGGGCAGCCTGGATATCGCTCAAGTTTTCGGGAATGGAATGCGCAAACGCTTCATTCACCGTCATGTACTGGGCGTAACCACCGTGGACATCGCGCCCCGTGGCTTGAAACTGGGGACAAAGGTTCTCCTGCCCTTGCCGGCAATAGGCGCATTGACCGCACGCCGAATGGATCCAGGCCACGCCCACGCGCTCGCCCATCCGGCAGGTTTTCACCTGCGGACCACGCGCCACCACACGGCCGACCACCTGGTGCCCAAGGATGATCGGCAAGCGCGGGGGCGGGGTTCGGCCTTCGATTTCATCCAACTCGGTGTGGCATACACCACAGGCCGTCACCTCGATGAGAATGTCTTGGCCGGCGGCTTCCGGCAGCGGCATTTCGGCCGCGATCAGGGGAGCCGGGTCGTGCGCCAAATCCACGATGCGTTCAAGCAGCATTGCTTGCATGGCAGTTCCTTTGTTTTGATCATGTTCCACGTTTGATAAAGCCTTGCCGATTTTATCATAGAGAATCCCATCCCCATAAAATTAAAACCTTGCAAAAAAATCAAGAGTTGGACCATATGGAGATACTTCGTTTCAGGAGGTCATTCTTCGCAAGGGGCTTGACCAAAATTTGGGATAGTGCAAGATAGGGATGTTTTTGAAAATGGATAACCGGTGAAGCATCCGGTTTTCCGGACGTGACTGTGGCGCGTCGATCTATGGCGGGCCAATGTATTGGATGATTTGATATCGCCCCTCAGCGGGCGTACCCCTCTCTTCCCGTTCGATCTGGTATCTCGTTCCTGGTGGATATCCATGCGGGCCGTTTTCCGTTTCAACCACTTCGACCGGCAGAACTGTTCCTGCGAGACGGAAATGGGCAACATCGTCTGATGGTTGCCGGCGGCAAACGTTCTCTGCCGGTCCGATGGGAGGTTTGCCTTGCTTAAGCCGATCACCGCCATTGGTGTATGCCTGGGGGCCTCGTCCGTATCTCTGGTTCAAATTCAATCCGCCGCGCACGCCAATCTGAAAGAGAATGCCCCGCCCGTTGTGATACGTCACGCCGTGCGCCCGCATGACGGCGATCCCAAGCAGACGCTGATCAACATGCTGCAGGATGTGGATTGGTGCGATATCGAAAAAATCGCCGCCACTGGCCGAAAATTCTGCCAGTTTCTCGATATCACGTCGATATCCGAACCCGAAGCGGTCGAGTATGCCTATGCCCATCTCAAGCCCTTTGGGCGCCATTGCCAGGCCGTCATTTCCGCCGGCGGCGAAACGTTCATGGTCTACATTCTCGATCCGTCCGGGCGTATTGCCAATGTCGTCACAGGCAATAAGTGCGCGGCCGGCACAGGAGAATTTTTTCTCCAACAGCTTCGGCGCATGGATGTTACCCTGGAAACCGCCGGACAATGGGCGGAAAACACCGAACCCTACCATGTTTCGGGGCGCTGTTCCGTGTTCTGCAAGTCCGATTGCACCCATGCCACCAACAAGGGCATCCCTAAAGCGCAGGTCACCGCCGGCTTGGGCCAGATGATGGCCAACAAGGTCCTGGAACTGCTCAAAAAGGTTGAGCGCCGCAACCTGATGCTGGTAGGCGGCGCTGCGCGCAACCAGATGATGGTGCGTTATTTGCGCCAGGCCATCCCAGGGCTGATCATACCACCGGAGGCCGCCTACTTCGAGGCGCTGGGAGCGGCCCTGTGGGCGCTGGATCATGAGACCAAAACTTTCCCGGGCCTGGATCGATTGTTCATCGCCCAGCAGAGCCGGTTCGATCGGTTGCCGCCGCTGCAGCGCTTCAGCGACCAGGTGACTTTTAAAACCATGGCGCGGGATACGGTCCGCGAAGGCGATGTCTGCCTGTTGGGCCTGGATGTCGGCTCCACCACCACCAAGGCCGTGCTGATCCGCCAATCCGACCACGCCCTGCTGTCCTCGATCTACCTGCGCACCAATGGAGACCCGGTAGGAGCCTCGCGCCGGTGCTACCGCGCCATACTGGAACAGATGCGGCAGCATGTCGATCCCGGCCGCGTCCACATCGCGGGGCTGGGGGTATGCGGTTCGGGACGCCAAATCGCCGGCCTGCACGCCCTGACCGACGGGGTGATCAACGAAATCATCGCCCATGCCACGGCTTCGGTCTATTTCGACCCCGAGGTGGATACGATCTTCGAAATCGGGGGCCAGGATGCCAAATACACGTATATCACCAACGGTGTGCCGTCCGATTACGCCATGAACGAAGCGTGTTCGGCCGGGACGGGCTCGTTTCTGGAGGAATCGGCCCTGGAGACATTGGGCGTACCCATGGAGCAGATCGCCTCTGTGGCGCTCACGGCCGAAAAACCGCCCAATTTCAACGACCAGTGCGCTGCCTTTATCTCATCGGACATCAAAAATGCCATTCACGACGACATCGCCCATGCGGATATTCTGGCCGGTCTGGTGTACTCCATTTGCATGAACTACAACAACCGGGTCAAAGGAAACCGCCCCATGGGGCAAAAGATCTTCATGCAGGGCGGGGTTTGCTACAACCGGGCTGTGCCGCTGGCCATGACGGCGCTGACCGGCAAAGCCATCGTTGTGCCGCCCGAGCCGGGTTTGATGGGCGCTTTCGGTGCGGCTCTGGAAGTCCAAAAGCGCATGAGCAGCGGTTTGATACGGCCGGGCCGTTTCGATCTGGCCGTTCTGGCGGACCGAGAGGCCGAATACGGCAAACCCTTTGTCTGCAAAGGCGGTGCGGAAAAATGCGACCGGCGCTGTCAGATTGCCCGCATTACCATTGAAGGGGAGGTCTACCCATTCGGCGGCGCCTGCAATCGCTACGACAACCTGCGCCGCAACCAGCATTTTGACGTGGCCAATCTGGACTTGGTGCGCGTTCGCGAGCAGCTGGTCTTCGGCAAGTACGCTCCGCCTCCGCCGGATCCCGCTTCACCGGCCTACCGCGGGCGGGTGGGATTGAACCGCAGCTTCCTGGTGCACACCTATTATCCCCTGTACGCCCATTTTTTCAGCAACCTGGGCTATGCACCAGTTTTGCCGCAAACGCCGGCCCCGGCGGGCATCGATCAGCGCAATGCGCCGTTCTGTTATCCGGCGGAATTGGCCCACGGGTTTTTCCATGACCTGATTTCAAAAGATGACCCGCCGGAGATTCTTTTTTTGCCGCATTTCAAAGCAATGCCGGCTCTCAACGGCGATCATAGCTCGCAGGTGTGTCCCCTGGTGCAGGGCGAAACGTTCTACCTGCAGTCCACCTTCCGCCCGCGCCTGAACCATCTGATGAACACCGGCACCCGCATATTCAACCCCTTGATCGATCTGGCCAGGGGGTTGGACGGCGCCCGGCCACCGCTGGTGGAAACAGCGCTGCAATTGGGCTTCTCCCGCGCCAGCGCCATTAAGGCGTTCGAACGGGCCAAGGCCGTGATGCAGGCTTGCCAGGACGAAATGCGGACCATCGGTCGCCGGGCTCTCGAAGAATTGGCCAAGCACCCGAACGACATTGGCGTGCTCCTTTTCGCCCGGCCCTACAATGGGTTTGTTGAAGAAGCCCACAAAGGCATCCCCCACAAATTCGCTTCGCGCGGCATCCTGGTGATGCCCATTGATTTTTTGGATACCACAAGTGAGCCTACCAAACGCCATATGTATTGGGGCATGGGGCAGCGGATCATGGCGGCCGCGCGCAAGGTCAAAGCCCATGACCAGCTTTTCGGAACCTATATCACCAACTTCTCCTGTGGGCCGGACTCATTCCTGATCGGGTATTTCCGCGATGTCATGGGGCGCAAACCCTCTTTGACGCTTGAGCTGGACAGCCATACGGCCGATGCCGGGCTGGAGACCCGCATCGAAGCTTTTCTGGATATCGTGCATGCCTACCGCCGTTTGGGTCCCCGGAGCCGCACAGAATCCGCCGCCGGCGCATACCAACCCGCCCGCACCATCGTCCAGAACGATCTTTTTTCGGTAATCGATTCCCAGGGACGCATTCTGCCTTATACCGACCCGCGCGTGACACTGCTTTTCCCGGCCATGGGGGAATTGGCGGTCCACATCATGGGCGCTGTTTTCGAAACCTACGGTTTTCACGTCTACGCCCATGAACCCAGTGATGAAGCCATCCTCAAGCTCGGCCGCGGAAATACCTCCTGCAAAGAGTGCCTGCCGTTGATTCTGACCACCGGCACGCTGCTCAACTATCTGCGCAACCGCAAACGGCCGGATGAGGTGGTCCTCTACTTCATGCCCACGGGTTCAGGACCGTGCCGCTTCGGCCAGTATTACATCTTCATGGAAGACCTGGTAAAAAAATTGCGCATTCCGGATGTGGCCATGTTCTCCCTGTCCTCGGACAACGGTTATGAGGGACTGCCCACCAGCTTGCACCGCAGAGCCTGGTGGGGCGTGGTGCTCTCCGATATTTTCGAGGATATCCGCGCCATGTTGCTGGCCGACGCCCAGGATCAGCAGGCCGCCCTCACGGTTTTTCATCAGCAGTTGCGGGGCGTTCTCGCGGCCCTGGGCACCGGCCGGTTCGAGCTTTTGGAACGCGCACTGGTTCAAGCCGCCCAAGAGCTGGCGCGCATCGCACTCAAACGGCCGGTGGCCCAGGTACCGGTCATTTCACTGACGGGCGAAATTTTTGTGCGCAGGGACGGCCTCTCGCGGCAATATCTTACCGAACATCTTGCGGCCAAGGGTTTCGCCACGGTTTGCGCGCCGGTAGCCGAATGGATCCTCTACTCCGACTTTATCGTGGACAAGGGCTGGAGCGATCACAAGCATGAAGGCTGGCGCAGGCAGGTCAGCGCCAGGATCAAACAGGCCTTCATGCGCAAAGATGAAAGACGCATCAAAACAATCATGGCAGACTCGGGGCTGGTGCATTGCGAACCGATCGATATTGGATCGGTGATTGATACCGCCAGCCCCTATATCTCGCCGCGTCTGGGTGGTGAAGCCATTTTGACGGTCGGCAGCTCCCTTAAAGAGGTGGTTTCCCACTCCTGTGGTGTTATCGCGATTGGTCCTTTCGGGTGCATGCCCAATCGACTGGCCGAGTCCATCCTCACCGAAATCATGAAACGCGACAACAAACAGGCCAGCGAGCCGCACAATGCCAAACTGCGCCTCGCCTTGGCCGATGTGCACGATCTGCCGTTCCTGGCTATCGAAAGCGACGGGTCGCCCTTTCCTCAATTGATACACGCCAAACTGGAGGCATTTTGCCTGCGTGCCGAGCGCATGCACATGCACATGCTGGCGGGGAAAATGCAGAATTGACCAATGCGGGTGAGCGATACGGAAGGGAATGGTAAGCGTCAAGAACGGGCGTGGCATGCGGGATGGGGCCGCTCAACGATTTAAACGGAGCGCCGTGCGCGACCCGCTATTCCGCATTCCGCGTTCGGAGTTGCGCATTCGACAGCGTCACGACGATGCCGTCGCGGAAAGCCTGGCGCCCGCCGGCCGCATTTTCCTTTTTTTCCTTGAAGGCCTTTTTCTTTGGATGCGGCTGTTTTCGCGGATTGTTCAGCTGGCCCTGATTGTTCTGGATTGGTGGAATGATGCCCACTGTGATATCGACCATAACCCTTTCCCTCCTGGTTCGAATATCGGCCGACTGCCTCAGTACTTTAGCCATAATCGATTACGGCTATATAAAAATGTTGGGAGCAAGCCTTCTTCCACGGCTCAATCGAATGGATCAGCGGTTATCTAGTGTCCATCCAGGGATGAGATATTTTCGTCGAGTTCAAGGCGGGCGGAAATTTTAACCGCAGGAATATATGGACATATTTCGAGGATTAAAATTTT
>QZKV01000169.1 GCA_003599575.1 Desulfobacteraceae bacterium | reverse complement strand
CTGATCGAAAATCTGGACTTCGCCTTGAACGCCGGAGACCGCTTGTGCGTGGTCGGCCCCAACGGCAAGGGCAAGACCACCCTGCTTCAACTGCTGGCCGGCTATTTGAAACCGCAGGACGGCGCGGTCAGCTACCATCCCGGCGTGGTCAGCGGGTTTTACGAGCAGACCAATATCCAGACGCTCAACGATTACAATACGGTGGAAGAAGAAGTTCAGCGCAGCCATCCGGACGTGGACCGCCAGTTGGCGCGCAACATTTGCGGCGCCATGCTTTTTGAAGGCGACATGGCCCTGAAGAAGATCGCCGTGCTTTCGGGCGGCGAAAAAGCGCGCGTGATGCTGGGCAAATTGCTGGCCCGGCCGATCAACCTGCTGCTGCTGGACGAACCCAGCAACCATCTGGATATGGAGTCGTGCGACGCGCTGCTGGCCGCCCTGGATAACTTCGACGGCGCGGTGATCATGGTCACCCACAATGAAATGTTCCTGCACGCCCTGGCGCAGCGCCTGGTGGTCTTCCACCGCAACAGCGTGACCGTTTTCGAGGGCACCTATCAGGAGTTTCTGGAGAAAGGCGGCTGGGGCGACGATCCCGGCGTGCAAACCGGAAGCGTCGTGCTGGACGCCGCGCTCGCGGATGACACCAAACGTTCCAAAAAAGATACGCGGCGGCTGCGCTCGGCCGTTATCAGCGGACATGCCAAGGCCGCCAAGCCGGTCGAAACAGCCATTGCGGCGGCGGAGAAAATCATCGAAGCCGAGGAACATCGCCTGCAGCAGCTCAATGACGCTCTGGTGGCGGCCTCCCAAGCCAAGGAGGGCGGGCGCATCGCCGAACTGTCCCAGGCGATTCATCAATGCCAGGCCGTGATCGACCGGGAATTCGTCCGGCTCGAGGAGCTCTACGGCCGCAAAGGCCAGCTCGACGCGGACCTGCGGAGCAAGTTGGCGGAGTTGGGTGAATGATGTAAATACTTCCGGATCCAATCCGTGTCCTGCACACTTTTTCCATGCAGGTAATCATATCCGGAGCGATCTGCAGGGCCTAGGAAATGAGCATGACTGAAAAGCCGACCTATGAAGAACTGGAAAGAAGAGTTAAAGAGTTAGAGCAGCTGATTGCTGACAATTTTCTCAAAGATCCAGGATCGCGCATGGCTGGCGGGGTGGAAAACCCGCAGTCTTGGATGGAGGATTTCTGCAGTTTGATACTGCGAAAAGACAAAAGCGGCCATCCAATAGGTATTTGGGGTATTGCCCAGGACATCACCGACCGCCAGAAGGCCGAGAAGGCACTGCGGGAATCCGAAGAAAAGTGGCGCAACATCCTCGTCAATACCCCGCAGATCGGCATTGCCCTGGACCCGCAGGCGGCCATCGTTTTTGCCAACAAGCACTTCCTGGAACTGACCGGCTGGCAGGCGCAGGAGATTATCGGCCGCAATTGGTTCGATCTTTTCATTCCTGAGGATATCAGGGAGGAGGTCCGCGCGGTGTTTCACCAAGTGATGCACTCGCGGGATATCCTCGGGTATTCCAAATATGAAAACGAGATCGTAACAAAGAGGGGGGAACGGCGCAAGGTTGCCTGGTCGAACGTAATCACGAAAGACGCCGGCGGAGCCGTGGTGGATGCCACCTGCCTGGGCGTCGATCTGACCGAGCGCGAAAGGGCCGAGGAGGCGCTGCGGGAGAGTGAAGCGCTGCTGGCCCAATCCCAGCAGATCGCCCACGTGGGCAGTTGGATGCTGGACGTGGCCGCCAACCGCCTGACCTGGTCTGACGAGACCTATCGTATCTTCGGGCTGGAACCGCAGGAATTCGCGTTCACCTACGAAGCCTTTTTAGATGCCGTCCATCCGCAGGATCGGGTTGCGGTGCACACCGCCTATTCAGGCTCGCTGCTGGAAAGAAAAGACACCTACGAGATTGAACACCGGATTGTGCGCAGGCATACCGGTGAAATCCGCTACGTTTACGAGAGGTGCGTCCACGAACGCGATTCGGCAGGGGTGATCTTCCGTTCTGTCGGCATGGTGCAGGACATCACCGAACGCAAGCGGGCCGAGGAAGCGCTGCGCGAGAGCGAGGCGATGCACCGGGCGCTGGTGGATGGGCTGCCGGACATCATCATGCGCTTTGACCGCGACGGGCGCCATCTGTTCGTATCGGAAAACGTCCGCGAAACAGGGAACCTTCAGGCAGCGCAATTCATCGGCAAGACCCATGGTGAGCTGGGCTTTCCCGAAGCGCAGTGCCGGTTCTATGCGGATGCCATCCAGAGGGTGTTCGATAGCGGTGCACCCTTCGAGACCGAGTTCACATTCGAGGGCCAACAAGAACCGATAATCTACAACTGGCGACTGTTGCCCGAACGGGACGAGCAGGGCGCCGTACGCTCGGTGTTCTCTATCAGCCGCGACATCACTGGACACCGCAAGGCGGAACGGGATTACCAGACGCTTTTCCGGGATATGCTGGACGGGTTCGCCCTGCACGAGATCATCTGCGATGGCGCAGGCCAACCCGTAGACTACCGCTTCCTGGCCGTCAACCCGGCCTTTGAGTGCTTAACCGGCCTGAAGGCGCAGGATATCGTCGGTAAAACGGTGCTGGAAGCACTCGCCGGCACCGAGCGCCATTGGATCGATACTTACGGCCGCGTGGCGCAGACGGGCGAAGCCGCACTCTTCGAAGACTTTTCGAAGGAGCTGAACAAGTACTTTGAAGTGACGGCGTTCAGCCCCGCACCCAACCAGTTCGCCTGCATTTTCACCGACATCACCGCGCGCAAGCGAGCCGAGGAAGAACGCGAGAAGCTCCAGGCGCAATTAAACCAGGCTCAGAAAATGGAGTCAGTGGGCCGCTTGGCCGGAGGTGTGGCCCACGACTTCAACAACATGCTCAGCGTTATCATTGGTAACACCGAGCTGGCCATGGATACGGTTGCTGCGGACGATCCGCTTCACGACGCTTTGCAGGAGATCTTCAATGCCGCCCGACATTCCGCTGATATCACGCGACAACTGCTGACCTTTGCCCGCAAACAGACCATTGCCCCCAAGGTGCTCGACCTGAACGAAACCATCCAAAGCATGCTTAAGATGCTGCAGCGTCTCATCGGTGAGGACATCGACCTGGCCTGGTTCCCCGGCGCGCAAGTCTGGCCGGTCAGGATGGACCCATCGCAGATCCATCAAATTCTGGCCAACCTGTGCGTCAACGCCCGGGACGCTATTACGGACGTGGGCAAGATCACCATTGAGTCGCATACGAAGACCTTTGATGCAGCCTATTGCGCCAAGCATATCGGCTCTGTTACCGGTGACTTTGTCCTGCTGGAGGTCAGTGACAACGGCTGCGGCATGGACCAGCAGACCCTGGACAATCTGTTCGAGCCTTTTTTTACCACCAAAGACGTGGACAAGGGCACCGGCCTGGGCCTTGCCACGGTTTACGGCATCGTCAAACAAAACCACGGCTTTATCGATGTCTACAGCGAGGCCGGCCAAGGCACCTCATTCAAGATCTACCTGCCCCGGCATGATACCGCGGCAGAACAAATCCATAAAAAAGTTGCGGTGCAGCGCGATGCGCGGGGAAGCGAAACCATTCTGCTGGTGGAGGACGAACCGGCGATCCTGAAGATGATCGCGATGATGCTCAGGCAGTTTGGCTACACCGTTTTGGCGGCAGGCACACCGGGCGAAGCCATCCGCCTGGCCCGTGAGCATGCCGGCGAGATCCACCTGCTTATAACCGACGTGGTCATGCCTGAGATGAACGGCAGGGACCTGGCCAGGAACCTGCTTTCATTTTATCCGGACCTCAAACGCCTGTTCATTTCCGGCTACACGGCCAACGTGATTGCGCACCATGGCATATTGGATGAGGGCGTGCAATTTCTGCAGAAGCCGTTTACCAGGCAAGACATGGCCGTCAAGGTACGGGAGGTGCTGGACGAAACGGAGTTTCCGATTTGAGAACAATGATCTTGCGGAGGTGTGTTTGCTTTAAGCACCCACTTGATCAACCGTAGATTTCATCTGAGCGGCTAAATTATAAATGCTATGAAGGAGCGCTGTGAAATGGACCAGGAAATCTTAACCCAACAAGCAGGCGGCATTTTCACCATCCAGATGAACCGTCCGGAAAAAAAGAATGCCATCAGCCAAAAAATGTACGCGTCGATGGCGCAAGGATTGCGCACGGCCGACCAAGACGATTCCATCCGCGTCGTGATATTGCGTGGAACTCAGAACTTGTTTACATCCGGAAACGACATCAGGGATTTTCAGACGCGTTCTTCCGGCACAGGCCGCAGCGGGCCGTCCGCCTCCAGCTTGTTTTTCGATGCATTTCTGGCCCTGCGCAAGCCGTTGATTGCCGCGGTCCAGGGATATGCCATCGGCATCGGCACCACTATGCTGCTGCATTGCGATCTGGTCTACGCGGGGAGAAGCGCCGTTTTCAGCCTGCCTTTCGTCAATCTGGGCCTGTGTCCGGAATTCGGTTCATCATTCATCCTGCCGAACCTGGCCGGACACCATCGGGCATCGGAACTCCTTTTACTGGGAGAACGGTTCAGCCCGGAGCAGGCCCGCGAAGTGGGCATCGTAAATCAGGTACTCGATGATGCCGTGCTCATGGATAAAGTCATGGAAGTAGCCGCAAGCCTGGCCCGCAAATCACCTGCCGCGTTGATGGCGACAAAGAAACTGTTGAAAGGACATTCAGCCCAACAGATCAGGGAAGCCATAAAAGCAGACGGTGAAGTGTTTGTGGCGCTGTTGGCCGGTGCGCAAGCCCAGGAGGCATTTGAGGCCTTCGCAAACAAACGCGCACCTGATTTTTCGAAGTTCTGAGAAGGTCGACAAGAGGTTTGAGGTCAGCCCACCCCCCAGCGCCAGGCTGGCGAGGACAGGGCTTTGTGATCTCTATCACAGGCGTGGGCGGCGCCGGTTGTCGGGCGGTAGATCAACTGGCCGGCAATATTCCCTCCGACATAAAACGGGCCTGCCTGGATACGGATCCGGACGTTCTGCGCCAACCGCCGGGAGCGGCAACCCTGTTGATCGGCGAGCACACCAAACCCAGGCCCTTCCACGCATTGCCGCCGGATTGGTCCCGGATGGCGGCCCGGGAGGATGAAAACCGCATCGCCCGGATGGTCGCTGGAAATGCACTGGTCATTGTGATCGCCGGCCTCGGTGGCGGCGCCGGTTCGGGGATAGCGCCAGCGCTCCTGGAAATCTGCAAGGCATCCGGTGTCTTGACTGTCGCCGTGGTCAGCCGGCCTTTTACGTTCGAAGGCCGCCGCAGGGCCGCGACTGCCATGGATGCGCTTTGCGCAGTTGAAGCACTGGCCGATAGGACGATTTTGGTCCCCTGCGATCGTGTAAGAGGGATGCTTGCCCCAGGCGTTGGCATCAATGGAGCATTCAGAGATGCAGCGGCTGCTTTAAGTATCGGCGCAAGGGGCATAGCCATGTTGATGCATGGCTTTGCCGATCGGCCCTAAAAAAAGCTTTGCTTGCTTGAAACCGATCTCGATGATCATCGCACACTTCAAATTTTGAACTTGCCCACCATGCCATGCAGCTGTTCGGCCAGCAGCGCAAGTTCGCCGGAGCTTGAGTCGACCTGGGAGCTGCTGTCCAGAATGTTTGCGGCCATCTGGTTGACGGCAACGATGTCGTGGGCGATTTTTTCAACGCCGGCCGAGCTGTGTCCCACATTCTGGTTTACTTCGGACAAGCCCAGGGAGGCGTGCGAGACGTTGCCGGCGATTTCCCTGGTGGTCGCCGACTGTTCCTCCACGGACGCGGAAATGCTGGCCACCACCTCGTTGACCGTGCGTATCGAACCGGAGATCTGGGTGATATCGGTCACGGTGCCGGACATGGCCCCCTGGATGTCGCCGATCTGCTTTTTGATCTGCAGCGTCGCCTGGGCGGTTTGCCGCGCAAGCTCCTTGATTTCGTTGGCCACCACGGCGAAGCCTTTGCCGGCCTCGCCGGCCCGCGCCGCCTCGATGGTGGCGTTCAGGGCCAGCAGATTGGTCTGTTCGGAGATTTCGGTGATGGTTTCGGTCACCTTGGTGATATCCTGGACAGCATTGCCGAGCCCCTGGGCCTTTTCGGATACCTGACGGGAGTTTTCCGCCACCTCCTCGGCGATGCTCTTGGCCTTTTCCGAATTCTGCGCAATTTCGTTTATCGTGGCGGTCATCTCCTCTGCTGCGGCGGCGATCATGCTCACATTGGTGGAGGCCTGTTCCATGGCTGCGGCCACCGAGTTCACATTGGCACTTACCTCCTGGGCCTCATGGGAGGCATCGTTGGATTTGGAGGACATGTCCTGCGCTACGGCCGACATGGCGTGGGAAAGCTCGGTCAGCTGGCCGGAGGATCGGTTCAATATGTCCGCATTGCGGGAGATATCCTTGATGACCTTTTGAATCTTATCGAGAAAAAGATTGAACCAGAAAGCCAAGTCACCGATTTCATCCCTGGTTTTGATATCCAGGCGCGCGGTCAAGTCCCCCTCGCCTTCGGCAATATCCTTCAGATTGGCAACCACCTTATTGACCGGCTTGACGACCGCGGCAATGGCAAACAATGCAATCGACAGGATAAAAGCCAAGCCCACGACGCCGATGACGAGAATCATCCATCTCAATTGTCGGATGCCGGCAAAAGCCACGGCCTCATCGGTCATGCCGATCAATTTCCAGTGGAAACCCTCTTCCGGCAGTGAAGCGGAGGCCACGAGGAACCTGTTGCCGGATGGATCATCGTAGGACTCGATGCCGTTTTTGGCGAGCGCGCCCTTCAGGTAAGCCGGTATTTCCTGCCCGGGCCTCAACACATCGTCCCGTGAACGCAGCACCTGCGCGCCGCTTTCGTTCTTGCCGGACAGATAGGTTTTTTGATCACCCTCGCTTTGAATGATCCGGTTGATGCTGTCGGGAAAGACCTGCATGATTATCACGCCCATTGTATCCGAGGCCGGGGGGTCTTCATCGTCGTTGTACGCATCGCCTTGCGTCCGGTCAATGGGCAGGCCAACGGTCATCCCCTCTTCGGCCAGGATCGGCGCTGCCATCCAGAGCGAAGCAGGCTCCCCTTTCAGGGATTGAAAATCGAGAATGACGGGCGCTTTCTTTTCAATAGCCAGAGCGTAAGCCTTAGCAATGGGATTGGGGTCTTGAGCGCGCAGGTAAGCGCCACCCAGCGCAGCAATCAACGCGTCCTTGTTTCCCAGGTCGGCCGCGCTTTTGGATTGACCCTGGCCTTGCTGTTTGGCTTCCAGAGAGCTGGCATAAACAATTTTGCCGACAATTTCGCTCCCTTTGACCACGGTTCCGACCAGGACGGTGCGTGCGGCGCCTTCAAAAGCGCGTAAAAAAGATTGGAAATAGGGGCGATATTGGTTGTCGTACATTTTATAGGTAAAGGCGTCGGTCACCGCCCCCAGAAACGCCCGCAGGCCTTCCCGGGTGCCGGCGCTGCGCCCGCCCTGCAGGCCGATATTCACGCGCATATAATCCAGATAGGTTGTCAGGGCCTGCTCCTTGCCGCGCAGATCGGAGGTGAGCTTTGCGGTGGCCATATTCTTCAAGGCGCTTTCGCCCAAATGGACCGAGGTAAAGCTCAGAACGATGAAAGGCAACACCGCGGCCAGTAAAAAAGCCGTCAAAAGTTTGCCCTTCAACCGCAACACATGGTGCTTCAAGAATCCATGCCAATCCATTGGATACCCTCCATTGATGAATAAAGCTTTGCATCTTTATCGGCTTTTTTTTCTGAACCTTAATCAGGCGAACGTACCGCTTTGGGGGAATTGTTGAATCGGATATATGTACTTAGGCAATCCGTGCCGGAATGGCACGGGTGGAGGATGATGAATGCTACCAGCCGGGCCCCTGCCGCGGGTTTTCCCTGCTGTATAGCTTTTTCCGGATGGCCGTACGGAAGTTAACCGCGCTTTGGATCACCGATTCAGATGATCCAGCTCAAGATGGCCGTTCCAAATATGATTCCAATGATGCCAAACAGCCTCTGGGCCTGATCGGATACCTTGATAAAGTACCAGTTGAGCATTCGGCTATAGATCCCTTGGGGGTTGGTGTAGGCCAGGACCGCCTCGCCCATCGACAGCAAGCCGACGATTCTGAAAACCCATGGGTAGGTGATGGATGACGCGCAGATCAGGAACAAAAACCCGAAAATTGCCGGCAGTGCCGACAGATAACGCAGCGGGTATTTCTGAAATAAGCCGTTGAGCGCGGCAACGGTTGCCTGGGTATAAAGAATCAAACATGCATTGAAGCCGATTATCCCGAAACCAAGCAGATAGGCGATCACTTTCATGGTCATTGACTCCTTCGGAAGGTATGACGGCACAGTATGACGGATTTGATCAAAAGCAAGCCTGGGGACGGGGCTTGGAGCCATTTGGAGATCGAGAAGGACTCTGAGGTATCGGTCTAGTTCGTGTCCATCCATTTATTCCCCGTTCGTTCGAGGAAGGAGAGTTTTCGTTTTTTTCCGAAGCCGACGGCTTATCGTTGTCGTATTCGTATTCGTAATCGTATTCGAACTTTAGATAATCGAGGGCGATTACGAATACGATTACGACAACGAATACGACTCAGAAAAAGCGTAGCCTTCGGACACTAGTTCACTTCTTTCGCGGCTTCGCCCGCGCCGTGGGGCGGGCGCCGTGGGGGTCGTCGGGCCAAGCATGTTTGGGGTAACGCCCCTTGAGTTCTTTTTTGACCGCCGGATAGCTGTTGCGCCAGAATCCGGCCAGATCGCGGGTGATCTGGGCCGGGCGGCCGGCCGGCGAAAGCAGATGCAGCTGCAGCGGCAGGCGGCCGGCGGCGATGGCCGGCGTTTCCACGGCCCCGAACATCTCCTGCAGCCGAACCGCCAGCACCGGCGGTTCGGCGCTGTAGTCGATGGGCCGGCGGGCGCCGCTGGGAACCGCGATGTGCGTGGGGGCCATTGAATCGAGCAGCTGCTGCTGGTGCCGGGAGAGCCGGCTGCGCAACACCTTTTGCAGATCCAGGCGCGCCAACGCTTTCATGCTGCTGATGCCTTTCAGATGAGGCGCAAGCCAGGTTTCCAAATCGTCGGCCAGGGCGGCATCCGACAGATCCGGCCAATCCGCTTCTCCGGCCGCAACCCTGCGCAGGAGCAGGACTCTGGACTGAAAGGTGCGCGCGGATGGCGTCCACGGTAAAACCGCCATGCCGTTGTCCCGGATGCCCGCCAGCATGGCGGCGGTCAGGGCTTCGGGGTCTGGATCGGACAACGGTTCGCTGCGCAGGGTCAGCGCTCCCAGGTTCAAGCGGCGCTCGGCCGCAACGGCCTGCCGCTGATCGTCCCAGCCAACCGTTTCCCGCAACTGCACCCGCCGGCTGAACTGCTCCATGAGGGTGTCGCGGTCGTAGGCCGCGGCCATGAAGATGCGCGCATCGCGGCGCTCGCCGTCCAGTTCGGCGATCACCAGAAAATCATGCCCTCCGAGAGGGTCGGGCGGGTCGAAGAAGGCGCTCCGGCCGTTGGTCATAAGATATCGCCCCACACGGTCCGGCCGCCGGGCGGCAACGCGGTCCGGATAGGCCCAGGCCAGCAGACGGCCTACATGGGGTGAAGATTTTGAGGGGGAATTCAAGCCCAGGCGCCGCTGCAAAACAGCCGCCACCTTCAGTATGCGTCGCAACGTGCCGTGATCCACGCTGCCATCGGGGATGTTTACGGAGGCGTTGGCTTTGAAGGCGTGCAGGATATCCAGCCTCAGGCCCAGGTCGACATCCCGCCGGCCGCCTGAAAAATGAAGCGCATCGCGTTCACTCAGGATGGCTGCGATTTCACACGCCGCGGCGCCCATGCCCTCCAGCTGCGCGGCCGCGATCATGTGGGCCAGACGCGGATGCAGGGGCAGCTCGGCCATTTTACGGCCGTGGGCGGTGATTTTACCGCCATCATCGATCGCCCCCAGGTCGACCAGCAGGTCCCTGGCCTGTTCAACGGCACCGGCCGGCGGTGGGTCCAGCCAAGCCAGCCCGGCGGGGGTTGAGACGCCCCACAGGGCCAGTTCCAGGGCCAGCCCGGCCAGGTCCGTGTCGAGAATCTCCGGGCGGTTGCGGTCGGACAGGGTGGTATGAACGCTCTCGCTCCACAATCGGTAGCAGATTCCCGGGCTCAGGCGTCCCGCCCGCCCGCGACGCTGATCGGCCGAGGCCCGCGATACCGGCAGGGTGATCAGCCGGGTCATTCCGGTACGCGGATCAAAGCGCGGCGCCCGCTGCAGGCCGCTGTCCACCACCACGCGGATCTGCTCGATGGTCAGGCTGGTTTCGGCAATCGCCGTGGCCAGCACGATTTTGCTGTGCCCGGCCGGCGGCGGGGCGATGGCGGCATCCTGCTCCGCGCGGGTCAGGTTGCCGTAAAGAGGCGCCACGTTCCAGCGCTCTGCAAGACCCGATTCGGCCAGCAGGCGGGCCACGCGGCGGATTTCGGGAGCGCCCGGAAGAAAAGCGAGAATATTGCCTTCGTCGGCCGCCGCGGATCGCAAAAGGATATCGGCAACAGCGCGTTCGATGGGTTTTAGCGGGGGCGGGGGCACATAGCGGGTTTCCACTGGATAGGCGCGCCCTGCGCATTGAATCAAGGGGGCATTGTTCAACAAGGTGGTGACCGGCGCCGGGTCCAGCGTGGCCGACATCACCAGCAGGCGCAAGGTCTCGTTGAATACACCCTGAACCTCCCGGCACAGGGCCAGCCCCAGATCGGCATCCAAACTGCGCTCGTGGAATTCATCGAAGATGACCAGACCTACGCCCGTAAGACCCGGATCGGACTGAAGCATGCGGGTGAGCACGCCCTCGGTGATCACCTCGATGCGCGTGCGCGGCCCCACCCGGCTTTCCATGCGGATGCGATAGCCCACCGTCTCCCCCACCGCTTCGCCGAGCAGGGCGGCCATGCGATTGGCCGCGGCGCGGGCCGCCAAACGGCGCGGCGCGAGCAGCAGCAGGCGCCGGCCGGAAAGCCAGCCGGCCCGCAGCAGCGCCAAAGGCACGGCGGTGGTTTTGCCGGCCCCCGGGGGCGCCACCACCACGGCGGCTGCGTGCCGCTCCAAGGCCGCTTCAAGATCTTGCAGCACGGGAGCGATCGGAAGGCGGCTGAGGATGTCTGCAAACATAGGGTTGCGCATAATTCCCGCAGACATAGCATATTTTGCGCGCAAGCGCACAGGCAACTCGGATACGGGCTTGCCTCCCGGGCAGAGCCAATGACGGTCTGCATGCTCACGACATGCGGCGGCAAATGCTATGCGCATTGCAAAGCACCGGCGGTCCGGCCAAAAACCGGGAAAAATCAGTTGAACAATGCGGCCCGGCATGCCAAGTTGTCTCACGCGCCGGGGATCGTCCCGGCCGGCTCGCTGGAAGGCCGCACCAAGGGCGTGATCAGAGCCATGCGTGGGCCCTTTGTGCTTTTTCAATGCCCGCTCTTTCGCGGAGCCGGGTCTGGAGACTGTGCAATGCCTGCATTTGTTCATGCTGCCGATATTCATTTGGATTCACCGCTCAAAGGATTGTTTCCTTACGAGGGGGCGCCGTCGATCGAAGAGATCCGCGGCGCCACACGGCAAGCGCTGGACAACCTCGTCAATTTCGTCATTTCCGAGCACGTGCCCTTGCTGCTCATCGCCGGCGATCTGTATGACGGCGACTGGCACGATTTCAACACCGGTCTTTACTTCGCAGGCCGGATGCGGCGCCTGGGCGAGGCCGGTGTGCGCGTGGCGATCGTGCGGGGCAACCACGATGCGGCCAATACCATGACCAAGACCTTGCCCATGCCGGACAATGTCAAGATTTTCAAATCGCGCAGGCCCGAGACCTGGATCCTGGACGATCTGGGCATCGCCATCCACGGGCAAAGCTACGCCGCCCAGGAAATCACGGACAACCTGGCGGCCGCCTATCCGGAACCTGTGGCGGGAATGCTCAACATCGGCCTGCTGCATTGTCTGATCTCCGGCGCCCAGGGGCACCTGCCGTATGCTCCCTGTCATATCGATCTGCTCGCATCCAAGGGATACGATTACTGGGCCTTGGGCCATGTGCACAACTATGCGGTTTTAAGAGAGACGCCGCGCATCGTGTATTCCGGCTGCAGCCAGGGCCGCCATATCAGAGAGACAGGCCCAAAGGGCTGCGTTCTGGTGGAAGCCCAGGACGGCGCCCTGCGCACTGAATTTTGCGCGCTCGACGTGCTGCGCTGGGTCGGCGTGAGTGCGGACATTTCCGCGGCCGAAAGTGTCGCCCACGCGGCCGCCCTGTTCGGTGACGCGCTGGCAACGGCCCTGGCCGATCAAGGCGGACGGCCGTGCTGCGTGCGGGCCATCCTGAAGGGGCGCTGCGGCATTCATGGACGTCTGTGCGCCGATCCCGCGGCCCTGGCGGCCAATATCCGCGCGGTGGCGGCCGACGTGTCCGGAAAAAGGGCCTGGATCGAAAAAGTCGAACTGCAAAGCGGTCCGGCGGTCGACCTGGATGAACTCGCCCGCAGCGACACGCCCCAGGGTCAATTGCTGCGCTACCTGAACGAGCTGAGCGCCGATCCCCAGGGGCTCGCGCTGGATTTGGACCTGACCGCGCTCAAAGCCAAACTGGCTGGCAGCGGTGTGCGGATTCCCGAGGACGCGGTTGGCAGGATGCTTGAAGATGCCCGCGATCTGCTGCTGACGGCGCTGGCGGACGCCCAAAGTGCCTTGGAGAAGTAATGCGCATCGAAACGCTTAAACTGACGGCCTTCGGGCCGTTCTGCGATAAAACGATCGATTTTTCAGGCAACGGGCATGGCCTGCACATCGTTTTCGGGCCCAACGAAGCCGGCAAAAGCACGGCCCTGCGCGCCATTTTGGCGCTGCTGTACGGGTTTGGCCACAAAGTCGAAGATGCCTGGCTGCATGACTACAACCAATTGGAGGTGGGCGGCGCATTGCGGCTGCCCGACGGGAACAGGCTTGCCCTGACGCGCTACAAACGCCGCAAGAACGATCTGATCGACGCGGGCACGGGGCGGCCTTACAGCCAATCGGACCTGGATGCGAATCTGGGCAGGATGGACCGCCAGGCTTTCGAACATGCCTTCGGCATTTCGCACACCGCGCTGCGCCAGGGCGTGGAAAGCGTGCTGGCCGCCGGCGGCGAACTGGGCCAGGCATTGTTTGCGGCCACCTCCGGGCTGAATACCTTAAAGCAGGTGATGACCCACCTGGATGCCAGGCAAGACCAGTTGTTCGCGCCGCGCGCCCAAAAAGCCGCCATCAACGCGGGCATCGCGGAGCTTGAAAAGCTGCACAAGGAACTGCGCGACACTTCGGCCAGCCAAAATAAATGGAAAATCATGCAGGCCCGCCTGGACGAGCTGCGCAACAGCGAAGCCAGGACGGCCGATCGCCTGCAGGCGCTTTCTTTGGAGATCGGTGTGCTCTCCCGGCATCGCGACGCCCTGAAATACGTGACGCGCCAAAGCCAGCTGCAGCAGGACCTTGCGGCATTGGATGCGGTGCCCGATCTGGCCGCGGATTTTGCAGAGCGCCGCGTGGCTGCCCAGGCGAAGATTCAGGCCGGCGCGCAGGCCGAACAGGATTCGGTCCGCCAGCTGGCCGAGCTCGATCTGAAGCTGAACTCCCTTACCTACAACGAGCAGATCATTGGGCAGGCCAAGGTGATCGAAGATTTGGCCCGCGAAGTCAGCGTTCACACCAAGGCCCTGGCCGACAGCAGGACGTTGCGCGCCGAAATGCACCGGCACAAGGAATCGGCGCAGCAGGCAATGAGCCTGCTGCGCCCGGGGTTGACCGTGGAGGAGATCGAGGCCCTGCGGCTGTCCACGCCCGAAAAGGCCCGGATTCAGAGACTGGGCGCCCGCCACGCCAAGCTGGAAGAGGCTTTGGATATCGCCGCCAAAGCCTTGCAGACGACCCAAACCCAGCTGGGCAAAACACGGGCGAAGCTCGATGCGCTTGAACTGCCCCGCGATACGCAAGCCCTGGAGGATTGCCTCGAGCGTGCGGCCGAACAGGGCAAGATCGAAGAACGGCTGGCCCATGCCGAGGCCGAGCTTGCGGCGGCGCAGGAGCAGGCCGAGGTGGATTTGGCCGCTCTGGGATTGTGGTCCGGCAGCCTCAAAGCGCTGGAGGAATTGGCCGTTCCCGGCGCCGAAACGATGCGCGGCTTTGAATCCGACCTGTCCGAAGTGGATCAACGCAGCGCCGAGATCGAAAAGGAAATCGCCCGTCTGCATGGGCAGCTCGCAGAGCATCAAAAAACCCTGGCGGAGTTGACCCGCGCCCGCCAGTTGCCTTCGCTTGAGGACCTCGCGGCGCACCGCGCTTTACGCGACAGGGGCTGGCGTTCGGTGCGGGCGGTGTGGCTGGAAGGGGGTGAAGCCGACCAGGGCTTCATGCAAAGCCTGCCCCCGGGACTGGATCTGGCCGGCGCCTATGAAAGCGCCGTGTCCATGGCCGATGGTACCGCGGACACGCTGCGCACCGACGCCGAAGCCGTGACCCGCGTGCAAACACTGAAAACGGCTATCCGGGATCTCAGCACGGGCCTGGCCGCCACGCAGGAGCGCCAAAGGCTCCAGGAGGAGCGCCGCGCCGCGCTTTGGACCGCATGGCGGCAGCTTTGGGCGCCTTTGGGGATTGAGCCGCTCAAACCACGCGATATGGCGGCCTGGGCCGGCCGGGCGGGGGAGATCAGGCGAAAGGCCGCGGAATGCCGGGTCAAAAAAATGGCCGCCGCACAATTGCGGACCGACTTGGCCCGGGTGTGCGCCGATCTGAGCGCCAGGTTGCAGGCAATGGGCGTCAGCGTGCCGGGCAATGCCGGCTATGCGGCTCTGCTCGAGCTGGCCAAGCGGACCCGGCGCAACAATGATCTGCTCTGCAAGCAGCGTCAGGACCTGCAAGCGCTTATCGGCGCCTGCGAACTGGAGATAGAAGACAACCAGGAGAAAAGGGCCGCCGCCGAACGCACCATCGGCACCTGGGCGCGCGAATGGGCGCCGGCGGTCGCCAAGCTGGGACTGGATGCCGGCGCAAAGCACGAAGATGTAAACGATTTTGTTTTGGCCCTGGACCAGGTCTTCGGCGAACTGGAAAAGGCCAGGGAGAAGCAGCAGCGCATCGCCGGCATACAGTACAACCATGAGCGCTATACCCGGCAGGCCCGGGATGTGGTGGATAAAATCGCTCCTGATCTGAAACCCCTGGAGGCCACGCAAGCGGTCGTGGAGCTCTACCAGAGGCTGTCCAGGGATATGGGGCAGTACAATGACCGCAAACTGTTGGAAGAGCAAAGGCGCAAAACAAGCGCCGCGCTTTCCCAAACCAGACAGAATCTGGCGGCCGAGCGTGAAAAGCTGCGCCTGCTGTGCGCGGACGCGCAGACGGAGCAGCCCGATCTGCTGCCGGAGATCGAAAAAAAGGCTGCCTTGAAAAGCAGGCGCTTATCCGACCTGGATGCAGCCATCGAACGGTTGTCCGAGCTGGCTTCCGGGCAGGATTTGAATTCCTTTATCGAACAGGTCAAGGCGCACGACCCCGATGTGCTGATGGCCCGGCTGGGGCGCTTGGAAGATGAAAAAAAAGCGCTCTACCAGGAGCAAAAACAGCTGGTCGAACATATCGCCTTGCAGAGAAAAGAGCTGGAAGCGATCGGCGGCCGTTCCCTTGCCGCCGCTATTGCCGAGAAAGCCGAAGGGCTGATCGGTCAAATTCAGTCCGATGTCGAGCATTACATTACCTTGAAGCTGTCTTCCGTCGTCCTGGCCAAAGCCATCGAACGCTATCGCCAGATCAATCAAAGCCCGGTGCTGGAAGCGGCCAGCCGGTATTTCAAGGCAATGACCGGCGGCGCCTTCGCGGGGCTCAGGGCGGACTATGATGAAAAAGGCGATCCGGTGATCAAAGCCTACCGGCCGGACGGCCATGCACTCATGGTCCAGGAAATGAGCGACGGCAGCCGCGACCAGCTTTTTCTATCGCTCAGGCTGGGCGGACTGGACAAATACGTCGGCCTCAACGGTCCCATGCCCTTCATCGTGGATGACGTCCTGGTGCATTTCGACGATGCCCGTTCGGCGGCCGCTCTTACCGCGATGGCCGGGCTGGCCGAAAAGACCCAGATCATTTTCTTCACGCACCACCGGCATCTGGTTGAATTGGCCAAAGCCTCTGTGGAAGAGAAGATTTTGAAGGTGCATTACTTGGGACCACTCTAATAACAGCAATTCGCTGTAGGACCAATCCGGCCATTCGCAACACGTTCTTCCAGTATGGATCGAATAATGCAGCAACCGCATAACATCGCGCACCTCATCCAATAGCTTTCGGTCCTTTGTTGTTGACATATCAAAGAATTAGGATTTAAAGATGTTAAAACCATTCAATGAATCGTTGCGATTCTATCCGGATAAACAAATAATTTCGATGACGCCGTCCTGATTCGGCCATTTAGAGATACAGCAGGGCAGGGTAATATTTCAGGGGCGGAATGATGAAGTGAGGAGGTACTATCAAGTGGTTTTTAATAAATCAAGCTTGATATCATTTCAGGGAAAATGTGCCCGAAAACACGCTTAATATCATATTATCAGGGAAAATCGACCTGAT
>QZKV01000108.1 GCA_003599575.1 Desulfobacteraceae bacterium | reverse complement strand
GTACAGTTTGCCGATAAAAAGGAGATGCTCAAGGAATTCTCGGGGCAGGAACGCAAGCATCAGGCCATCCTGGAGGATTTGAAGGCCGGCAAAATCGACCAACAGTTGAAGAGTTATAAATTCAAATGGGTTACCGACATCAAGCGCAGCGACTATGTTGACGATGTCGCCTACCATCCCGGCATGGGCTATAAGGAGTTGCTGATGCTCGCCATGAAGCGGGAGGAAAAGGCGCTCAAGCTTTACAATGAACTGTTGGCCAACGCCAAGACCGATGCCCAGAAAAAAGTCTTTAAAATGCTTTGCCAGGAAGAGGCCACGCACAAGCTGTCGCTGGAATCCATATACGATGATTATATGGCCCAAATGGGTGATTAGAAGCGGTTTCAAAACCTCCCCTCGGGCTCGATTCGGGTTGCCGCGCGGGCAGTCAATCCTGGAAGTATCCGGTTGGGCCGCCTCACCGCGCCTTGGTCCTGGGCCTCATTGAAGTTTTGCATACCGCTTCTGCCTCCTGATCGCAAGAAACCACGATTCCCAGGTTTTTCCATTCAGTCGTGAATCATTCCACTTTACCCAAAATAGTCGTTATCTGCGGTCCGACCGGGGCCGGCAAAACCTCGTTTGCCGTCGCTCTGGCGCAACATTTCGAAGGTCAGATCGTGGGCGCCGATTCCATGCAGATTTACCGTAGCATGGATATCGGCACGGCCAAACCAACAACCGCGGAAAAAGCCGCCGTGCCCCACCACATGGTGGATATCATCGATCCCGATCAAGCGTACGATGCGGCCTCCTTTGGCGAGCAGGCCCATCAAATTGTGCAATCGTTGGCTGAAAAGAACATCCGGCCGTTTGTAGTAGGTGGAACGGGGTTGTATATCAGGGCCCTCCTGTACGGCCTTTTTCAGAGTCGCCCCTCGGACGGCGGCGTGCGCCGAAGATTGAAAGCGCAGTTGACCCGCCAAGGCGCCGCGGCCATGCATGCCCGCCTGGCCGGAAAGGACCCTCAGGGCGCCGGGCGCATCCATCCCAATGATGCCTACCGGATTCTGCGCGCCCTGGAAGTGATCGAAACGACCGGCAGCTCCATCAGCGTCCACCACGCTGCGCACGCATTCAGACAACCGCGTTGCCGGGCCTTGTCCATCGGGCTCGCACTCCCGCGCCAGCAGCTGTATGCCCGTATCGACCGGCGCGTGGACGGCATGGTGGCGGCGGGTCTACTGGAAGAAACGCGCAGATTGCTGGATCGCGGATACGATCCCGCGCTTAAATCGATGCAAGCGCTAGGGTATCGCCATATGGTCGCATTCATCCGGGGCCAAGTGAGCTGGGATGCAGCCATCGAAACCCTCAAACGAGACCACCGCCGCTATGCCAAGCGGCAGCTGACCTGGTTTCGGGCCGACCCGTCGCTTCATTGGCTTGGGCCGGATGAGATGCACAGGGCCGTTGAAATGATCGATGCCTTTTTCTCATCCCTCATCCCTTTAAACGAAAAGCAGATGGAGCTAAAAAAACCGAACCCGACTTGACCTTTTCCGTGCGCGTTGCATCATTATTCCTACAGATTGAAGCAACCTTCTTCTCTTTCTCTTCTCCTGAGCTGAACCATTATCTGTCAACCTTTGTGGAGCTGTTAAACGTGCAAACGGTGCCTAAGCCGTCCTTTGCAATTGCGGCGCCGGGTGGTGGGGCTGGATCGACCCGCAATTGTTGAATGCCCTATAACTTGTAAACAACGAAAGGAGATCAAGTGAAAAACAAAACGGCCTACATGATTCCATTATTGGTCCTCTGCTTCCTTCTGGCCGCTTGCGCGCGGAGTGAAGAAGAAAAAATCCTAAGTGAAATCCAGTCCATTGAAAATGCGGCCAACAGACAATTCGAAAGCCTGAGCCGAAATATGGAACGCCAGTTCGAGGATGCCAGAGCATCCACCCAGAACAACATCAGGAAGATCCAGGAGGAAGCGCGAGATCGGATCCAGAGCATTCGTGAAGATTTGAAAAAAGAGAGCGGCAAAATCAGCGCGGATGCCAACGCCAAGCTCCAGGAGGTCAGGACCCAACATCGAGCCGGGATCGAGCAGCTTCGCCAAAGCGCCCGCCAGAAGATCACCGGTCCGGATAGCCAAGTGCGGCAGAAAATCCAGCAGATTGAAGCCGAAGCGCAGAGGGCCTTAAAGACGATCGAAGATAAAGCTGCCAGCTTCGCCCGGGAAATGAAAGCACAAACCGGCCGATGGGACGAAGCGCCTCAGGTCGAGCTTCCCAAATCTCAAAACCAGCCGAGCCCTAGATCTGAAAGGAGGAGCCGGATTTGATCCCGGTGGTTCACTCTTCCACTATCGCCACCGGCCGTGTCCACCCGGCCGAGGCATTTTTGATTTTGATTGGAAAGCAGGCCACTTTGAAGCCATGGGGTTTGGGGATTTGGTCCAGTCCGGCCAATTTTTCCATGTGGCAGTAACCGTGTTCGATGCCGGCGAAATGGGCCTCCCAGATGACCGAGGGATCGCCGGTGGCCTGAAACTCCTGAGCCAGAAAGGGCAGGGGGCGATCCCAGGACCAAGCGTCGATGCCCACCACCTTGATACCCTGTTCCAACAGATACAGGGTCGATTCGCGGGTCATGCCGGCCCCCTTGACAAGGTATTGGGGCTGTCCCCAAAAAGCGTCGGCGCCGGTGCGCACCAGCACGATATCAAGAGGCTTAAGAGCATATGCGATTTCAGCCAGTTTTCGTTGCACATCTTTGGCGGTGATGCGTTCGCCGTCTTTTTTATGGCTGAAATCGAGCACGACGCCGTCCCCAAAGCACCATGTCAGGGGGATCTGATCAATGGTCAGGGCCACAGCGCCGCCGTCCATGGTGGGGTGGTAATGAAAGGGCGCATCCAGGTGGGTGCCCGAATGGGTGGTCAGATGAAGCGTTTCCACTGCCCACCCCAACCCATGGGGAAGCTGTTCTTTGGTAAGCCCCGGAAAAAATTCAGTCATCTGCTCGGCTCCCAAGGCATGATCCGTGTATTCGATCCTGGGAATCATTCCTTCCGGGTCGCTGGGCAACCCTGCTTCGATGGTGATGGACAGATCAATGATTCTTGTTCCCATGCGCCTGCTCCTGTTTTGGTGGTCTCCGCGCCTGAAGCGGAGTCGTTTATGCGTACTCGACTGGGGATTTGCACACTTTCGATGCCGAACCCGGCGGCATTTTTCTTATGGGCAGCTGCAAAAACCGGTGTACCGTCGGGCAGGCAGCAACATCACTATTGCGGCAGATGAGCGACATGTCAATCTCCGGATACACCCCCGAGATGGTGCTGGGCACCGCCCTGCTTGGATCCCATATCCAGCCCGCATGGCTGGCTTACAGACATCAGGTTGCTGAAAAAAAGACCGGCGTTACCGTCCACTTGCGATGCCATACATCAAGGCTTAGCTTGGTCGTCATAAAAGGCGATAAGGAGGAAGACGATGGATCAATTGAAAACCGGAGATGTTGCGCCGGCTTTTGAATTGCAGGATCAACATGGAAATACTGTGCGTCTGGCGGATTTCAGAGGCCGAAAAGTGTTCATCTATTTCTTTCCCAAAGCCAAGACATCCGGCTGAACACTGCAATCCCAGGCGGTGCGGGACGCACAGCCGAAACTCAAGGCGCTGGAAATAGCGGCCCTTGGCATAAGCCCGGATAACATGGACGTGCAAAAGGAATTTGATGAACAAAACAGGTTGGGATATCCGCTGTTGTGCGATACGGACCATCGGATCGCTTCCGCTTACGAGGTATGGGGGCAAAAAGAAATGCTCGGCAAGACCATCGAAGGGGTGATCCGTTCATCTTTTCTGATCGACGAAGAAGGCCGGATCGCGCATGCCTGGTACAAGATTACCCCCCAGGACACGATTCCCGAGTTGATGAAGGTGTTGTGATCGGCATGAGCGGCTAGACCGCCGCCGCGATCCACTGCTGCAATATCTCGCGATCTTCGGGAGCGATGGAAGTAATTCGCAAGCGCTGAATGGTCGTGTCTTCCGCGCGGGTTTCGACCACCTTGGCATAGATCGCTTCAAAGCAATGGGCCTGATCGCAAAATCGAAGTTGGATTTTCACATCCGTCTGGGACGGCAAGGCATGCTCCAGGCTGACCAGCAGGTCGTCACCGTCGAAGGATTGCGTTTCTCCTTCAAACCCGGGCTCGATGATCTTCTTGGCATGAATTCTCCAGCATACCAGGGGAAGATGAATTTCCACCGGATGGTTCTCTTTCCTGGGCATGCGCTGGGTCACATAATAGGGGGCGCCGATGGCCTCTACCGCATAGCAGACCAGCGGCTGGGTGAGGCCCTTCATCATAATCGTCTCGGGCGGCTGGACCGTGGCCTGCCCGGCAATCAGCTGGTAGGTGGCATCGCTGATGTAGATCTGCCCGCCGGTGGTGACCGATTCGATGCGGGCCGCGATATTGACTGAGCGGCCCACGATGCCGTATTTGGCGCGGATCTCGGAACCGATGTTGCCGACGATCACGGGTCCCGTATGAATGCCGATGCCCATAGCCAGGGTGGGATATCCCTCGGCCGAAAACTCTGAATTGAGGTCCGTCAGTTGGTTCTGCATTTCCAGGGCGCAGGCCACGGCCCGCGCCGGATCGTCCGCATGTTTCTCAGGCACGCCAAAGATCGTCAGGATACCGTCCCCCACGAATTCGTCGATCATGCCGTCGTAGGACAATATGATTTCCGCCATCTTGCCTAAGAACCGGTTGAGCAGCGCCATGGTCTCCTCGGGGTCATGGTTTTCGCTAAAGCGCGTAAACCCGCGTAAGTCAGCCATCAGAATGGTGACGGTTTCGCGGCGGCCGCCGATCTTTGGTCCCTCCGGCGTGGCCAGGATTTCATTGACCACCTTTTTGGAAAGATAGCGGCCGAAGGTATCACGGATGAAATTGACCAATCGGAGCCGTTCGGTCGAGACTTTCAAGATGGCTTCGAGCATGCGCTGGCGCGTGTCCACGATATCGACGATTTCGTTGGGCGTTTCCTCCGGCAACGGTACGGGATTGACTTCCGGCGCATCGGTGTCCAGGCGCCGGTTGGCGCGCGACACCTCCTCCAGGGGCACTATGATCATTCGTTTGAGGAAACTGCGCAAAGACAGGGTCACGAAAGCGATGATGATGACGATCAGGATGAGTATGCGAACGGCATACCAGAACAGTTCCGTTGAAGTGCTTTGTTCAGTGAGGGCGCGATAACCCAGCGACCAGACCAGCAGAATCATCTCGATGAGCAGGATCCGCCAGAAAACGCCGGCCGTTAAAATTCTGCGGACACTGCGACGCGCGCTGGTCCGGCTTTCGGCAACAAAGGTGGGTTCGGGGGGCAATGCTTCCATCACTTCGTTTCGGGTTCTAGTGGCAGCATCCAAAATACAAGGCACCCGAATAATTCCCATATCGCGGCCGCCTTGACTCCGGTGCGGGAACGGCAGCGGCCATTCGGCACGTGTACGGCTGCATTGAATTTATTGCGCGCCTTGTCTTTTCCCCAGGCCCGCTGGGATACCGGAGCGTTAACGGGTCGATATCCAACTTGATCATCCATTGATACGGAGAAAGCCTGAATGTGGATGAGAAAAATGCTAAGGCCCTGCGGTCGGCCCGCCGGCCAGCTGCTCCGCCCAAGCCGCCAGCGCCTCGGCCACGCGCCGGGTCGTTTCCGCCAACTGTTGGGGATGCGGCACCACCGACGGACGGGTTATATATAAATCCTGGTTCATTTCGATCTGAATGGCGAATCGGCCGCCGGCGCGAAGCATGGCGCCGTAATGATTGACGATGTAGCCGCCCCGGTAAGGATTATTGAGGGCAACGGAAAAGCCCTGATCTTCGAAAGCGGCGGCCGCCATCTGCAGCAGGCCGGCCAGGCAGGTGAGCGGTTCCTGAGCGGACCGCTGCCGCCCCAGCGAATCTCCGAAATTGCTCAAAATCACATCGCTGCGCTTCCGGCCGTGATCGGGCGCATCCGCCGGCCCGGTGCCGTTGAGCGAATGACAATCGATCAGGCCCAGGAAGTCGTCCGGCTGTATCAATTCGGTCAGTTGCGTGTGATAAGGCGTATGGTAGCGGGCCACCCGCTCCTCGATCTCGGCCTGGGTCGGCTCGCAGCCGCTGTGAAAAACGCTGAGGCCCGAATAGTCGGTCAAGGCGACGACACCTTTGGCATCGCGTTGGCCGGGGTTGCGGTTCAGGTCTGCAACCAGCCGGTTCCAACGGGAGGCGATTATCCGCAGCGCCGGAAGTGCCCCAAATATCTCCTGGGTGCCGAAATCCACCGATTCGGCAATGTCATCCTCCGAAAGAGCGATGCAAGCACGTACATCGGGCGGAATCCGGGTTCCGCAATGAGGAATGGACAAGACAAACGGCAATTGCACGGGAATTCTCCTTCCACCTTTTCCAAGCTTATTTTTGAAAAAAGCAGGCCACACAGTGACGGTCGCCCACCTCTTGCATGTGGGGGAATTCTTTGCTGCATTGATCATCGTCGGCCGGCGCACAACGGGTGTAGAAAGGGCAGCAATCCGAATCCGGCACTGCATTTTCCGTCTCGCGTAACGTATTGAACCGTTGTTCGGGCCGCAAATGACCGAAGCGCGGCAAAGCATCGATCAACGCCCGTGTATACGGATGGTGTGGATTGGCGATGACCGCCTGGGCAGGACCGACTTCGACAATATGACCATGATAGATCACGGCGATGCGGTTGCAAAGATAATGCGCAGCCGCCAGGTGATGCGTGATGAAGAGCATGGTGATGCGCAGCTGCTTTTGGATTTCGGCTAGAATGCGGTAGATCTGGACGGCGATGGGCGCATCCAGCATGGAGGTGGGTTCGTCGGCGATCAGGATTTCAGGGTCCAGCACGAGCGCCCGGGCAATGGCCACCCGCTGGCGCTGCCCTCCGCTGAGTTGATGGGGATAGCGGCCGATAAACATTTCCGGCGGTGTCAATCCGACTTGCGCCAATACTTCCAGGATTTTGGCCTGCCGATCGGCACGTTTTCCCCTGCGGTGGATATGCAACGGCTCCATGATCATACTTCGCACCGATTGATAGGGATTCAGGCTTTGATACGGGTCTTGAAAAATCATCTGGACCTTTTGGCGGAACTGATTCAAGTGCCTGCCGCGCAATCGTGCGACATCCTGCCCCCTCCATCGAATGATGCCCGTGTCGGGCTTTTCCAGCCCGACGATCAAGCGGGCAACCGTGGTTTTACCGCTGCCGCTTTCACCCACCAGACCGAAAATTTCCCCGGTTTCAATGGACAGGTTCACATTGCGCAGGGCTATGATGTTGTGAACGGCCTTGCCGAAAACGTTTTTGCCGCCCTCGTAGAAGCGGGAGACCTCTTCCAGAGAAATCGAGGTTGTGTTTGCTGGTGCATCGGTCATTTTGAGTCGTCCAGGTGCGGTCGTCGTCCATCGATCGCAACGCTCAGAGTTCCACGGATGAAAAGATGGTGAATCGGGTTGTTGCTCCAGGCCAATGCTGTCAATTTCCCCTTACTCCGTCTTATTGTCCAGAGGAGCCTGTTTTTGTCCGGCTTTGGGTTCGGCAGTCCGCTGCGACCGGCCGGTTTCCCGATCCGTCAAGGTGATATGGGCATCCAGGAGCGCACGGGTGCAGGAATGGCCCGGTGATCCGAACACCTCGCGGGCCTGTCCGACTTCCATCAGCCGGCCCTCATGCATCACGCCGACATCGTGGCACACATCGGCGATAACGGCAATATCATGTGAAATAAACAGAATACCCACCTTCAGCTCATCCTGGATGCGTCCGATGGTCCTGAGAATCTGGTCCTGGACAATCACATCCAAGGCCGTGGTCGGTTCGTCGGCGATGATCAGTTTGGGCCGGCAGGCCAGCGCCATGGCGATAACAGCCCGCTGGCGCATGCCGCCGCTGTATTGGTGCGGGAAGTCATCAATTCGCGCGGTCGGAATTGCCAACAGTTCATACAGCTCCGCCACGCGCCGGCGGGCTTCCTTCTCGCTGGTTTGCGGTTCGTGGACGCGGATGCACTCGATGATCTGGCTGCCGACGCGTTGAATGGGATTGAGCGCGTTCATGGCGGCCTGAAAAATCATGGAGATCTCTTTCCAGCGGATGCGGCGCACCGTTTCTGGGTCCGCTTTCAATAAATCCGCGCCTTCAAACAGAATGCGGCCGCTGGAAATGATGGCATTTTTCGGAAGCAATCCGATAATGGCCGCGCCGATAGTGGTTTTGCCGCTGCCCGATATTCCGACCAGTCCCAAAGACCGCCCCTGGTCAAGGGACAACGAAACCTGGTCAACGGCCGTCAACCGCCGCCGGCCGCGGCCGGCGCGGTAGATCACGCTCAGATTATCGATTTCAAGCAAAGGCATTGTGATTACGATTCTTTACAGGTTATTGCCCGACCGGCTAGTCTCCCCGGCCCATCTTCCGAAATGCTTAACGTAATACGCTATTGCCGGTTCGTCGATTGCCGATCGCGCCGGCCCCTATTTGGGTGCCGCAATCGGGCCTGTCCTTTGACACACATCTCAGTTTAAACAGCCAAATCGCGTTGCGTGAAAAAGATAAGGGCTGCCGCCTCTCAAAGACCCGTCGTTCAGCTTCACTCTTCCGGGTCTTCCTTGCGCAATCTCGGATCGAGGACTTCTTCCATGGCCCGGCCGAGCATGTAAAAGGCCAGGGTCAGCAGAGAGATGCAGATCCCAGGAGGGAGCAACCAATAGAGTGACTGAAACATGTGCCCGGTTTTCCATACCCATTGCAGCATCATGCCCCAGCTGACCGTGCCGGGATCGCCGAATCCCAAAAAAGCCAGCGCGGCTTCGATGACGATGGCCGAGGTGACCCGGAAGGTCATGTAGAGCAGCGCCAGCGGCAGCACATTGGGCAGAACATGACGCGCAAGGATGCGCAGGTGCGATGCCCCCGCGATTCTGGCCGCCTCAATAAACGCCCTGTTTTTAAGCGACAGCGTCTGCGAGCGGATCACCCGCGATACGCCGGGCCATCGAAACAAGGCGATCAGCAGAACGATGGTCCAGATATTGAGCTGCCCGAACAGAGCGGACATGATCAGCAGCACCAGCAAGGTCGGCATGACCATGATGATATCGGCGGTGCGCATCAAGATCGTATCGCTCCAACGGCCGGCATACCCGGCCATCATGCCGATGGCCGTCCCCAAAAAGATGCTCATGAAGGCGGATGTTATCCCCACCATGAAAGCGATGCGCGCGCCAGCCAGCAACTGGCTGAAAATGTCGCGGCCGATGAAATCGGTGCCCAGCCAATGCCGCAGGGTCGGCGGACTGGCATAAGAAATATGCGGGTCCACCCCGCTCATCGGATCGTATATGGGATCGATCCACGGCGGAATGAAACTGACCAGGGCCATCAAGGCGAAAATCGTCAGCAAGCCGAGGCCGATGCGTCCGATCGTGTTGCGTCTCAGCACCGCCCAACTGCTGCTTAAAGTGCTTTGCCAATATGCTTCGGGCAGATCAGCGACACTCGGTTGGATTGGTTTTTCCTGTATTGCATCCATCAATAGCGAATCCTCGGGTCCAGAAAAGCATACAGCAGGTCCACAACGAGATTGGCTGCCAGAACCACCCCGGCAATCAGTAAAAAACAGGCCAGGGCCAGGGGGTAATCGCTGTTGCTGACCGCGTTGACCAGTTCGCGGCCGATTCCCGGCCAGGAGAACACCTTTTCGGTCAAGGCGCCGCCGTTGATGGAAAAGGCCAGGCTCAGGCCGACGCTGGTAATGACAGGCAGGGCGGCATTGGGGGCCGCATGGCGGTCGCGGATCATGGTCTCGGGCAGGCCCTTGGCCCGCGCTGTGTAAATATAGTCTTCCGACAGCGTGTCGAGCATGCTGCTGCGCATGATCAGCAGGTAACTGCCGAAATGAATGAGAAACAGTGTGAGCAGGGGCAAGGCCATATGATGCAGAATATCCAGGCTCTTGATCAAAAACGAGGCGCGACCATCGATCCAGATCTCGGGCGAAATCATGCCCGTGATCGGGAACCAGGCCAGATGGTACCCCAGCAGCCAGATGATCAGCAGGGCGATCCACGGCAAAAACAGGGTGTGGCAGACGAGGGCGACGATGGTGATGAGGGTATCGGTCGAGCTGCCTTTGCGCCAGGCAACGATTTTGCCGAGCCAGACTCCGGTCAGGGCGGAGATAATCACCGCGGTTGTGAAGAGTAAAATGGTGTTGGGCAGGCGATCGGCGATAATGCCCGCCACGGGCTGACCGTAGTGGAAGGATACACCGAAGTTGCCCTTGAAAAAATTGCCAACAAAAAGGATGTATTGATGCCCCAGGGGCTGATCGAGACCCAATTCGGAGATCAACCTGGCTTCATCTTCGGCGCTCATGTTCGGATCGACCATGCGAGACACCGGATCGCCCGGCGCTAAATGAAAAAGAAAAAACAACAAAGTCATGATAATGAAAAAGCTGATGGCGATCTCGATCAAACGGCGCAAGAGGTATTGTTTCAGGGGCATGCTGTTGCCTTGTTAAAGCGTCGCCCGCGGTATCGGTCGACTTTGCGTTAAAGTTCGGGGTCGGTATCGAAACACTGCCGTGCCGGCTTGGTCGGTTTCGCTTGCTGCAAAGCAGCGCAAGCGGCACCCGGCTGCCGTATCGGTTCCGATCTGCTTCTTGCAGCAAACAATTCTCATCCTACTTCGGTTCCGGGCGTGTGCTCCTGTCTTCAGCCAACCGGCCGGACCAGATTGATCGACCATCGGTTGCCGATGCCGTCGAGCATCGGCACCCAGCCCCGAAAGCGGTCCGTGCGCACGGCTTCGATCAAATTGGGCACATAGAGCGGGACGTAAGGCACATCCGCCATAATGATTTGCTGCATTTCCAATATCATCTGCCGCCGGGTCGCCTCGTTGAGCTCCCCTTGGGACGCTTCGGCCAGGCGATCGAACTGCTTGTTCCTGTATCCGCTCATATTCATGCCGCGGGGCTTGGCATCCTTGGAGTGGAAAAATGATCCCATCCAGTCCGGATCGATCGACAGCCGCCCGTATCCGAGAACGAAGGCATCGAAATCCTGGCGGTTTTTAACTCGATCGAGCAGGGCGCTGAACTCCATCGGCCTGGCGGAAGCCGGTATGCCGAGTTTGTTGAGCCATTCCTGGATCATGGTGCCGCTGATCGCGCGCGCTGGATCGTAGTCTGCCGGCGGCGTGAGAATGATCACCGGCGGCAAAGGACGTCCGTCCGGCCGATGGATCTCCTTTCCGCCGACGAAATGGCCATCTGCGTCCACCGGCGGTTTTTCCCAGCTGTATCCGGCATCCGACAATATTTCATAGGCCAGGCGAATGCGCTCCGCTACGGCCAGCCCATCGGCATATTTGGGAACGTCGGGGTTGTACCACTTGTGGTTGCCCGGCGGGATGATGGAGAACATTTTGGTGCCCCTTCCCTGCAGCAGGCGGTTGACGATGAAGTCCTTGTCGATCAGCAAGGCCACCGCCCGGCGCAGATGAACGTCATCAAATGGCGGTCGGCGTGTATTCATGCCCAGATAGTAAAGAGCGCTTTTTTGACTGTTGAAAACCCGAATGTTCGCGGTTTTATTTAAAATATCCATGTATCCCGGCTGAATGCCCTGCCAGTACATATCGATATCGCCCTGGCGCAGGGCCAGCATGGCAACATCGGTGGTGCCGTAGATCTTGAATAACAGGCCATTGACGTAAGGGCCAAGCTTGCGGCCCTGGATTGTGAGCCCCGAACCGAAGAAGCGCGGGTTCTTCTCCATGAAGATATAATCGCCTCTGCGCCACTGTTTGAAAACAAAAGGCCCGCAGCCGATCGGATCCCGCACGTTGTGGTTGAGCAGATAAGCCAGAGGTTTTTCCGAGCGCCGGGCCGCTTCCACGATCGGTTGCCACTGATGGGCCGGAACGATAAGGATTTCGAGGGTGCGGGTTATGAAAGTGGCCATGGGTTTTTCCAGGTGGAAAACCACCGTGGCCGGATCTGGGGTTTCGATGCGGTCCACCATCTTCCAGCGTGAAGAAAGGGTGGGGATTTGAAACTCCCGGATCAATCGGGCGGTAAAAGCGACATCGGCCGACGTGAGCGGGGTGCCGTCCGACCAGGACGCCGGACGCAACTTGATCGTATAGATCATCTTTTCGGGATCGTAGGCCGGCAGCTCGGCCGCCAGCCAGGGAACAGGGGCCAGGGTCTCCGGATCATCTTCGTAAAGAGGCTGGTAGATCTGCCGCAACACGATCCGCGATGCGCTGTCGCTGGCCAACCAGACATTCAAGGTGGGCGGCTCTTCGGGCAATCCGATGCGCAGTATGCCTTTGACATCCGCCGGCCGGCATGCAAGGACGAAAGCCGTCCACAGCAGCAGGCCTATCAAAATCAAAATCAGCCGGGCCTTAAGTGGATTCAAACTAACTGAAGTGGGCAGCTCGCAACCGGGGTTCCGATCCATGCTCCTTGGCTTTCTTCTCAATAAAATCAATTACCTGAACTTCCAATCGTACCCCGTTTAACTCGTTGATCCGCGGAATGCCGCCTGGAGAAACGCAATTGATTTCGATCAATTTATCCCCGATGATATCGATGCCCACAAAATACAGGCCGTCATTAATCAACCGGTCCCGGATGATATCACAGATTGCCTTGTCCTGAGCGGTTATTTCGTGGGGGACAACTCTGGCGCCGGCTTTGACATTGGAGCGAAACTCGCCTTCTTTAGGGACGCGGCGCATGGCACCCAATATTTCGCCGTTGAGCAGGAGTATGCGAACATCGCCGTCCCGTCCGGCCTCCAGATACTCCTGCACCATGATGGGGTCGCGGTCTTCATACGGCCGGTTGGAGCGGGTGTAGAAATCGATCAGCGAAAGCAGATTTTCCTGGTCGCGCGTGCTCACCTTGATGACACCTTCACCGCCGAAGCGCTGCAGCGGTTTGATCACCATGGCGCCGCCGAAATTTTCGATGATGCGTACCAGGCGTTTGGGATCGCGGGAAACATGGGTTTCAGGAATGATAGCGGGGAAATTGAGCGTATACAGTTTGCTGTTGCCCAGGATTTGTCCCACCGTGCGATTGATCATAAATACCCTGTGATTCACGGATTCGAGAAATTCCAGAGTCTGGTAGTTCAGGGGTGGATCTTTGCGCAGGAAGAGGGCGTCCAGATCGGTGATGGTCTCAAAAATCAGTTCATCTTTTTTCAGGCAATCAATCAGGGCCTGCCAGTACTCCCGCATGGGTAGATCCGAAGCAACGGTGATGTTGCGCATGCGGGCCACCACCTCATTGGCGCGTATGTAGACATCGTGGGGTTCCAGGAAGTAAACCGTGTGCCCGCGCTGATTGCACTCGTACATCAAATGGCTGGTGGTTTCATAGGTTGGGTTGATCGACTCAAGCTTGTCCATCAAAAAGGCGATTTTCATATATTTCACCCTCTGATTGAAGATTCGGCTGATGGGGCACTATCCGAGGGATTGGTTGCCTCCACTCCAATCAGTTATGGTGTCGCGCGGATTTGTTTTTGTCAACCTGAAAATGCAGGTGACGCGCAAGTGCTTATATATTTTGCCAGCAGCCATGCTGATGGATCGACCAGAGCGGTTGGACATTTGAATGCAGGACGTTCAGGGGCGCCGGATGATGCGGCGCGGGGGGGGGCGCCCATCGGACTGTTGAAATTATCACCGCCAAGAGGTAGGTTGATACCGAGTTGGTAAATGCGCCGTAGCACGAGATCTCCGAAAAAGCCACGCCATTCAACTTGGGTCCGAAAGCATGCCCGAACATCAAAAAGGAGACCAGCATGACAGAAAAGATCACCATTTACGGCAAGTCCGGCTGACCTTATACCCGCCAAGCCCGTGAGGCAATCAAAACCCACGACTTTTTCGATGTGATGCAGGACGCCCGGAAACTGGACGAAATGCTCACATGGTCCAAGGGCGAACGCAAAGTGCCGGTCATCGTGGAGGGAGCAAAAGTGACCGTCGGATACGGTGGCGGTTCATGAAGAGTCTAACAGGACGACCAGGTCGGTCGGCAAGGTGTCCCAAACCCGTTCTCCTCTCAGGCGGAGAGCGGGTTTTTCTTTTGGGTAAAAGATCTCCTCCGGAGCTTGTGTTCTAATGATACCCCGCGTCCGCGCCTACTTTGCCCCTGAATACCCAATAGCTGTATATCGTATACCCCAGAACTACGGGTAAAATCACCAGCGCGCCGATCAGGGTGATGGTTTGGGTGAGCGGTTGGGCGGCGGCCTGGAAGACCGTGATGTCAGGCATGACGGCATAGGGGTAGACGCCCGACTGCAAGCCCAGGTAGGCTGAAAAGAACATGACCAGGGAGTACATAAAGGGTTGGTACTCCTGTCGCTGATTGATGCTCCTTAGCAGCATGATAAAGCCAAGGGTGCCCAGCACGGGAAAAAGCCACACAAAGTATATCCGCGGCGGCGTCCACCAGCGCGTCATGATATCCGGCGCCTGCAAGGGCGTCCAGATGCTTACGATAAACATGAAAGCGGCCACCGCCCAGGCCGACATCCAGGCTTGGCGATAGGCGCGCTGCTGTACTTCACCGGTGGTCTTGATGATCAGGTAGGCGGCCCCCAGCAGGCTGTACCCGGCGATCAATCCCAGACCCACCATGATGTTGAAGGGCTCGAGCCAGTCGAAGGCGCCGCCGGCGAACACTCCATTTTGCACTTTGATTCCCGATATATAGGCTCCCAGGGTAAGGCCCTGCGCAAATGCAGCCACCAGGCTGCCGATCGAAAAGGCACGATTCCAGACCGTGACACGGGTCGAATTGGCCCTGAATTCAAAGGCCACGCCGCGAAAAATCAACCCGAACAGGAAGGTGAAGAGGGGGATGTACAATGCGCTGAAAAGGACCGTGTAGATCATTGGGAAAACAGCAAAGAGGGCCGCACCGCCGAAAACGATCCAGGTCTGGTTGGCATCCCAGACCGGCGCGATGCTGTCCATCATCATGTCGCGCTGTTTTTCGTCCTTGGCAAAAGGGAAAAGAATTCCCACACCCAGGCTGAATCCGTCCAGAATCACATAGAGGATGACCACCACCCCGACAAGAACCACCCATAGGTTGATTAAAAACATGGCTTAATCCCTCCTTGCCGCAAGTTGTTCCGCGGAGGCCGTGCCGCCCAGCTGAACGTGCGGTATGGGGCTGTCGAAATCGGGCCCCTTTTGCAGGGTTTTGATGGTGTAGTAAAAATAGGAGGCGCCGATGATTGCGAAGAAGATTGCGAACATCGTCAAGGACCAGGCCACATTTCCCGCTGCGATGGGGCTGACCCCATCCCTGGTGCGCATGAGTCCGTACACCACCCACGGCTGGCGGCCCATTTCCGCGGTTGTCCAGCCCAACACGGTCGCCACGAAACCCAGGGGCTGAATCGCGACCAGGGTTTTGAGAAAAAGCGGTGTGTCGAACAGCCGCTTGCGCCGCCACAGGACGGCCGCCCAAATCATCACGGCGAAGAAAAGGAAACCGACGGCCACCATGATGCGGAAGGTCCAGAAATTGACCAGCACGTTGGGCCGCTCATCCTTGGGGAATTCCTTGAGCCCCTGAATCCGCCCGTCCATCGAATGGGTGATCAACAGGCTGAGCCCGTTGGGTATGGTGATATTAAAGCGGTTGCGTTCGCCTTCCTGGTCCGGGATGCCAAAGAGGGAAAAAGGAGCGCCGCCTTCAAGGTTGGTTTCCCAATGCGCCTCGAGGGCCGCCAGTTTGGCTGGTTGGTATTGGGCCACTGCCTGTCCCTTCAGGTCGCCCATAATCACCTGCAAGGGCGCAACCACAGCGGCCATTGCCAGGGCCAATCCCATGGAGCGCCTGAAAAAGCGGATATTGCGGCCCTTGAGCAGAAAATAGGCGCTGATACCGGCCAGGGCGAAGGCCGAAGTAACATAGCTGGCCAGAAGCATGTGGCCCAGGTGCGTCGGGAAGGCAGGGTTGAAGATGGCATCCCACCAGCTGGTGAGCATGAATCGGCCGTCCGCCAGCTCGTAACCGGCGGGGGTTTGCATCCATGCGTTGGCGGCCATGATCCAGAAGGCCGAAAAAGAGGCGCCCAGGCCGACCAGGCAGGTGGACAAAAAGTGCAAGGCCGGAGGCACCCGTTTCCAGCCGAACAGCATGATGCCCAGGAAACCGGCTTCCAGGAAAAAGGCGGTCATTCCTTCGAAGGCCATCATCGGTGCGATGATATTGGCCACCGCCTGGGAAAATACAGCGAAATTGGTGCCGAACTCGAACTCCAGGGTGATACCCGTCACCACGCCCACCGCAAAATGGATGGCAAATATTTTTACCCAAAAGCGGTACATGCGATAGTACATTTCGTCCCGGGTTTTAAGCCAAAGATACTCGACCACCATCAGGTAGATCGCCAAACCGATGGTCAAGGTGGGAAAAATGATGTGAAAAGCCGTGGTTACCCCAAACTGAATGCGTGACAAAAGCACGGTTTCCATAAATCATCCAATAGTTAAGGGTCTATTCGGACACCATCTTTTTTACGCAAAAGGAGGGAAGCCGCGAGATGGTGGGTAAGAAAAATCGCCATCATGTTAAGCATTCGAAAAGCGCTTGCAAGCGGGGAATAGGGTTTGTTGGGTCTATTGGGTTTGTTGGGTTGATTGAGTTTATTGGGTTATTGGGTTCGTTTCGCTGGTTCCCAAGCTTCAGAGACTGTGTCACAATTAATTGATTCAGCAGGCAGCCAGTTGCACAGGGAATCAGCCGCCATTTTCAGTCCCGGTAGTAGTGATGCATGCATTAGGTT
>QZKV01000104.1 GCA_003599575.1 Desulfobacteraceae bacterium | reverse complement strand
GAATCTTGAAGTGGATGCCGGGGTCCAATTAATCCGGAAATCCTTCTGGATGGTCAGGATAATCAGGAAATCTTGGTCAGATTAATCCGGGAATCAACATGAGCCTTGATCCGCAAGTATATCCATTCCAAAACCAAAGCCACTCACCGGCTTGCTCCTCTCAAGAGTTCTGACAATATCAAGTATTTCCTTGAGTATATCTTCTACTGTCCGCTCAGCTTTTTCCTTTTTTACTTTACCCGCTATATCCTTGAGCTTTTCCATGTAATCAGGCCAGAATTTACCAAAAACTTTTATAAGTTGGCTTTCGGAAAGCCCACCTTCAGTCAATGTTTTATTAATCGAAATTAGTAGTTCAAGGGTTCCTTCTTCATTTGCCCGCTTGGCTTGGAATTTCGCAAGCGGCCCCTTTGCAATGAGCGAAGAAAACATGGGGTACTTTCTTGACGAAAGATGCGGTGTTCACCATTTAGTTGACCAGGAATTTGAACACAACCGCCAGTCGACTCTCAAGTGTCTTGAAAATTCGCGTTATGGAGGTGTTCGGAGCGCGTTTGAAAATGCATACAGTCACTTCGATTCCCAGCCACAGGATACGAAAGTAGCTGTGCGTTCCATTTTTGAAGCACTTGAAATTTTGACAAAGCTTATGGCCAAAACAGATAAGCTAAACAAAAGTGCAGTTGAGAACATGCTCGAGCCTCTTGCCCTTCGTCAATGCGGTACAGATGAAACCGCACGCAGGGCAGTTCATAAGATGTTCCTCGGTTTTGCTGAATGGGTTGACGCCATTCATTTTTACCGTCATGGGCAGGGACAATCTGAACCCGTAGCTCCTTCAATTGACTTTGCTGTGTACGCTTTGAGTTCTGGGACCGGGTTTCTTCGCTGGTTGCTCACAATTGACTCGAACGAATTGAACGCAGGTTCATAGAGCTAATCTTTCAGCCCACTCAAATCAATCTCATAATCCAGCTTCAGTATACATTCCTCATACAGGGTCTTAATCCGGTAGCCCTTTGCATATCTTCGCCGGGTTTCGGTCTTTCCTGCCCTGCCGGTCAGTTCCTCGATAAGCGATTCCTGGACTGTCTTTTTAAATAGGTAATCGGTTACTGTATGCCGGAAGCTGTTTAATGACTTTGATGCTGTTTTGATTCCCGCCTTATTCCGCAAATAATAGCCGAACCGCTTAGAAAACTCATGGCCGTACTTGAAATTGCTGGGAGTCAACTCAGGGAAGACCCTCTCATGGTTGACCTTCTGAACGTACTCAGGGAATCGGAACCGCTCCACGATCATGGGGTGAAGGGGGACTGTTCTGGCGGCATTCTGATTCTTTATCTTCCGGTCATTATTATTGTTAATGTCGATACACCAAAGCCCCTCATGCTGAAACACGTCCTCACGGTAAAGAGAAGCCACCTCCTCAAGCCGGCATCCGGTGAAAATGAGCAGCAGAGGAATAAAGAACCTTTCCGGCTTCCCCTCGGACCATTTCAGATAAATGTCAGGGTTGAAGATCTGGTTCAGGTCCTCCATTGTGAAGGCATCCCGTTGACTCCTGGCTTGCTTCTTCTTTGGCGGGATGATGCCCGATATAACAGGATTGGAATCAATATACTGGTTCTCAAAGGCATAGGTGAAAAGGGACTTGGCAAGGTTCAGGTATTCCCGGCGGGTGGTGGGGTCCATCCTTTGTTTGTGCTTGCCTATGAGGGCATCCGGTGTCAGCCCGAGCAGATCTTTGTACTTGGCTAATCGTGCGAATCCCGGCGGCAGCAGCTCCAGGACCTTAGCATAATTCCGCATGTCGTCAATTGTGATCGTGTTCACGGGGCGATCTCCAAGGATCTGGAGCAGGGCCTTGAGCTTTGGAGCGTGATTCCTGATGGTGACCTCTGACCATCGTTTGGACTGAACCTGCCTTTCTTGATATTCATCGATCAAAGTTCCCAGCGCTATGCAAGGAGCTGACTGCTGCGGATGGCTTGGATCTGGCGCAGGTTCAGCAAGCCGTGGGATAGGTTCGGGCTCATTCTCAATCCCCAGTTCCTCCAATACGGCCCCCGGGTCAATCTCCTGGCATGAATCTTTGAGCCTGCCCATGTTGGTTTCAGTGACCCGGATGCTGGCCCTCAGTAGCTCCCGGCAAAGCAGTTTATATTGACCTGATTCCCGGTCAATGGTCCTGCCCATTTCGGCAAGCAGTTGATCCAGGATCGGCCCCATGTGCTGGGTGTAGTGCTGTTCCTTCATGGACAGCTTGCTTTCAAAAGGATCCCAATCAAGATCCTGCCGTAAAGCCTCAGGTCACCCGCCGGAAGCCACTCCCCTTTTTCCTTTTCCTTCAGCAAGTCAACACGGCATTGAAAATCATCGAGGTTATTCAGGACATACCGCCTCAACAGCTGGTGCACCACGCCTGTGATAGGGTTCCCTGGTTAAGCATGAATCGAACCTCCCATTGCTGAAGGCTTAACTTGTTGAAAGCATTGTGAACACGTTCAGATAACAGGCGGGCTTTCTCGGTGGCAACTCTCTTGTCACCGGTTCTGAGCGTGAACCTGATCTCTTTTTTTCCGATGATGGGGACGATGGACGGGGGGACCATTATCCGAAGGTGGAAGGTCCGTTTCTGCTTACACAAAAACATGATTGGCACCCACTTTTTCGACTAAAAGTTCGACTAAGTTGGGTGCCAATCAGTTTTTTATAATAATTTCAAATAGTTGGTGGCGATGCAGGGACTTGAACCCCGGACACTGCGGATATGAGCCGCATGCTCTAACCAGCTGAGCTACATCGCCAATGTTTCTGCGCTTGGGGCAATGCGATTCAAGCGACAAGCGGTTTTTTTAACAGCAAGCCCACCGATAGTCAACTGGAAAACATGTTTTTGCCGGTGCAATTCCCATTCTCATCGGGCTGCAAATCTTCCGTCCCGCGGCGGGTGTCTGCATGTGGGGGCCACTCCGGGCACTGGATCAGGCGCCTGGGGTCGAACCGATCATTTCGACGGCAAACTCGTCCAGTTGTTCGGCCGGCGGCAAGTCGGAAAAGACCAGCATGAAGGGCATATTCTGGCCCGGCCGGACGCTGCGCGGCACATCCTGGTTCAGACGCTGCTTGATTTCCGCTATTGAAAGGGCGGCCAGATCTTGATCGTCGATCACCGTCCCGGCATAACTGTATTCCGTTTTCACAAGAACCTTACCCTTGGTGAACAGCTTGCCCTGCAAGCGAATGGTGCTGCGCGGGACATTGTATCCGTTGCGCACTTTGCCTGTGATCACAAACAGCCGGCCGGACTGGCTGTTCTCGATGAACTTGCTGTTGATATCCAGGGTGGATAAATTCACGGTGCCGCCGGGATCGGCGGCCTTTGGCCTGAGGTAATCGCTGACATAAGGAATTTCAATGCCCATCTGCGTCACCCCGTAATACAACCCGTATGCGGCCCCGGCCAACAAAAGGAGGATCAACAGCACCACCAGGCTTTTGCTGCCGCGCTTTTGTTTGGGCTTAATGTGCTTGGATTTGGAGGCCGACTTATCTTCAAGCATGGTCTCCATGGTATCATCAAAGGGGCTTGCCGGAATTCTTGAGCCTGTCTTGGCGGATACGCCGGCCGTAACCGACAGGTCCTCGTCTTCGATCCGGAATCTCAGGTCCTGGTCACCCGTATCGCTGAGGACGGGCTTGGAGCCGCGGTCGTCATCGACCAGATCGGCCAAGTCGCTCAGATCGAGTTCGTCACCAGCGGTCCCACCGGCCATTCTTTTGACCTGCGGCTCATTTTCGAGTTCCAACTCCAACTCCAAATCCAACTCTTCCGCATCCGGTTCCCCCTTTGGGGGCGAAAGATCGAGCTGCAATTCATCCGGGGACGCTCTGTCATGGGAAGGCTTTCCTGCATCCAGATCCAGATCAAGCTCCAATTCAGATTCTTCACTACCGGCCCCTGTATCGGCTTTTTCGGCCTCATCGATGGCCGATTCGATCTCGGACAGATCGATTTCACCGCTATCGTCCGCCAGGCCCAGCTTTTCTTCGGCCGAATCCGCTTTGGGGGGGGTGGCAGATGCCGCTTCCCGCCCGAGCATTTCTTCGATATCGGACAGATCGATTTCATCGTCTTCCGGAAGTACGTCCGTCGCATCTTCCGCGTGCGGTTTTTCGGCCGTGCCTTTATCTTCAAACTCGCGGTCCAATTCAAACTCAAGATCTTCGGGTTCGTTTTCGGAGGATTTCTCCGATTCCGCCTGCGAAGCGGAGTGGTCATCGATTTCCAATTCCAACTCCGGATCGTCACCCAAGTTCAGGTCCGCTTCATCCAGGGGCTTTTTGTCTGTCTTTCCATCAGCTTCCAAAATAGCGTCCAGGCCCGATAAATCCAAATCTTCGCCGGCGTCCGGAGATGACGAATCCAATGTCAATTCAAGTTCCGGACGGTCGGGCGCCTCGGCAGCGTCATCCGTGGAATCGTCCATCTCCAGCTCAAGCCCATCCAGATCGTTCCCCGCACCCTCGTTCCGGGGCTCGGCGCCGGCCGAATCCTGCGCATCAAGGTCCGGCTCGTCATCGGCAAGGCTCAATTCCTGTTCTTCTACCCCCGTTCGTTCGTCCCGCACCCCATCGCCCAACTCCAGGTCAAGATCCGCCAGATCAAGATCATCATTTGATCTGGCCGCTGGTGCACCGGCGGAAGTATCCGGCTTCTTTACGGATTCCAGATCGAGATCATCCAGAATCATATCCAGATCGCCTTCAAGCGATGCATTTTCAGGCTTTTTTCTTCCTTCGGCCTTCGCTTCCGGGCCCGGCGCCTCATCGAGGCTCAAGGCGTCCAGATCCAGATCCGCGGGTAGTTCTTCTTGCGGTTCAGCGGGGTTGTCTGCGATGTCGAAATCAATTTCCAGGTCGATTTCATTTTTCGGATCTTGCGTTGCGGGCGCCGCCGACCTGTTTTCGTCACCAGGCTCGAGCGCGGCGTCAAAATCGAAATCCAGATCGAGTTCGTCCAGCTCACTCAATTCCTCTGCGGAGTCAACCTCCAGCGCCTCGTCCGAGATCTCCTCCGCGGGGACTGCCATTTCGGAAGCGGGATCTCCTTCCAAGATGGCATCAAGTTCAGCCAGATCGATCCCTTCCAGTTCCTGCTCGGACACCACCGCGCGGGGTGACAGCCTTGACTGGCTAGCGGATGACCCGGCAGGCACAGGTGATTTCTGTTCGAAATGAAGGGGCCGCACAACCGGCACTGCGACGAAGGTATTAAGGCACTGCGAGCAACGCACTTTTGACCCGGTGGGTTTCAGCAAGCGCTCATCCAGACGGAACGTGGTGTTGCATTCCCGGCAGGTAATAAACATGGCACACCTTCACGATTATAATTTCAAGTTAAAAATTCCCGGCAGATTTCGGTAATTTTCGTCATAATCCAATCCGTAGCCGACCAGAAAGCCCTCGTTGGCGACATGGCACACATATTCTGCCTGCACATCCACTTTGCGTCTTTCGCGCTTGTCGACCAGCACGCACGTTTTTAATGACCTGGGGCTGTAAGCACTCAGGTGTTGCTTCAGAAAGGCCAATGTCCATCCAGTGTCCAGGATATCTTCAACGATGAGCACGTGCTTGCCTTCAATATCGATTTCAAAATTTTTCAGCAAGCGGATATGCCCGGATGAATTGCTCTGGCTGCCGTAACTGGCCAGGCGTATAAAGTCGACGGCCACATGGCTGAGATCCAATCGGCGGATCAAATCGGCCATGAAGACAAAGGCTCCCTTGAGCACCCCGATGATCACCAGGTCGGCATTGCGATAGTCGGAAGAGATTTGTCGGGCGACCTCATCGACCTTCCGCGCAATGGCATCTGTATCTAAGACAGGCGTTAATTCTGGCATTATGCTCGTTTAAGTAAGAAAGGCGGATGTCGGCTGCGGCATTCTCCAGAGAGGGTGCATTACAACCCCTTTCTCACCTCCGTTGCCATTTCATATCGACAGCTATGCGAGTCCGCTTGAGTACCAATCCATCAGCTACGGCCCCCAAGCTACCTGAACATGATGCTCTTGTCAAATAAATTTAATTCCTTACAGACCAGCGTCAGCCAATTGAAGCATCAATTTTTTCTGCTCGGCCGACAGGTTTCGAGGTATGTTGACGTGCACCACGACATATAGATCGCCATGCGCGTTGCCTTTCATGTGCGGCAAACCCAAGTTGCTGAGTCTCATCTTGGTTTTATGGCGCGTGCCGGGTGGGATTTTGAGGGTCATTTCCTTGCCGTCCAGGGTTGGTACGGAAACGTGGGTACCAAGCACCGCCTGGGTCAGCTTGATCTCACGGTTGATAAAAAGGTCGTGGCCATCGACCTTGAATTGCGGATCTTCAAGGACCACCGATTTGATATACAGGTCACCGGCCGGGCCGCCGTAGGAGCTGGGTTCGCCTTTACCGGCCAGGCGCAGTTTCTTGCCGGTGATCATTCCCTGGGGAATTTTAACGTTGATGTTTTGCGAGCGTCCCTGATGTTGATAGGTGATGTTCTTGGTGGCGCCTGTGGCGACTTCTTTCACAGTCAAGGGCAACTCGTACACCAGGTCGGACCCTTTGGGTGCGGACTGTTGGGCACGCCGGCCGCCGAATGGCGAACCACCGCCGAAGGTGAATCGAAAACCCCCGTCGCCGGTCGAAAAACCCCGGCCGCCAAAGCCGAATTCCCGGAAGATGTCGCCGAAATCGAAATTGCGGAAAATGTCTTCCTGGCTGAAGCGCTGCTGGAAACCGGTGGACCCGTAAGTGTCGTATTGCTTGCGCTTTTCCTCATCGCTGAGCACCGCATAGGCTTCGCTGAGCTTTTTGAATTTTTCTTCGGCGCTTTTATCGCCTTTGGCATGGTCGGGGTGATATTTCATGGCCAACTTGCGGTAGGCCTTCTTGATATCGGCACTGCCGGCGTTCTTATCCACACCCAATATTTTATAATAATCGTTGTTGTCCGCCATTTGCACCTGCACTCCGTTTTTTCCGCTCTACAGCACCCCCATACACGGGACGAGATAGTGGAATCGCTAAAACAACACAAAAATAAGAATGTGGCCTCCGTACGTCAACCGGATTGTCAGGTTGCCAACCCTTCGAATTCTTCGGGCACGTGCACGAAGATCCTTCGTCTGTAAACCCGCTCAACGACCACCGCATGAACAGGGCCGCAGGAGGGCCGATCCCCTCACTGTTTTAACCTGTCCAGGCGCAGGCGATGACGCTCATCGAAAAGGCGCCGCGACCCCAGCCATACAGCGGTCACGGTTCCTAGACCCGTGCCGCCGGCGATGAGGAACATGATCAGGATCTGATAGTTCACGGCTTGCAGAGGCGGATTGCCCCCCAGGATCTGTCCGGTCATCATGCCCGGCAGACTGACTATCCCGGCGGCCATCATGGAATTGACGATGGGTATCAATCCGCTGCGGATGCTTTCCCGGCGCAGCGACTCAATGGCCTGATGCCATGGTGCGCCGAGCATCAGGCGACCTTCGATCAGCGTGCGCTGTTCCCAGGCGGAACTGGTCAGTCGATCCATCCCGATGGCGATGCCGTTCATGGTATTGCCCAGCAGCATCCCCAGCAACGGGATGGCGTATTGGGGTCGGTACCACGGGTCCGGGCCGATGATGACCGTCAATGCGATGATGGTGATCGCAAACGAGGAGATGAACATCGATACGGCGCCCAGACCGAAACCCCATACTCCAAGGAATTTTCGCTTTTGACGTCCCGTGACTTCACGACCGGCGGCCAGCAGCATCGCTCCGGCCGTCAGCGCCATCCACCCCAAATGGACATAGCTGAACAACGCTTTGAGCACAAACCCGATCAACAGCAATTGCACGGTCATGCGCAATGCCGCAATGATCAGCTGGCGCTCCAGATGAAGGCGCATCGACCACGAAATCAGCGCCAGCAACAAGACCAGGCTTGCGGCCATACCCAGATCCAGGGGCGTCAAGGAAATCGTCATGGATTGGTTTCCCCCGATCACAGCACCGAACGCAGAGGTGCCTGATCCAGATGGATGAGCTGTTGTCCCTCCATAAACAAAATCGGATCGCACCAGCGTTTCAGCTGGTCCAAATCGTGACTGACCCACAGCAGGCCGGGTTGGTGTTCGGCTCTGAAATCTCTTAAAAGGGCCTCTACCCTGGCGATGTTCTGCGTGTCCAAATTGGCGGTGGGTTCGTCCAGCAACAATATCCGCGGCCCCTGGACCAACAGTCGCAAAAACGCCAGGCGCTGGCGTTCGCCGCTCGATAGACGCGTGATCTGCCATGTCAGTACGGTCTCATCAAAACCCAGAGCATCAATCCAGCCGGTCGGCGCCCGTTCAAAATGCGCCCCCACCGTATCGGCCCACCAGGCGCTTTCGGCCGGAAGAAAACCCACTTGACGGCGCCATTGCGGCGCCGGTATGCCGGCGGCGGGCACCCCGTCGAGCAGCATGCGGCCTTCATACGGGTCCAAGTCGGCCAAGGCTCTCAGAAAAAGGGTTTTTCCGGTTCCGGAAGGACCGGTCAATCCCAGGCACTGACCCGGGAGCAAGGTCAGATTCACTTGGCGCACAGCGCGACAACTGAAATTTTCCAGTTTAAGGCCGCTGCTCATCACTCCTGCTCCGTTCGGCCGCCCGCAGCGCCACCATCAGGACTGAAATGGCGGCCGGCGTGATACCTGATATGCGCGAGGCCTGGCCCAAAGAGGCCGGGCGCACGCGGGTCAGTTTTTCCTTGAGCTCATTGGAGAGCCCATGCACCTGGGTGTAATCGAATTCTTCGGGCAAGCGGATCTGCTCCAGGTGCCTGAACCGCGTCACCTCCGACAGCTGCCGCTGGATATAGCCCTCGTATTTGATTTCAATCTCCGCCTGCCGGGCCACCCTGGGATCGAGCGGTTGGGGCGCCGGCGCGAACAGGGCCACTGCCGTATAGTCCAGCTCGGTCCGTTTGAGCAGCTGATCCAGGTGGATGCCATGGCTGATCGTAGCCGTGTTTCTGGAGGAGAGATAAGCGTTGGCCTGGGCCGTCGGCTTGATCACCGTGCGCCGGATGCGACCGATTTCGGCTTCGATTTGCGCTTTGCGTTCTGCGGCCGCAGCGGCGGCATCCTTGGAAATCAAACCCAATTCACGGCCGATGGCCATCAGGCGCAGGTCGGCATTGTCCTCGCGCAGGATCAGACGATACTCGGCCCGCGACGTAAACATGCGGTAGGGCTCACGGGTGCCGCGGGTGACCAGATCATCCACCATAACCCCCACGTAGGCTTGAGACCGATCGAGCAGGAAAGCGGGCCGTCCCTGAACCCGGCAGGCCGCATTGATGCCGGCCCATAATCCCTGGGCCGCGGCCTCTTCATAGCCCGAAGTGCCGTTGATTTGGCCGGCCAGGTAAAGCCCGGCGATCTTTTTGGTTTCCAGGGTCGGGCGAAGCTGGATGGGATCGACAAAATCGTATTCGATGGCATAGGCCGGCCGAATGATTTCCGCGGCTTCCAAACCCGGTACGGCCCGCACCACCTGAACCTGAACCTCCATGGGCAAACTGTTGCCCAGGCCGCTGGCATAGATTTCCTGCGTATCGAGTCCTTCGGGTTCCAAAATGACGTGATGGCTTTCTTTATCGCTGAAGCGCACCACCTTGTCCTCGAAGGAAGGACAGTAGCGCGCGGACACCCCTTTAATGATGCCGCTGTAAAGGGCGGACAGGTGCAGGTGGTCGCGCACCAGTTGATGCACCCGCGGGTTGGTGCGCCCCAGATAGCTGGGCACCTGGGGCAGGCGGGCGCCCCGGCTGAAAGAAGAAAAAGGACGCGGCTCGGCGTCCATCTCCTGGGCTTCGAATTGTGAGAAGTCGATGCTGGCCCGGTTCAGGCGCGGCGGCGTGCCGGTTTTCATGCGGCCCAGGGACAACCCGATCCCGGCCAGGTTGGCTGCCAGCCCGTAAGCCGCAAACTCGCCGGCGCGACCCGCCTGGACGGCCTTGAAGCCGATATGCACCAGCCCGCTGAGAAATGTGCCCGTGGCCAGTATGACCGAGCGGGCCTGAAAACCAAAGCCGGTGTGATCTTCGATGCCGATAACCCGGCCATTTTCGATGATCAGCTGTTCCACCATGGCCTGTTTGACATCGAGGCGGGCCTGCTGTTCCACCACCGCCTTCATGGCCATGTGGTAGCGCTTTTTGTCGTTCTGGGTGCGCGAGGATTGAACGGCCGGCCCCTTTTTGGTGTTGAGCGTTTTGTACTGGATGGCGGTCTGATCACTGATCTTGGCCATCTCGCCACCCAGAGCGTCAATTTCGCGTACCAGCTGCCCTTTGGCCATCCCTCCGATGGAAGGGCTGCACGGCATGGCCGCCAGCTTGTCCAGGTCGATGGCCAGCAGCAGCACCTCACAACCCATGCGCGCCGCCGCCAGGGCCGCCTCGCATCCGGCATGGCCGGCGCCCACTACGATGACGTCGTATTTCTTGGAGTATGTTGCCATCTTGAAAAAAACAACCCTTGATTCAGATGCAGGGCTTATAGAATCTTTTATGGAAAGATGAAAGTTGAAAGATCAAAAAAAAGCTTGCTGTCGGACCTTGCGTGAAAGCTGTTTTGCAGGGGTGACTTACAGGCTGCAGAACAAATAGCGATATTGATATTGATAGATGCGGACTCTTTGTTTAATCTAGGCGTATTGCAGGGCCGCTTTTCCGAATGCTTCCGCGACGCCCTGAATCCAATTCAATGGAGGATAACCCTGAATGAATGCCCGCGAGGCAGCCCCCCTGAGCATGCCGGAAGACTCATTGCCGTCCACGAACGCACTTGGTTCGCTCAAGGACAGCATTCTGCACCACATTTGTTATACTTTGGGCAACGATCCGTTTAAACCCAGCAAGTACAGCGCTTTCATGGGACTGGCCTACAGCGTTCGCGACCACCTCATCGCGCGCTGGATCAAAACCCAGCGGGCCTTGTACGATACGCTGGCCAAGCGGGTCTATTTCCTTTCCCTGGAATTTTTGCCGGGCCGTTTTTTGAAGAACAATCTGATCAGCCTGCAAATGGAAGATGAAGCCCGCCGGACCATGGCCGATCTGGGTTTCGACCTGGATGAATTGGAAGAAGAGGAATGGGATGCCGGATTGGGCAACGGCGGATTGGGACGCCTGGCCTCCTGCTACATGGATTCCATCGCCTGCCGCGATCTTCCGGGCTACGGATACGGCATCCGCTATGACTACGGCATCTTCCACCAGATCATTGAAGACGGCTATCAGCGCGAACATGCCGATAACTGGATGCGCCGCGGGAATGCCTGGGAAATGCAGCGGCGCGATCATTTGATGCCGGTGCGTTTCTTCGGCCGCACGGAAAGCTACCGTGACGACGAGGGCCGCTTGCGCCACCGCTGGGTGGACGGGGAAGTGGTCATGGCCATGGCCTGCGATATCCTTGTGCCGGGCTATGGGGACGAGTATGTGACCAATATGCGCTTGTGGACCGCCCAATCGAGCCGCGAATTCAATTTGGAAATTTTCAACCAGGGCGATTACGCCGGCGCTGTCCAATCCAAGGTGCTCAGCGAAAATATCTCCAAGGTGCTCTATCCCAATGACGAGAGCACATTGGGCAAGGAACTGCGCCTCAAGCAGCAGTATTTCTTCGTGGCCGCTACCCTGAACGATATATTGCGGCGCTATCGCAAGCTCAACCGCTCGTTTGCCGATCTGCCCAATTTCGTGGCCATTCAGTTGAACGACACCCATCCTTCCATCGCCATACCGGAACTGATGCGCATCTTGATGGATGAGGAAAGTTTGGGTTGGGATGAATCCTGGACCATCTGCGAACAGACCTTTGCCTACACCAACCACACGGTGTTGCCCGAGGCGCTTGAATCGTGGCCGGTGGATCTGCTTGGAAGGCTTTTGCCGCGTCATCTGGAAATCATATTCGAAATCAACCAGCGTTTTATCGACGGTTTACGCAATCGCTTCCCCGACGATGCGGGGCTGCCCGCACGGGTTTCGCTGATCGGAGAAGGCTCTGTCAAGCATGTGCGCATGGCCCATCTGGCCGTCGTCGGCAGCCACTCGGTCAATGGCGTGGCCGCCTTGCACAGCCGCATTCTGCAGCAGCAGTTGTTCCGCGATTTCCACAATATCTTCCCCGATCGCATCGTCAACGTCACCAACGGCATCACCCCGCGCCGGTGGCTGCAGCAAGCCAACCCCTCGCTGGCGCGGCTGATCACGTCGGCAATCGGACCGGATTGGATCTGCGACCTGGATCGGCTGCAGGAGCTCTTGCCCTGCGCCGAGGATGCCGCCTTCCGCAAACAATGGATCGAAACCAAGCAGGAGAACAAGCGGCGTCTGGCCCGCTACATTTTGCGCAAGATCAAACTCGGGGTTGACCCGAATACGTTGTTTGACGTGCAGGTCAAACGGATGCATGAATACAAACGTCAACTGCTCAATGTGCTGCACGTCATCACCTTATACAACCGTATCAAAGCGGAGCCGCAGGGCAATTTCACACCGCGAACCGTCATCTTCGCCGGGAAAGCGGCGCCAGCCTACCACAAGGCCAAGTTGATCATCAAATTGATCAACTGCGTTGCCAACGCGGTCAACAGCGATCCGCATGTGCGCGGCCGTTTGCGGGTGCTTTTCCTGCCCAATTACTGCGTCTCGCAGGCGGAGAAAATCATTCCCGCGGCCGATTTATCCGAACAGATTTCAACGGCCGGTATGGAGGCATCGGGAACGGGCAACATGAAAATGGCGCTGAACGGCGCCTTGACCATCGGCACCCTGGACGGCGCCAATATCGAGATCATGGAAGCGGTGGGGCAGGACAATATCTTTGTTTTCGGTTTGAGCGCGGCAGAGGTTTTGGCAAAACGCCGCGACGGTTACGATCCCAATCACTACTACCAGCAGGATGAAGAGCTCAAGCGCACCCTGGACATGATTGCCAGAGGCTATTTTTCACCCCATGAGCCGACGCTGTTTGCATCGATCATCCGGGGACTGCGTGAAGAGGGGGACTTCTACATGCTGCTTGCCGATTATCGTCCCTACATGCAGGCCCAGGAAGAGGCCGGCCGCCTGTTCGCCGATGCGGATCAGTGGGCGCGCCGATCGATTCTCAATACCGCCCGGATGGGTCGCTTTTCCAGCGACCGCGCGGTAATGGAGTATGCCGAACACATTTGGCATGTACGGCCGCTGGTGTTTCGCTGAACAACTCAATTTCGCAAAACAGTTCAGGAATGAATGCCGACCACCTCAATCTCGAAGGTCAGTGTTTCCCCGGCCAGGGGATGATTGAAATCGATGGTCAAATTTTCATCATCCACTTGAATCACCTTGGCGGGAATCTGCTCCCCCTGAGGGGTGGTCACGGCCACCATCTGGCCTTTTTCGACTTCCAGACCCGGTGGAATCTCTTGACGTGAAAATGTCCGCAGGGCATCTGCATTGCGCTCCCCATAGGCTTCCTCCGGGGACAGGGTGAATACCTTCTTTTCATTGACGGACATGCCCAAAAGCGCTTTTTCGAAGCCCATGATCAGTTGACCCTCTCCAACAGCCACTTCCAGCGGCTCGCGGTCCTGACTGGAATCGAACACCTCCCCATTTTTCAGTGTACCGGTATAATGAACCTGTACGACGGTTCCTTTTGCGACGGTTTCCATGAACCAATGCTCTCCTTCCGTAGATTGTTCCATCTAGCCTAGGACCGCAAAAGGGCAAGTCAACCCCTGATTGGACTTTTGAAACCGTCACCCCATTGCCCTTTCTACAGTAGGGGGTTTCTTGACCGGTAAGCGTACCCTCGTCACCGAGGCAAACAGGTTTACGGGCAAACGCTAAAAGTAACTGCTCCCATCCCAGCAGTGGGTGCACAGCTTTTCCTTGGGCAGTCCGATGGCGTGCACCAGGTCTTCCAAGCGCTGATATTTGAGGGTGGTCAGGTGCAGCTGCCGGCGGATGCTTTCCACCATGGCCAGGTTCTTTTCCGAGCCGGCCAAAGCGTATTGGTCCAGATCCTTATCTTCAAAGCCTTCCAGTTCCTGGATCGTTTTGCGGCCGGCCAGATCCAGGGTGGAACGCGAGGTGGAAAAGTTGAGAAACTCGCAGGGATGGATCAACGTCGGGCAGGCCGGGCGCATGTGAACCTGCCGGGCGCCGCAATCGAAGAGATTCTGAACATTGTCCTTGAGCTGGGTGCCGCGCACAATCGAGTCGTCACAGAACATCATACGCTGTCCCTGAATGAGGCGGCGCACCGGAATGAGCTTCATCCGCGCCACGAGGTCGCGCATCTTCTGGTTCTGGGGCATAAAGCTGCGCGGCCAGGTCGGCGTATACTTGACGAACGGACGGCGGTAGGGAATCTTCTTTTCATTGGCGTAGCCGAGGGCGTGTCCGATCCCCGAGTCGGGGATACCGGCCACCAGGTCGGCTTCGGTGTCATCGTTGCGCGCCAGAGCAGCGCCGCAATTGTAACGCACGAATTCCACGTTAATGCCCTCGTACTCGGAGGCCGGATAGCCGTAATAGACCCACAGGAAAGAACAGATCTGCAGCCGGTCTCCCGGTGGCATGCGTTGTTCCCACCCGTCCGCGGTTAAAAAAACGGTCTCGCCGGGGCCGATGAAGTAATCGATTTCGAACCCGAGATTGGGAAAAGCGCACGACTCCGAACTGACCGCAAGGCCTCCCGGCCGGCGGCCGATCACCAGGGGTGTGCGGCCCAGGCGATCGCGGGCTGCATAAATCCCGTTATCGGTAAGCAACAGCAGCGAACACGATCCCTGGATGGCCTCTTGGGCCTTGCGAATGCCGGCCTCAAAGCTTTCTTCCTGGCATATCAGCATGGCGACCACTTCGGTGGGATTGGTGCTGCCGTCGGTGGTGTCCGAGAAGTAGCTTTTGCGCGCAAACGCTCTGCGGACCAATTCTTCCATGTTGTTGATGCGCCCCACGGTGACGATTCCGAAGGAGCCCAGATGCGATCCGATGATCAGCGGTTGCGGATCGGTATCGCTGATCACGCCGATCCCCAGGGTGCCTTTGAATTGGGACAGCTCCGATTCGAATTTGCTGCGGAAATAGTTGTTCTCGATATTGTGAATGGCCCGATGGATCCCATGGGAGTTGCGCACGGCCATCCCCCCCCGCTTGGTTCCCAGATGCGAATGGTAATCGGTGCCATAGTAAAGATCAGCAACACAATCCGTTTCAGAAACAACCCCGAATAATCCGCCCATTGTGACCTCTGTGTTCGTTGATATGTAAATTCGTTGCGCTCTCCGGGTTTCAAATCGACCATCTACCGAATATCGCCATGATAACTTTGCACCGATCTCACCTTGGATTCTTTCTCCCGGATGGCCGCAATACCCTTGGCGGCTGCAATCGCTGCGGCCGTTGTGGTGATATATGGAATCTTGTACTTGATCGCCGATTTGCGGATGTCCGAGCTGTCCGCCGAACCTTTTTTGCCGCTGGGAGTATTGACCAGCAGGTGGATCTGACCGCTTTTGATCGCATCCACCAGGTTGGGTCGCCCCAATCCCAGCTTGGATATGAGTTGGGTATCAAGGCCTTTTTCCTTGAGAAACTTGTGGGTGCCTTCGGTTGCCATGACCGTAAAACCCAACTCCCTGAAACGGCGCACCGGCTCCAATGCGGCCGGTTTGTCGCTGTCCGCGATCGTAAACAGCACCGCGCCTTCCAGGGGCAGCGGCGATTGCGTGGCTTCCTGCGCCTTGAAATAGGCCTGTCCGAACGAGCCGGCCAGGCCCAGCACTTCACCGGTGGAACGCATCTCCGGCCCCAGAACGGGATCCACTTCCGGGAACATGTTGAACGGGAAGACCGCTTCTTTAACCCCATAGTAGGGAATCTGGGTCTCATGCAGATTCAGGTCGGCGATGGTTTTCCCAAGGACCACCTGGGTCGCGGAACGGGCCATGGACAATCCGCACACCTTGGAGACGATCGGCACGGTCCGCGATGCCCGCGGATTGGCTTCCAGCACGTAGACCATATCGTTCTGGATGGCGTACTGGATGTTCATCAATCCAACCACTTTCAATTCGATGGCAATGCGGCGGGTATACTCGCGGATGGTATCGATGTGCTTGGGAGCCAAGCTGATGGGCGGAATGACGCAAGCCGAATCGCCGGAGTGGATGCCGGCCAGCTCGATGTGTTCCATGACCGCCGGTACAAAGGCATCCGCACCGTCGGCAATGGCGTCGGCCTCGGCTTCAATGGCGTTTTCCAGGAATTTATCGATCAGTACCGGACGTTCGGGCGTGACCTCCTCGACCGCCACATGCAGATAGCGCTTGAGCATCTGGTCGTCATGCACCACCTCCATGCCGCGCCCGCCGAGCACATAGGAGGGGCGCACCATCAAGGGGTAACCGATCTCGGCGGCGATCTGCAGCGCTTCCGGCTCGCTGGATGCCATGCCCGACTCGGGCTGGGGAATGCCCAGACGGCGCATGATCTGCCGGAAGCGGTCGCGGTCCTCGGCCAGGTCGATCGTTTCGGGCGAGGTGCCCAGAATGTTCACCCCGGCCTCGGCCAGTTCGCGCGCGATGTTCAAGGGGGTCTGGCCGCCGAACTGCACGATCACGCCTTCGGGCTTTTCCTTATGGTAAATGCTGAGCACATCTTCAACCGTCAGCGGCTCGAAATAGAGCTTGTCCGAAGTGTCGTAGTCGGTGGAGACCGTTTCCGGGTTGCAGTTGACCATGATCGATTCCAAACCGGCCTCGCGAATGGCCATGGCGGCGTGCACGCAGCAGTAGTCGAACTCGATCCCCTGTCCGATGCGGTTGGGGCCGCCGCCCAGCACCATGATCTTCTTGCGGCCGCTGACCGCCACGGCGTCGGGAGCATTAT
>QZKV01000064.1 GCA_003599575.1 Desulfobacteraceae bacterium | reverse complement strand
CAGCACCTTGCCGAGCATCTGCACGGCCTCCATGATCTCCTCCAGATTGCGCGGGTCGATGGTGTAGACGGGAATGCCGAGGGCGGTGATTTTATCGACGATATGTTTGGGATTGCCGTCCCGCACCGCCAGGCAGAGGTCCGGTTTGAGGCTGACGATTTTTTCCAGATCCGGATGGACGTAGGAACCGACCTTGGGCAATTTCGCCGCGGCCGGCGGCTCGTCGCTGAACAGGGTCACCCCCTGCAGCCGGTCGCCCGCCCCCAGCTCGAACACCATTTCCGTGAGGCTGGGCATGAGCGAGACGATCCGTTCCGGCCGGGCCGCGATGTCAACCTGCCGGCCCACCTGATCAATAAAAACCTCGGCCTTGGCCGCGGCGGCAAAAAACAGGGTGATGAAGAGGGCGGCAGCCCCACATCGCAGAATTTTTTCGGTTGCTGAAAAAAATGGGACGAAACCGGATACCACTCGTTTTATTTTCATAATTACCGAATTTTGGTGAACTCGTAAAAATTGAAATTTAACCACAGAGAGCACAGAGATAACTAATTATAATTAAATAATATTTTTCTATAATCTCTGTGGACTCCGTGGTGAAATAGACCTTTTACGCATTCATCAATTTTGTTATCCGCCACAATGAGCAATGAGCCACCCTGACCTTTTGGGGCTGTAGGAGCGGGCCATGCCCGCGATCACTAATGTTATCGCAGGCATGGCCCGCTCCTACAGACGATTGAATAGCTATCACCCCATATTACTTATGCAGGGCAAAGCGGACCGGCACCCGGACCCACATGGCCGCGGTTTCCTCCCCCTTTTTGCCTGGCTGAAAAAGCCATTTTTCCACCGCGCTCAGGGCGGCCCGGTCCAGCAGGTCATGGCCGCTGGTCAGGGCGAGCCGTACCGTGTCGGCCGTGCCCGCCGGGCTGACCAGCACATCAAGCTCAACCGTGCCTTCCAGGCCTCTTTTCCTGGCCAGGGGCGGGTAGTCGGGGGGCGGATTCTGCCGGTAGAGCGGGCATGCCTCAATCACCTCCTGTTTCGTCTCCCCGTTTCCGCCGGCGGCCGGCGCCGGAAAGGCGGCCAGCATGACCCCGGCCAGCTGCGGTGCGGCCGCAATTGTTCCCGGCGCTGCTACCGGCGGACCAGCGGCAGCGGCAAGGATCTGCTCAGCCGGCACGGCTGGCGCGCTCTCCATTACCGGCTGCTCAGCCGCTTCAGGTGCAGCATCTGAAGCCGCTGACCGTGTAGCCGCCTCGACCAGCGCGCTGGCCATTGCCGGCTGCTCATCCTGCCGGGCCGCCGGTTTTGGCCGCGGTTGCGGCTTTTCCGGCCGGCGGACGACCGGCGGCGCGGCCGGCTTGCGTTCCGGTTCGACACGCGGGGTTGGCGCAACCCTGGCCTCGGCCTGCCGTACCTCCGGCACCGGCGCGACCAGCTCCACGCAGATTTCCCTGGTCAGGGGCACTGCCTGCTGCAGCGGCAAACCGCCGACCTGGATCATGAACAGGGCGCCGTGCAGCATCAGGGCCATGGTCTGGGCGAGGAAAATATGTTTCATGTCATCTGCTTCCGCAGTGTCCGTTTCCATAAACCGGACCCCGGTGCGGGGTCCGGCCTCTGATCAATACCTGTATGTCAGCGTCACAAAAAGCGCCTGGCCGGGCATGGGGTATCCTTTGACATAGGCGTAATCCGTGTCAAAGAGATTGGTGACCGCCCCGCTCAGGGTGAAAAAGCCCTTTTCCTGCAGATCAAGGATTTTCTTGCTGATGGTCAGGTCGGCCACGGTAAAGCCGCCGGCAGAGATGATCGGCGCCGGAAAGCCGCCGGTCTCCCAGTCGTCGATGTGCTTCCGGCCGGTATAGGCGAAGTTCAGCCGCGCCGTGAAACCCTGATAGTCACTGGCGCTGATGCCGTATGCCGCGCTCCAGTTGCTGATGTACTTCAGGTCCCTGTTGTTGTCCAGGTCCTCGTACCGGTCAAGATAGGAGAAGTTCGCGTAGGGCCTGATCTCATACGCCCAGCCGAAACGGGCGCCCAGGTCCGCGGACAATTCGCCTTCAAAACCGGAGATCTCCGCCTTGCCGACATTTTCCCAGGTCTGGTCAAAGCCGGCGGCCACGCTTTCGATCTTGTCCTTGTACCGGGTGTAAAAGTAGCCGAGCCCGGCGTTCATGCCGTTGCGGGAAAAATCAATGCCCGCTTCATAGGTGCGGCTGGACTCGGGGTCGAGATTCGGATTGCCCACGTAATGGAGCCCCCAGTCGGAGAAGAAATCGGCGGCCAGCTCATTGGCGCCGGGCATGATAAAGGCCTCGCCGTAATGGGCCCGCAGTTTCAGCTCGCTGGTCAGCAGATAGATCAGGCCCAGGCTGGTGGTGATATTGGTGTCCTCTTCACTGCGGCCCGCCGGCTCCACCACCTCGACATCATAGGCGTCATAGCGCAGGCCGCCGTCCACCAGCAGCCGCTCCTCCAGGAATTTGGCCCTGGCCAGCACAAAGCCGGCGAGGTCTTCGGAGTCGGTTTCGGCCGGGTCCATGCTGCTCTTGGTTTCATAGCGCACCCAGTCAAGGCCGCCGGTCAGCCGCAGGAGGCCGAGCTCCGTGCTCACCTGGGCCTGGGCCCCGTGCTGATCGGTACTGTTCCAGTCCGGCACGCCGTCATCCCAGCCGCTGGCGTTGCTGGCCGTGGGATCAAACCAGATGTCCTTGTCCTCGCCGGAGAAATAGCGCATCTGCCAGGAATACCTTTTATCGACGCTTGCCCCGTCATAGGTGAAATCCAGGGAGTGGGCGGTCGAGTCCTTGGTGTTGTCCAGGTCGTTGCTGCTCAGATAGCCGGGACTGCCGATCTCATCGCCGTAATAGCGGGTAAAGAGCACGCCGAGGCGGTGCCTGTCATCAAGAAAGCTGTAGCCGGTGTTGACCGAATAATGATCAATATGATCATAGCCGGTGTTATGGAACGTGTCGCCGCTGCCGGTATCGTAATCGTCCATATTCGACCGGGCAAAGCTGCCGGAAAAATCAATCCCCGCCTGTTTCCCCGACACCAGCACCCCGCTTTCGTCATAACCGAAACTGCCGAGGGTTCCGAGCAGCTCGGCGGAAGGCGCGCCCGAGCCCTGCCTGGTGATGACATTGATCACGCCGCCCATGGCAGATGAGCCGTACTGCACCGCGCCGGGACCGCGGATGATTTCCACCCGTTCCACATTGCGGGTCATGATCTTGGCCAGGTTGCCCGTGCCGGCCCGCCGGCCGTTCAGCAGGATCAGGACATGGGACTTCAGGTCATTGCCGTAGGTCTCGGACTTGAAGCCGCGCAGATCAACGGCGGTCAGGGCGCCGGGGTATTTTTTGATGGCGCCCAGCCCCTTTTCCGCCAGCAGTTCCCCCAGGTCGCGGGCCGGGGAGAGGGCGATCTCCTCCGGGCCGATCACCGTCATGGCGGCGCTTACCTCCCGCACCGGTTCATCCACCCGGGCCGCGGTAACCACCACCTCGTCGAGGGAGGTGGCCGGCCGGGCATCGGTGTTTTCAGCGGCCAGGGACAGTCCCGGCGCCGCCGCGGCCAGGAAAATAAGGGCGGCGATTTTCTCTTTTCTCATCCCTGCCACCCCTGCACCGTGTTTTTGTACATGATGTTGCCGGCGCTGTGCAGACAGCCGCGCATGGCGATCTGGAAGGAATCCCAGTCCCTGATGAGAAACAGCGTGATTTTGCAGAAAGACTGCTCCGTTGTGGCCATTGTTTTCTCCTTGCTACGCAGGTGTTAACAGCCCGGGGCACCCATTTGCCATATGACAAAAAAAATCCCCGGACCAATATGAAATTGATCCGGGGATTCCCTGTTTTTCCTCAGATACACATCGCTGCCCCTTGTCCACGGAAGCAGAACAATATACTTTGCAGGCAGGTTTTCTGACTCCCGGATTGTCCTCATCCGCGTCTTCCCAGCTTCAGCGTCGTGGAGAAATAATCTCGACACGGCAGCCATTCAGCCAGTGACATAGTGCGGTTTGCGTCCCCGGTTACAGCGGCGGGCCCGTCCCTGATTCACACAGGGTTCCCTATTAAGCTCGGCTAAGAGCGCCTGAAAATTTTTCTATACATAATGAGAAAAAAAAAGGAAGTCAAGGGAAAGGTGAGGAAGAGGGACCGCAGATGGGAGAAGGAATTGCCAATTCAGCCCCGTAGGGCGCAATAGCGAAGCGTATTGCGCCGGATTTATTGCATGCGGCAGATACGTGGAATCTGAAAGACATTGCTTCTCCTTTTCAAAGCTGCCGCGCCTTCCAGGTTCACAAATTGGGCATCCCATGAAATGGCGTTCCAGGTAGGAACTGTCATCTGGCGTAATGCACTTCGCTTATTACGCCCTACGGCTCTATCCCCTGTATTCAGGGAATGACGCGTCGTGGATTATGGTATCCAATTTTAGGAGCCGTTACGAAATAACATGGCCATTTTTTTCAATTTCGTTACGGCTCCTTATGCCCCTCAAGGGGGTACTGAAAAGAGTGCCGTTCCGCGCATTTCTCTGGCCATGTGATTTTTTTTTACAACGGCTTAATTCGCTTCTCTGGAGATTTTACCCTTTAAAAAGGGAAAATTGATTGATTTGATCGGTTCGGGAGGGTACAATCAGTTTCATTCAAGAGAAATTCCCGCTATGGGGGGATATTTATGCAAAACAGGCTGGCCGATATCATCTTATTTCATCGCAAGCGCAGTGGTCTGACCCAGCAGGAACTGGCTGAGCTGGCCGGAGTCGGCAAGAACATGGTCTATGAACTCGAAAGCGGCAGGCAAGGCGTGCGGCTGGAAAATCTGCTCAAGGTCTTGCAGGTGCTGAATATTGAGCTTGATTTTCAGAGCCCTCTCAGGGAGGTTTATTTGCAGGAGCAGGCTCATGCGGAGCGCTAGGGTCTTTTTTGAGCACGACCTTGCCGGCCACCTCACCGAGTCGGAGGAGGGAAAGAGGTACCATTTCCAGTATGTGTCAGGTTACAGCGGCCCCCCCATCTCGCTGACCATGCCGGTCCGGGAATCCCCCTATCTCTTTGATGGATTTCCCCCATTCTTTGACGGCTTGCTGCCCGAGGGCTTTCAGCTTGAGGCGCTTTTGCGGCAGAAAAAGATCGACCGTAATGATAAATTCGGCCAGCTCCTGATCGTCGGCGCGGATACGGTCGGGGCGGTCACCGTTGCAGGGATGCCATGAACCGCTGTCCTATCAGTTATGAGCCGTGTAACGGCCTCTACTCACGCAGCGGGCTGAAGCGCCTGTCGCGGCAACTCGCTGGTCTGCAGCCGCTCTCCTTTACATCTCTGGAACTGCGGCAGGAGGCAGCGGCCCGGGCCGGCAAGATGTCCATCCAGGGCGTGCAGCCGAAACTTTCGGCGCGGCTGCTGATCAGTGAACAGCGGTTTGCCCTGGTTGACCAGGGCGGCCAGTATATCCTCAAGCCGCAAACCGCTGATTATGCCCAGGTGCCGGAGAACGAGGATCTCACCATGCGGCTTGCCGCCCTTGCCGGCATCGAGGTCCCACTCCATGGCCTGCTGCATGGCAAGGATGGCGCCATGACTTACTTTATCAAGCGTTTCGACCGGACTGGCCGCAAAGGCAAGATCCACGTCGAGGATTTCGCCCAGTTAGCCGGCAGGAATCGGGAAACAAAATACCGTTCCAGCATGGAGCAGCTCACCAGCCTGGTTGAGTCCTACTGCACCTTCCCGGCGTTAGAAAAGGTGAAGCTTCTGCGTCTTACCCTGTTCAGCTTTCTGGTGGGCAATGAGGACATGCACCTGAAAAATTTTTCCGTTATCCGCAGGCAGGAGGTTATCTCCCTGGCGCCGGCATACGATCTCCTGAACACAACCATCGTTCTGCCGCGCGTGGAAGAGGAAATGGCCCTGCCCCTGAATGCCAGGAAAAATAAACTCAGGCGCGAGGATTTTCTGGACTATTTCGCCAGGGGGCGGTTGGGGCTGACAGAACGTGTCATCGACAAAATGCTGGCAGAGTTTCGCAGGGCGCGGCCAGAATGGCAGGCATTGGTAAGGATAAGCTTTTTATCCGACGAGATGAAGGATAAATACCTAAAAATTCTCGAGGAACGTTTTGCCAGAATTTTCAGCTGAAATATTGAGGTGATCTTATAGGCGGACTCGTAAAAAGTCTATTTTCACCACGGAGCTCACAGAGAAAATATTTTTAATTACAATTTGTTATCTCTGTGGGCTCTGTGCTCTCTGTGGTTAATTTTCAGAGGAGGCGGGTCGAAGAGTGGGCCGCTGAATTTCAGGGAGCCAGGCAGACCCGGTTCCTGCCGGTCTGCTTGGCCTCGTACATCGCCTGGTCCGCCCGTTGCAGCAAGGTCTCCAGGGCATCCCCGGCTTTGTACTGGCTGACGCCGATACTGGCGGTGAAGAAGAAGTTGTCGTTGTCGTAGGAAACGGCGGTTTTCACCAGATTCGCGCGTATCCGTTCCGCGGCCTCGGCAGCGGCGTGCAGCGCGGTCTCCGGCAGCGTAATGGCAAACTCCTCCCCGCCTATCCTGCCCCAGAAGTCACTTTGGCGCAGTCCGGACGACTGAAAAACCCGAATCATGGTTCGCAGGGCCTCATCGCCGGCTGCATGTCCGCGGGTGTCATTGATCGATTTGAAATTATCCAGATCCAGCATCAGTACGGAGAAGGTGTGGCTGTAACGCTGGCAGCGTTTGATCTCGGTATGCAGCAGTTCCATGAAGTAGCCGCGGTTGTTGGCGCCGGTCAATGGGTCGGTTTGCGCCATCTTCCTGAGATCCTGTTCTTTCAGGTGCAGATTACGCATGGTCTCATCCAGTTGCAGCACCATGGTATTGAAGGCATCGGAAAACTCTCCCATGAAATCGGTCCGCTGGGAATAGTCGCCCGAAGCGATCGCTTTGGTCTGCCAGGTCAGGTGCCGCAGCGATGCCTGCATGCCCTTGATCGCCCCTGGCACGTAGCCTCTCATGGCAATCTGATATTGCAGATCGCCCGCGGCAGTTGCCATAATAGCATTGCGAACCTCCAGCAGCGTCGTGTAAAGGTCGGCAAAACCTTCCACGGCAGCCAGCTCGTCCAAAGGCTCTGACCGCACATTCCGGGCAGTCAGCAAATCGTGCAGGGACTTGAGCGCGGCATCGAGAAGTTCCGGATTTTTGGCAGGAGGTTGAGCCATATTCAGTTCATTTTACCGCGGTTGCCGTAAACCGGCAGGTACGGTCACCGGTGCACCAGCAGTCGATTTCCTTAACATCGAACGCGATGCCGGAAAAACTTTCCAGCAGCGATGAGATGAAGCCCTCATCATAGGTGCATATCTCGTAATCAAGCTCCGGTAATCCGGAACAGTCCAGGTCTTCGGAGATGGTCAGGACAAGCTCGCCCTTTTCCATGTCCGCCTTTTCGATGCGCAGGATTCCGATTGCCAGCTCCTTGAGAATCTGCTGGAGCTGGCGGACAAATTCGTTCAGGTCACGGGTCGGAGTGATCATGTTGGCAAAAAGCTCTTTGCCGGCCAGAGCCCCGGCCTCATAAAATATCTGGTCGGTTTTTTCCGTGCCGACATGCCGCTCGATCACATCCCGAAAGGCAAACTGCATCAGGCGGTACACCTCAAGGCGGGTATGATTGCCAAGATTCGGCCGACCTTTCAGGATATCGCCAAGAAGATCCCATGAAAACTCATACTTGCGATCGGCAGCCATAGTGTTCCTCCGCATTTCTTAAAGACAAGCAGCACCGCTTGCTCCGGCGGCAATTGCATCACAATGCAAGCAAAGGACATGTTTCAATTTGTTTATCTTCTTCATTATACAAAATATAAATGAATATTTTTGTCAATTTTTACAAAAAATTTCCAGGAACGGTTTCGGATTGTAAGGACCCGGAGCAATCAGGTCAGGTCGATATACTGAAGGGGGTCAGCCACCGTAGGGCGTAATAAACGAAGTGCATTACGCCAGATGGGAGTTCATCCATGGCGTACCATTTCCTGGGATATCAAATTTGTTAACCGGGATGAGGCGCGGCAACCTTGAAAAGGGGAAGCAATGTCTTTCGGATTCCACCCAGCCGCCTATTCAAATAAATCCGGCGCAATACGCTTTGCTATTGCGCCCTACGGGGCTGAAGAATGAAGCGTCAGGGCGCGCCCCGGACCTTTGTTGTTTGCCTGGTGAAAGGGTCGAGTACTACGCATTAGCTACCGGAAGTGGACCGCGCCAGCAGGCCCCGGGCAAAATTAAACGACAAATGCCGGACGCTGGGCCGTCTGGCTGTTCATCGTAATTGCCATGGTTCTGGCTTGGCAGGGGGTTTGTTGCGGGATGCCGTGGTCCGGACTTTTAACGTTGTCAGGCGGCGAGTATCCGGGCTCCGCTTGTTCACGCAATATCAGAAGATGCCAAGGCTTTTTATCTTCGTCATGGTGTTTCGGAATTACCTATAGATCCTATGACGTTGCTGCTGAATTTGTGGGATGTTCAGCGTTATCTGGAACAGGAAAATCCATCACCCTATCTGGAATTTTTTAAAACACTTGGCGCGGGTCTCACTACAGTGCGGAAGCGTGTTACGTGAGCCATAACTAGCCGCGACAATTTACCATATTTGCATATACTCCATCATTTTGTAAAGTTTGTCAGGATAGGGAAAAATACCAAATAAGGCCCACACGACATAAACAATGATAAGTTTAAATCAAAGACAGGTTGTTAGACAATGAAAGCCTGACTAATTTGTAGAGTTTTTTGAGGTTTAGGAAGTTGAAAAATCGAGCAGCCTAACTTGAATAATGGTAAAATGTATGCCATGCGAATAGTAATCCCTGAACCACTCTTTGCCCCATGCGCTGGTTAATGCTGAGTTGACCGATTAGTTCGAGGACTTCAAGGAACATAAAGATCGCCAAATCATAGTTTTTTCAAAGCCTCGCCTCATAGAAAAAGGTTTCAATACCTAAAGGGGATACTTTAGAGTTGGAGGACTTCGTGCAGAACATTCCATCAAACATATTAAATATTGGGGATGAAAAGTTTGGCTCTCTTGTAATAACAAAGGAGGGTGACATTCTTGAAGTGCGATTGCCGAGGTTCTTTCGGGATAGAAACTGGGCTAACAGTCTAGGTTACTATCAAAAAGAATTGTTGGATTTCTCAGAATCACATGGAACTCCAAGAGGAATGGTGGTTTTCAATTTAACTTCTTGCCGTTGGATTGATCCTCTGCCTTTGATGTCAGTTCTGCTCGAAATCGTTTTTGCGCATGAACTTGGTTTCAATATTGATATTTGTTTTCCTGAGCCGGATGCTAGTTTGTCTCCAACTGAAAAGGGTTTTTATCATAAATCCGCAAACCGATTTCTTCGATTTTTAGCGCACGAAGGCTTCCTTGACAGCCTGGATGAATTAGCAACAAAAGACGAAGGTATTCGCTTTATCTCCAACAAGCCATGGGATTGCTTTAGGGATCTGCCTGTTAGGCCATCTTATGAAGACGCGATGTGTGTTCCTATGCGGATTTTTAATGTCCCAGCGGAGGGAGAGGAATTCGCCAAGAACACAGTAGATGATCTTATGAAAGGAGTCGATTCAAGACTTGAAGCTAAAATCGCTCCCCAAACACGAGAGAGACTTATTTCTAGGCTACGTGTAGCCTTGCAAGAAGTTCTACACAATACACAGGAACATGCCTATAATCCTAGTTCTATTTATAGACCATTGGTAATTTACGTAAGATATAGATCTGGTGGCGTCGGAAGGGATTCAGCTGGGAAACAGGTATTTTTAGATTCAATTAAAGAAGAGAAAAAACATTGTCCTCGACTTCAAGCAGAATGGCTTACTGATCGAACTGGTTGTCTAGAGTTTTTTGTTCTAGACCGAGGGGTAGGCATGGTGGGCAGTTTCGAAAGGGCTTCAATTCCCTTGACTTACAAGCACAAATTTCACGAAGTAATACAGAAAACATTTTATGATGGGCGTAGCACCAAGCCTGAGAGGTGGACCCGTTATGGAGGGCTCCATCTGTTAAATAATCTACTAAATGGTGATTATCTCCGAGGGTTAGAAGGGAATCTTTGGGTGGGATGTGGGATCCCTCTGCAACGAGAAAAAGAAGGAATTTATAATCTTACTAACTACGCAATACAGGGGTTAGCCATGCATTTCCGACTTGGTTGGAAGGTTGAAACCGATCAAGGGGATGAATGGGCGAAGTTTAAGCAGGGTGAAAAATGCGAGATCTGGCAAGAATTACGCTTGAGTGAAAATGATTGTGCTTTATCCTTTGATTGGTTCAAAAGAAAAATTGTAATAGACGAACGGTTTGGTTTCATAAATAAAAACGGCGATGAAGGGGACTGGATACTCTGGCTTGTCCAACCTCACCGAATGAAATGGGACATTCTTAATTTTATTGAACATACCATAGCACCCGATGCATCCAATGGGACGGTTCTAATTGTTGCCGATATTCCAAGTTACGAGGCAAAAATTTATGAGGCCGCGCTAGGAGGGTTCAAGATAACTGGAAGAGATAAACCTCAATGGCCTTCTAAGTTTTCACGGATTATCCTGGTAACTAACCGATGGCGCTTTGCTGTTGTTGATTATGAGGTCAATGGAGATCAATATGGATTCTCTGAACTTTGCAGTAATTTTTCAACACTACGAGTTCAACCTCCACCAATTTATCCGATACCGCAGAACTTTCGGCTCAGTATTGTAAGATGGGTAAAATGGCATGATTCTCGTTTGGTTTGGGATGAAGTAAAGCGAGGAAGAACAATGTTCATTCCAGAAAAAGTTACATGGGGTAATGATAAGACTGAAGAAACGAAATACATCGCTGGATATTTAGATTTCCCACAAACAACGCACAATGAAATGTGTTCAGATGTGTATAGGTCTGCTCTTGCAAGAATTTTGGGAATTTTACCTTCGCACCGTTTTAGTATTCATCCCTTGGACCGGCTTACTATGACGGTACTACAAGAAATTTTTGCCGACGAAATATACGAGCCAGCTACGGCTCCCCCAGAAAAACGACTTGCTTTGGGATCAGTTCTTGTTTCTGGTACTACCTTGGATGCATCAATTTCGCGGTCTCTTGATCTTCATTTTTTTATTCATTGCGAAAGCCCCTTGCAGGGAAAAAAACCTGCCCTTCTGTATTGGCTATTCCCCCATGATCAAATAAAGGATACATCCCCCAAGCTTACCAGGATTGGAAGAACCGCTTCGGTTGCACCTGAAGGATGGAAGAGTTTCGAAGTGCCGCGCTATGATGCAATAGGAAAATGTGTTGGTGCGCGCGATCCTCATGCAACATACCAGGATTGGCAAAACCCAAGTCCTGTGATCGTTAAAGCGGGTCATTGGATGTATGAGGGGCATCACGATTTTATTACAGTGAATTTGGCGAGTGCGGTAGAAGCAGCCTTCCTAGCAAAAAATGAATTGGCTCGTTTTCTCGTAAACGGAATTCTTCCTTTCATCGGATTAACCAAAGAACACGTTGATGAGAGTTGGCACAGGCTTTTGGAAGAACAATTAACTAAAGGTAATATTTCAACTAATAGACAGTCTGACCACGGGCTTCTAGTGTATAGATCTCATCCCAATAGTGACTCAGTTGTGCGCCGGCTATTATCTTTATTAACAATAAAGGGACGAGAATTAGCACTTGAAAGGATATTTTCAATACTGCCTGTCAGAATGCGTTGGGGTAATTCCACTCTCTTGATTCCTCCCCTTGTGCGTGAAGAGATTAGAAAAACCATTTTTGGGGGAAAACAAGCCCGCCCGATTTTGCTATTCGACGATGCTGCCGTCACAGGTCGTACACTCCTAGATATTCGGACAGCGCTTTCATCGATTGGCGCAACAGAAATTTTCACAATGGTTATTGTCAATCGTCTCAGGCAACCTGCGGACGGTTATGGAAAGGAACAAATAGGCTATTATTGGCGTCTCGATGTCCCTGTTATTGGAAGAGAAGGGAATTGTCCTCTTTGCCACGCACTTCATCTTACCGAGGCATTTGCCAGCTCACTTGCAGCAACGAACGCTAAGCAAGAAATCATGGACTGGAACCGACGGTGGGGGGCGAGATCTCCAATGTATAATTGGAGCGGTGGAATACATCCTTTGCCCTTGAAAACACCCGAACGAAGAACAAAATATTGTTATCGGTTAAAAGATGGAGATCATTTATCGGAAATCGACCTGATCCGCTCAACAGGTTTAATTATCCATGTTTCAGAGTTGCATGCTATGACAGGAAGGGATGACTATTGCCTGAAAAAAATAAGAGAACATGATGAACCAGAAATTCGGGTTGAGCTTGCTGCGAGCCAGCTTATGTTGTTTGGTAACGAATTTGACATGGATGTGCGAGTCGAACTTATTCGAACTCTCATTCGTGAATTGACCAAATTGAAGGGAGATTCCCCACATGCTTCCTTGTCTGCTCTGGCTGTAATAAGTGGACTCGGGTTTCTTGATCAAGAGTTAAAGTTTCAGGTTGCCAAAACTATCCATGAGGGAGGGCTAAAACTAAAGTCAAACTATGTCACCAAGGTGTTGCTGGCCTATCTTGCTTTCGAAAAACTACTTGATAAAGAATCATACGCTTTTAAGTTGGGGAAAAAAATGCTGTCAACGGTTACATGGCCTTTAGCGGAACGCCTTAATGCCATGTTTCTTGAAACTCTTTCTATTCAAGGAAATGCTCACTCAGAGGATATCCCCTTACTTATCGGAGAATTATCGAAATCTTCTGTAATTGATGTAATGCTAATTAGGGGGGCCATGGATAGCTTGGATCATATCGGGGATATTATTGAAGGACTTGATGGTATAGCTCGTAAAGACGCAAAAAGTGAATACAAGATAAACGTAGAAATTCTGAAAAAATTATGTGAGTCAGTAAAAGAACTTCTTGCTAGTAGACCAGCCAAGGATACGGAATGGCGAATAAATACCGAAAGATGTTTAAAAGATTATATCATGGTAATGAAAAAGGTCGCTGACGCATATTTTCACAGAATCCCGTCTGCTACTGATTACTGGAGGAATACCTCATTCTCAGAAACAATCATGCAAATCATAAAGCAAATCAACTGGGAAAAGGCAAGTAATAAAAAAGGGGTGGAAAGGCGAGACCGTCAGATCAAGATAAGCACGGCAGGCCAATATAACTTCGACCCCAGTGCTGGCGAGGTTTGGGTTTGTTGGATCCATGGAATACCTGGAATAGTAAAAGACTTGTGCCGGAATGCCGTATATGCTGACAAACAATGTAAAGATCCTTGGTCTTCAGCTCAGATGGATGAAAGTGCAGATCTATGGATACGTATTGATTTTGAAAAGGAAGGCATGAATGTGATTTTGGCTAATTCAGTGAATGGAAATACTTCACAAATTTTTCAGAAGCTAAAGTATCGTTGGTCATATTTAGAAAACATCGGTGGGGGTATAGTTCAGGAAGAAGTCTCCGATAGCGTGTTCGCCGTTCAAGTTCGCATTCCTTATGCCGGTCATTTACATGCAGGATCATGAAAAGGAGGGAATATGGCCTATAAACTTATGGTGATCGACGACAGACCAGAACGGCAAGAACAATATCAAGCAGTGTTTGCTAGTCCTGAATTGGAGCCATTATATATTTGGACACCTCGGGAGTTTGAGAAACATAAAAACATTCCAGTTGATGGGTATCTTATTGATGTTTTTCTCGATCAGCATGGCTGGGATACCAATGCGGCTGAATTGCTTAAAGATGCTATTGAGATTGCTCCACGCCCTGCCCCTGTTTTTTTGGTAAGTCAGTTATGGGGTGAAGAAAAAATTCTCGGTATTTTGAAACAAACAGGAGAATCCTCAGCTAAAATTGTTCAGTATTTAGCTTGGACGGAATTCGAACAAGCTACAGATTCCTCCGAACCTTCTATAGTTAAGAGTAGGATGGATTCTTTGCGGAAAAAAATACTGTTTGAACTTGATCGTTGGCATGGCCGTAGCGGTTTTAGACCCAAACCAGATGATATGATTCGCATCCTCCTATTAGCGGATCTCCAATTTGGCGATCCTACAACAGCACCAAGCGCAACATTTGCCGAACATTGGATAGCTAAAGCACTTAAAAGCGATAATAGTTTACCAGATTTAATAGCAATCGCCGGAGACCTAAGCCATAGTGGCAGACCTGATCAGTTAGCACTTGCTGAGGAACGGCTTGCTCTTGATTTAATGGGACAGCTATGGGGGCAGAATAACATTGAGCGATATCGTGATCGGCTTGTACTGGTTCCTGGGAATCATGACGTTAATTTGCGTTTTTCAGCATGCGACGGACTAAAATTTGATTTGAATAAAAAAAAGTTGATAAAGGAGTCAATTCCAAAGGCTGAAAACCGACATGAAATACGGGATGACTCTGTTCTAATGCATGGAAGAGGAGGTTGTCACTATCGAAGCCACCATGATTATTCAATTGAACCTTTCCGTCGTTTCGCATATCGACTTACAACTGATAGAAATTGGATTTCTTCTTCCAGTCTAAATTGGGTGGATAGGCGCTTCCTTCATTGTGGCATCCGGTTTTTTATCCTGAACAGCGTCGAAAAACTGAATGCTGATGACCCTGGACGTGCCGTAGTAAGCGAGAATGGAGTCAGAAATATCACCCGTAGCCTTGGTAGTGGCGAATCTGAGTCTGTTTTTTCCATCGCTTTATCTCACCATGGTCTCCGACCAGTAGGGGCATCTGATAAAGAGACACAAATCGATAATTGGGAAAAAGTGGCTTGTGATTTGTTCTCCCTACACAAAATCCGTCTTTGGTTGTATGGTCATTACCATAACTTTAATGCTCGATCTCTTAATGGAAACCCATTTTGCTCCGGCCCGCTTTGGTTAGTTCAGGCGCCAACTCTTAGAATCGGTTTTACTGAACGAGGTTTCTGCCTGCTTGAACTCAAAAGAGAATCAGGGAAAGTGGTGGACGCTTTAGTTCATTTTTATGTGCTTGAACCTGGATCAGCAAAAAAGAAGGAGACGCATCGAATTTTTGATAAAGGATAACACTGGGTGATAAGTGAAATTGCTCAAAATTAATAAATGTTTGTTTTGGGAAAATTCCGGAAAGTCAACCTGTCTCCCTCCCTTGAGGTTGCCACATCAAACATCTCACATTATCAAACTACCTCAGGTTATTAGATCTGCCGATATGCGAAGGCAAGATCGCCCGCAAAGGTTGACATTAAGGGGTCAAGATGTCAGTCACAAACGTGAGTGTGATTGCTAACTTTCAGGGTGATTTAAGAGGGCATCATTATCCTTGCCAGTCTCCAGTGGAAACCCACGAGCACCCGAAGGGTATCCCAAAATTGTACTGACCAGAATAACAACTCAAACGGCAACTCAATAAGGGGATTCGTCTTTTCGCTGCTGCCGCGACCATTTGCCGCACCCGATTTTGCGGCTGATTTTCGTTTGACAGCGTTTCTCTGGTATGTTCAGATGAAAAAAAGAAAAAAGGCGCGGGAAAAACAACGACGCGCAGAGAAAACAGCAACGTTAACCGGGTATAGCGATGAAAATTGTCATTGTCGGGGCAGGGGCCTTGGGCCGGCTTTTCGGGGCATTGCTGGCCAAGGGCGGTGAGGATGTCTGGTTTGTCGAACTGGACCGCGAGGTGGTGGCCGCCATCAATGAAAAAGGCATCGGCGTCACGGTGCATGAAAATGTGGCGCCGGAGAAGATTGACTATTATCCGGCCCGGGCCACGGACAGCGGCGGGTCGATCGCGGCGTGCGACCTGCTGGTCATGGCCGTTAAGTCCTATCATGTGTATGAGGCCATCCTCGGCGTTGCCCATCTGGTCACCGACGCCTCGCCGGTGGTGGCCCTGCTGAACGGTCTCGGCCATCTTGAAGTGATGGGCCGGGTGGTGGAGCGCAAAAACATCATCGCCGGCTTTACCAATATGGCGGCCACGGCTCTGGGTCCCGGACTGGTGGTGAACGACGGCGCCGGCAAGACCAAAATCGGCGAATACGACGGCACGATAAGCCCCAGACTGCAGAAGATCAGCGGAATGCTGAACAAATGCGCCATTGAAACCGAGCCGGTGCAGGACATCATCAGCCGCATGTGGTGCAAGGTGATCGTCCATGCCGCCATCAATTCCGTCTCGGCGGTGGTGCGGCAGCGCAACGGCCATCTCATCGAGGGACTGGAGTCCATTTCCCTGCTGAAGCGGCTGGTGGATGAAGGCGAGGAAATCGCCGACGCCTGCGGCATCGTGCTCGGCACCACCGACCTCTATGCCATGCTGCTTGCCACCTGCCGCCGGACCTTCAACCATCTTTCCCCCATGCTGCAGGACATCATCAACCAGAGAAAAACCGAGGTTGACGCCTTGAACGGCATCCTGTACCGCTATGGCAAGCGCAACGGCGTCGCGGCGGATACCCATCAGACCATGTTCGAACTGATCAAGATTATGGAAATGAGCTACGGCATGGTGGATGAGAAGGAAGAGAGATTCTGACGGAAACCGGGGGGAACCAAATGGCAGACTGGCATAAAATTCTGGTGGCGGTGGATGACAGCAGCCTTTCCGAGCGGGTCCTGAACTATGTGGGCGAGGTGGTCGGCGGGATTGACAAGGTGGAGATCTGTCTGCTGCATGTCTATCCGGAACCGCCGCCCTACTATTTTACCGAAAAACATACCCTGCAGGAATACAGGGAAGAAAAAGAGAGTGCGGCCCGCCAGGTGTTCGGCCGGGCCGGCGAGGTGCTCGGCGCTCATAACATCGCCGGAAGCAGGATCAGCACCTCCTGTCTGATGGCCACCGGCAAGACCTTCAGCAAGACGATCCTGCAGGTGCAGAAAGAGGGCGGCTTCGGCACCGTGGTGCTCGGCAAGCGGGGCATTTCCAAGGCCGAGGAATTCCTGTTCGGCAGCGTCTCCAACGCGGTGCTGCGGGAAAGCCATGATTTCACCGTCTGGGTTGTCGGCTGAATGAATAAAACCCTTGCGGATCTCCCCGCCC
>QZKV01000160.1 GCA_003599575.1 Desulfobacteraceae bacterium | reverse complement strand
CCGAGCAAAAACAGCTTCTTGAGATCAACGTCAACAAATAGTATCATCGTCAGGTCTTTTGTTGGAGGCCATCAGTGGCCCAGTTTGGGGGCAGTTGGGTTCTGCGAAAACCCAACTGCCCTTTTCTCCAAAATAAAAAAGCCCCTTCAGCAAGGGGCCATTTAATTCGATAATCCCTATTTGTTTGTCAAACTAATCTGAAAATAACGGCGGGGTATTGGCTGTTTTAATCTGGCTTTCTACACCTTTAAACCAACCGATAACCCGGCTGAGACAGCATGCGAGATTGTATCCGGGGACACCCGAGTGCTGTTTGCCGACGACCACAAGGTAATGCGTCAGGGGCTGATCAATTTGATAGGCACACAGCCGGGTATCAATGTGGCTGGCGAAGCGTCCAATGGACGAGAAGCGATTGATCGGGTGCGGCAGTTAAAACCAGATGTGGTTGTAATGGACTTTTCCATGCCGGAAATGGATGGCATCGAGGCCACCCGACATATCAAAGCTCAATGGCCGGAAGTGCGGGTGATTGCGCTTTCCATGGTTGAAGACGAGCATGTATCCTGGGCGATGCGAGAAGCAGGGGCTGAGGCATTTGTGAGTAAAACGGCCTCCTCTTCTGAACTGCTCAAAGCGATCTTCGGAATCGACAAAGATAACTGGTAAGCAATAGGGCTCACCCTGGATCGTCTCGAAGACTACGGAATGCGGCTATTATTCATCTGCTTTATGCTGGTATCCTGAAGAAAGACAGGCACTTTCAGTCCACACCCTACCGAATTCAGATGCCCCCAAGTACCGCAGCTTGTATTTTGGTTCGACGGTCAATGCTATCTTGAAGGGATGTCTAGGTTATCTTCGATTCTCCCAAATATCCAAGGTCGCCCTGAACAAGGAAGCACTGTGAATTGCCGCTCATGTTGTATAAAGACTGTAAACATTTCCTACATAAGTGGAATAGATTTTCATAGGAGTTCAAGATTCTTCGAGGTTGAATTTCCCAAGATGTCAATATTTTCGGGAACATCAGCATGCCTGGATTATGGCATGACTCTTGCTTTTCAGGTAATACCTGGAAACTTCCTGACTTCCAAATATCCGATCAAAAATCGCTTCAATCAAATCAGCGGAGAGTAGACGGACGGTGACTGACCAAAGGGAATTCATAAAGCTGTCCCTTGAGCAACTCAAACGACCGGAGCCGCCCGCGAGCAAATCTAAGAGCTCCCCCACCCAATTAGAGATCGAATATGAAAGGATTTTGGATAGCTTGGATGATGTCATCTTCATTGTAGATAAAAATGGAAACATTTTATTCGTGAACAAAGCCAGCGAACGAAGGACAGGTATACCTTCGAAGTCCCTGATAGGCAGGCATTATTCGTATATAATTGAACCAGAATATAAGGAGAGTGCTGACCGCAGTTTCAAAAAAGCCATAAGCGGAAAGACAGAAACTTCGCTTGAGATTGAATTCCAGAATTCCTCTGGCAGAAAGATCACCGTCGAGGTTGCTTGGAAGACCCTGTATGAAAATGATATTGCCGTGGGGGTTCTCGGAGCCTCCCGCGATGTGACAGACCGAAAACTCGCACAGGAGACACTCAAAAAAGTCAACGACGAACTGGAAAGGCGCGTAAGGGAACGTACCCAAAACCTGCAAAAAGCAAACGAGCTGCTACAGAAGCAAATCGATGAACGGGTACAGGCCCAGGAGAAGCTGAGGGAAACCGAGCAGAAATACAGAGGCCTTTTTGAAAATTCCGGTGATGCGGTCATTATCGTGGATATAGAAACCGGGAAAATCCTGGATGCCAACCCTCAGGCAGAGCAGCTCACCGGACTTCCTGGGCAAGAGCTCATTGGAATGCATCAATACCGGCTGCACCCCACCGAAGATGCTGAACACTATTTGGAAAAATTTCAAAAACACATAAATAACGAAATGGTTTTCGGTATTGAGGAAGAGGTGGTCAAGAAAGATGGCACGACCGTACCTGTATATATTTCCTCTAGCCTTATCAATTTAGATCGGAAAAAAGTTATCCAATTTATAATAAAGGATATTTCCAAGGAAAAAATAATATCTGATTTAAGAGATGAACTGGCAGCAAAAATCTTAGTAAACAGGGCCAAGGCAATCATTGCAAAGCAACGAAAGATCAACGACAGAGATGCGATGAGACTATTACAGCAAGAGAGTCGAAGGCAAAGACGGAAGCTCAAAGAAATCGCTCAAGCGGTCATTTCATCAAGATCTATTCTGGTTTGATAAGATTTTCAGGTTGACTTTCGTTTCACGTTTATGACAATAGAGACAATCAAAAAAGGTACCCTAAGTCCGGCAATAACCTGTTAGGTTTGCGGCAGGTATCTTCTGGGTCCATGACTGACCCATCCCGCAATTTGGGACTAAGCATTTTGATATCCAGCCTTTAGATTGCCCTAAGTCCGCTCTGATGCCTCGCCGAAGGCGGGAAGAAGCAGAGGGCCGGCAATCTACAAGGAAGGCTTTTAAAAGGCCTTCAGGGACACCACGAATGTGCCCTGGGAGGCCTTTTTGTTTTGTTATGGGAGTCTTTTGAAACAAATTGCTGATATGTAGGGGGGTGATGAAGGTCAACGATTACTTCAACTCAGGCAACAAGCGTGCATTTAGGGATCCTGTTTTTTTTCCATAAAAAGCTGATGATCTGATAAGTTATCGAATCAAAAACGACGAGCGTTATTTTCAAAAAACCTGCTCTGTGCTTCTTACCCTGACAGGAGGGCTGGCATGAAAAGAATATCCTTCAGATTTTCTGCATTTTTGTTGATACCGTTTACATTTTTTCTTTTCACGTGCGGAGGTGGCGGCGGCGATGGCAGCAGTTTAGGCTCAGCGGGTATCATGGTCGACCCTGCCACAGCGGGGTACAAAGAACTGGGATGCGGCACAGACGTGTTCGAGGAGTACGCAAGCGAAAATAACGTTAAGGGGAAGGTGCTTAACATCGACGCACTGAATGACCAAAAGCTACTGGTATTAAACACTTCCGTTCAGGAGGGAGTAATCCAGCGCGTTTCTGGAACCAGCGTGTCTGAATATGCCAGCGAACTCGGGGTGACCTTGGGGCTGAGCGGCTCCTACGCGTGGTTCTCCGCCAGCATCAAAACGGCTTTCACGGATAATACTTATAGAATGTCTCAATACTCCTATGTCACCCTGATGGAGCGGCACTACAAGAATTCCCTGAAGATCATGAATACCTCTTGGGATGCGTTGTATCTCAAGGATTATCTGACAGATGAAGCGGACAGGGCCATAAATAATACCGACTCTCAGAAGGACTGGACCCCGGAGCAGCTCATCTCAACCTTCGGCACGCACGTGATGGTGGGGATCTTCACCGGAGCGCGCCTCGATTACAACCTCTCGATAAACATCACCGATAGCTCTCACCAGACGTCTCTTCAGTCATACGCAGAGATGAAAGCCAACGCTAAGTTCGCATCGGCTTCATTCAGCGCCGGATTGGATCAATCTACTTTCAATGCGATGCGTACCTGCGACCAGCGCGAAAATATCCTGGCCAAGGGAGGAAATGAACAGTATGCGCGGCCTGGAAATGACACAGACTACCAGGTGTGGAAGGCGTCCATCGATTCAACTCCCGCATTGGTAGGCATTATCAAAGACGCTCTCGTTCCGATCTGGGAATTCGCGGATGATCCCGCAAGGGCGGCCGCCATTGAAAACTACTACATGCAATACGCCCTTGGAAAAGACTCCGAATTCACGCCACTGCCCATCCACAGCTCCTTCGACGCTTACAAAGATTTAGAAGACTGGACTGCTCCCGGCTCTGGCGGTCTCGCTTGGCACATCCAGGACAACGCGGGCCCTTACGAGGGTCACATTGAAGGAATAGATGGCACTTTAACCCTTTGGTCGTTCCAGGGCAATTCCAATTATACCGGCGATATGCGGGGATACTATGGAGGCGAGCTTTCCTACTGGTTCAGATGGAGAGGTTCTCCGATAAGCAACTGCGCATTCAGGGGAAAAGACACAAATTATTACCAGAATATCTGGAGGCCGGATGTAGAAATAAAAGGATTGAATGGTACACAAATAGGATATTTCTTTCCTGATCCAGGCGCACTCCCCCCTCCCCCAGGTGCCAATTTAGACTATTTTGGCGCTCCTGATTACTACAGCAACGGTGCTCTTTACCATGATAGGTGGCGCCGGTATGCTCTGCCGCTGACTGGATATTACGGAAAGGCGGGCGAGTACGCATACGGGTGGATAAAGAATACCTATAGCGCGCCGTTTGACGTTGCTGCTTCGGAGCAAGAGATATTAGGGGTACTGCAGGGCGTTGAATATGTTCGAATAAGGGGGGGATACTGCTTCGGAGATGATGACAGGGGTATGCTGGATGAAGTTTGGCTGAAGGCTCCCCACCCGTGAACGAATACGATAATCACACCGCGGGCAAGGGGAACTGAGCCGCGAAGAGGGCCCCTAAACTTGGCGGGGAACTTCTGCAGAGAATGCCGGGGCGGAGATCGCGGGGCGCTTGAGGCCGTCCGTTCCCGGCACCGGAGGAACGTCCAATTGCGTGGCCAGCGATACAGTTGAGCTAAAACAACCTAAAACACATCGTTTATCGTGCCCAGATACCGCTGAGTGGTCCATAGGTTTGTGCGCCTGAGGATGATCTTGCTCACGATCTCAATCGGGATCCCGGATCGATTTGCATAGGTGGCCGAATGCCGGCGCAAGTCATGCGGCCTGAGGTGAATGCCTACAATTCTTTACGGCCTTTCGCACCATTGCCCGAACAAGGTTTTGGAAAAATTTTGTCCGAAAATAGAGCACCCGTTACGCTTGGGCGCTCATGACAGATCACTTTCACCTGCTCTTGCGCATATGATTTTTTTGTTGAGCAGGGAGTCGACCAGGGCCTATAGGCCTGAACTTATCGGGTGGCCTGGTTCGCAGCGCCGGTGGATGGTCGGCAGTAGAAATGCTACGCCAGACCGGGTTTCGACAGAAAGCCGACGAGCGCATATTGAGAGATGGCGACTTTGTGGCCAGTGTACTCAGGCAGGCCGGCGAGCAATTGGAACGCAAATACCGATTAAAGGCCAGCGGATGCGATTTAAAGAAGATCGTCTTACGAGTAGCCGCATTATTGGAAATGACAAGCGATCAGGTTGTCAGCGCAAGCAAGTGTCGCCGGAGCGTGATAGCGCGAAGCATGGTGTGCTTTAGGGCTTTCACGGAAATTGGGTTGAGTCAGATCGAACTGGCCAAAATATTTGGCGTCTCTCAGCCGGCGATTTGTGCGGCTGCACAAAAAGGTCAAGCGATAGTAAAAGAGAAAAGGTATCAATTGATGATAGATTGAAGATCAATGAAATTATAATCTGATAAACGTCCCAAGCTCTCACAAGCTCTCACACAAGCTCTCACAAGCTCTCAAGCTCTCCCAAGCTCTCCCGAAATCACCTTTTTAGGTGGTTGTGTTAAGTCCGCACCCGGTCTCGCAACCGGACTTTTTTTCGAACTCACCTTGCACCGATCGAAAAAGAAGCGGAATCAACCCGGATTTCCAGCCACGGACTAATAGGCCGGCCTGTTACGTACAGTGGTAAAAGCTATCTGCAATTTGAGACGTCCAGTGATACTGGTATGATGTAATCACCACCCCTGCTTCAAAAACACAGCTTTTTGTATGTGACTCGCATGTTGCTCGCTTCAGGTAAAGATCTAGGATTATAGACTTTTTTCCGTTTTTATTGCCAAAAGGGTTGGAATTCACACAAACACCTGGTATTCTGCACCTTGGATAGTGGTTCGACGAGGCATTTTTCCTGGAATTTCACTAGGCCTTTTCAAAATCAGTTGCCGGATTTTATACGGGACCCGAACTATGTCAGCGGCTAAGAACACAATACGTCTCACCATTTCTTTGCTGCTGGGACCCTGTCTGTTTCTGGTAGTTACCTTACATGTGCCGACTGATGTGCAAGAACCCGGGCCAAGCCACAAGGCTATTCTGCTTACCCCTGCCATTACAGGCTGTGCGGTTTCAGTCTTCACCGTTGATAGACGAACCAATTCCAATTCTCTCGATGGCCTATTTAAATACGCATTGATTCTCGGGCAAATCTCCTCAGATTTTACCAGAGAATCTTCATCCTTTCTTACCGAATACAGCGCCAGCTTCGCTCACAGTGCAGACCGAGCGGCGATTTCCATTCGAGCCCCTCCTTTCTTTTAACCACTGCAATTCAGCGCTTTTATTTTTTGCCTACTCAAAGGCAGCCTAATGCCCGCGATGGGCCTGTTTGAATTGTGCAAGGGGGGCACATGCGAAATAACCGCGACAAATCGCCTAATACTACTGAAAAGACACCTTCTATACAGCCAGAAATTGACTACTCATCTAAGTCATTAACTCTGCGTGAACAAATAGTTTTCGGGATAAAGCTAATTGCAGTTGTTGGTATTATCTTTCTGATGCTTTGGCTGTTTGAAAAAATGTAGCCCGAAGACCTGCCAGAACCCAACTGAGACCTGTTTACTTGGGGGCTCTGCCCCCAAGTTCGAATCTTGGGTTTGCGACAGCTTAAATTTTTGCAAATATTGATCGCAATTCACCGGTTTGGTCGGAAAAATCGATTAGCGATGAAAGGGGTATTATTTAAGATGACAGAACATACAAGCCATCTGCGCCAGCCGGTTATCACACTCGCACGCAAGGACGTTGCGAAGCTATACAAGGATTCAACCGTTCAGAAAGCATTGGACAACATCAGAGAAAAAAAGGGTCTGGGTGACAGAATCGTATATTTTTACGTAGTGGATAGCAACGATCGGTTGGTGGGTGTTGTGCCGACCCGGCGTTTACTCGGATCTCAACTGGAGCAACGAATTTCCGAAGTGATGATCGGTCCGGTGATCACAATTCCGAAACAGGCGACCGTGTTAGAGGCCTACGAGTTTTTTGTGCTACATAAGCTGCTGGCTTTCCCGGTGGTGGATGAACATAAGCATATATTGGGTGTGGTGGACATCGGCATGTTTACGGACGAGGTGTTCAATGTGGCCGATCAGACCAGCATGGACAGGGTGTTCGAGACGATCGGCTTTCGCCTTCTGCAGGTGCGGGACGCATCGCCGCTGCGGGCATTTCGGTTTCGATTTCCATGGCTGCTGGCCACGATCACCAGCGGTACGGTTTGCGCACTGCTGGCCGGTGTATACGAGATGACATTGGCCAGAAGCCTGGTTCTGGCATTTTTTCTGACACTGGTGCTGGGACTGGGCGAAAGTGTCAGCATGCAATCCATGACCGTCACTATTCAGGGGCTTAGATCAAAAGCACCGACGCTGAAATGGTATGCACGGGCGCTCCGGCGCGAGGCGGGCACGGCCCTGTTGCTGGGAGCGGCGTGTGGTCTTCTGGTGAGCTTAATAGTCTGGATATGGCGCGGAAACATGGTGGCGGCGCTTGCCATCGGGTCCAGCATCCTAGTCACGCTATGCGTTGCCAGTTTGTTTGGACTGAGCGTTCCGTCCCTGCTGCACAAGCTGAAGCTTGACCTGAAAATTGCGGCCGGTCCTATGACCCTGGCAATCACTGATATTTCTACGCTTCTCATATATTTCAGCCTTGCGGAGGTATTTTTATAAGAATTTTAAATAATAAACAGGTTACCAAGATAGAGTTATCTTTTTAGATTATTTTTCCGGGCACATGGATTCACGCAATTACTGCCTCTGAGTAAAATTAAAATCCAATACCTGGTGATTGGCCTTTCTTTTCACCAACGGCAAATCCAGGATGCCGCAGTGGCGCAAGGCCCTGTTTGCCTTCATGTCGCGCTACGTCGCCAATCGGGCAACTTATTTCGGGATTCTCTCCAACCGGGTCGTCGAACTCAGGACTCAAATCCGACTATAATGTTGCGGAGGTAGGCCCCGCCCGCATTTCTGGATTTGTGCTTTTTTAATGAGTGGTGATAAGGTCGATTCTACAACTTTTCAGGCAAACTGAATCTCCAGATTACTGTCATTAAAAGTTAAAAAATCTTGCCCTGGTTCCCTCAAATCCGAACAAGGTGTGTTGCTCGCTTAGCTACCCGTTCCTTGATGTGCAATTGAGAGTTGTGGTAAGGGATCACCCGATCAAAGGAGGTTTGATCGTAAAAGTTGTTTTCTCTTGCGGGGTTGGCGATATTGAAACTCCTGTCGTGGGATGACAGCATTGAAAGGCGCGGCAAGGATGCTGCCGACCCTTTTGTCATCATCAAAAATTACATCGCCGCCGGCAACATGGATCGTTTCTTCGAAGAGGCTGATATTCTCAAAGAGGAGGGCTCTGATTACGATCGGTCATCGGCTCGTTTTCTGGGTCGCGAAATGGCCAGAATTGCTGGCCAGGCAACAAAAGCCAAGCTGGCCGGCATACTGGAGAGAGAGGCTGCCTCATCGCAAGGCCGCCAAATTGCGATGGATGTCTGGAGGCGAGATACGTTTCAGAACGAGTCTTACGAACAGATTGTCGTATATTTCAACGCACTGCTAAGAGGTCTTTTGGATTAAGCATCCTTTCAGGCGCCAATATCACCAAAGCCAAGCAGGGCGCGCTGCTCACTCCATTCCGCCCGGAAAGGCCGCCTGGGTTACACGCCTGAGCGCGGCAAAACGGATAAGAACGGCCAGGTGGTTGAACAGCGCCAGTACAAGAATTGAATCTGAAATCCAAGGCTTGGTTTATGCGAAGGGTCAATTGTTAATGGGATCCCGCCTCAATCCTGGATCTCTTGGGCAATCATGGCCACTCATCGAGAGCCCCAGGATATGTGCCCGTTCGATCTCCAGAGCGTCCGTCAATCCGATCGTGTCCTCGGCCAGGTCCTTGATGGTGAATGGATTTTTTGCTGGAAGCCGCCAAAATTCACGAAGACAGTAAACCAGCAGGAATATCCCCGCAAATCAACCGCAGTGCCTTACTTTGAAGTCCCAGCGCTCGGCCGGCAGCTCGATCTGCTACTTTGGTTTGAGGGCTAAGGTCCTGAAGTAAACGGCCAACCAAAATTGCGGCTGTAGCTGCGCGTGCCACGATGGGTTTGGTAAAATCAGATAAGGACTGGTTGTCCGATAATGGCGCCGAAGCTTATAAAAAGTTGGCGCATCATTGTAACCGACAGGGTAGCTGACGTATGTCGAAAAAGATTTTTTACGGCTGGTGGGTGGTGCTGGCCACGAGCCTGATCCACTGCTGGGGGGCAGGAACGTTTTTTTACAGTTTCACCGCTTTTTTCAATCCTCTTGTGGAAGAATTTGGCTGGAGCTATGCAAGTACTTCTTTTGCCGCCTCCCTACGCAGCGTTGAAAGCGGCATAGCCTCGCCTGTGGTGGGATGGGCATCGGACCGGGTTGGAGCAAGGCGCTTGCTTCTGGCAGGCAGTGTATTGAGCGGGGCGGGCTTTTTGCTTTTTAGTCAGATCCAAACGCTGGCGGCTTTTTATATCCTTTTTATTTTTCTTTCGATTGCTTCGAGTCTTCTTTTCCCAATTCCGGGGTGGGCGGCCGTCAGCAACTGGTTCTCAAAGAAAAGAGGAACGGCTATAGGCATCCTCTCAGCAGCGGTCGGCGCCGGTGGCGGTTTGATTTATTTCGTCAATTTTTTGATAAACACTTATGGATGGCGAACCTCCCTGGTCATCATCGGCATCGGAATGTGGGTGATCGGCATCCCTTGCTCCTTTATAGTCCGGCATCATCCTGAACCCTATGGTCTTTTGCCCGATGGCGAACGGTTTGTAGAACCTGACGCGGGCTCACAGCCGAATAACCGTGTGTTCGTGATAGGAGCGGCAGAAGGCTATAGCCTCAAAGAAGCGCTGCGAACAGGAACATTTTGGTGCATTGCACTGGCAGTCACGGTATCATCGGCTACAATGCACGCAGTTACGGTTCACATCATGCCTTATCTGATCAGCGTTGATTTAAGCCGAGGCAAAGCCAGTCTGCTTGCCTCACTTCTAATTTTTGTAAGTACCGTCGGGCGTTTTGGCTTTGGATGGCTCGGCAACCGAATCGACAATCGCTATCTGCTCAGCTTTGGGACCTTGCTTCAAGCCGCAGGCGTGTTGTTCCTGCTTGGGGCAAAAGAGATCGGGTGGGCCATCCTTTTTATTGTTACTTTCGGACCGGCCTTTGGCGGGGTGATCACCCTCAGAGTGACTATCCAATCTCAGTATTTCGGACGACGGGCCTTCGGTGCAATACAGGGTGCCTTTATGGCGATCTTGATGGTCGGCACTGTTACCAGTCCGTTGTTGACAGGCTGGTGTTTTGATCTTTACGGCAATTACCGTCCGGCCTGGATTTTCCTGGGGCTTATAAATCTGGCCGTCATCCCCATAATAATGAAGCTCAAAGAACCTGTGCATGCAATTGAGTGAACTGAATTGGTCATCCTTGATAGGCGATGACCAATCATGGTTCCCGGTGTAAAGACAACAACTCGATCTTCCGGCCCAGTCATCGATTGCAGCGGGTGCCAGGGGGTAAAAAATCGTTGACAGTCGCTGAGGCTTCTTCTACAAAAATTAAATCGTGCGTATTGGTATGCCATCCAGATATGTTCGCTGGTGGATACCAGCTGTTTTACGGTGCCCTCCTTGAGGGATAATAGGGAACCCGTTGCAAATCCGGGACGAACCCGTCGCTGTGAGCGGGGACGAAAGTTGCCGAAACCACTGTGCCGTTGAGTGTTCATAGGAACTCGTTTCCGAACGAACACCCGCGATCCTGACGAAACGGCATGGGAAGGGGCAGCCGGTAGGACGATCCGCAAGTCAGAAGACCTGCCGTAAAACGATGTGTCCTGGTGTGATGGCAAAACCCCGGGCTGAAAACTATTTTCGGTCCGGGGTTTTTATTGGGTACACGCTGCCCGAGGCCCTGTCCCGAGCAAAGAAGGGAACACCATGAAGACACAGTTAGAGCTGGCAAGGTCCGGTATCATCAGCGCACAGATGCAGGCGGTCGCCGGCGACGAGGGCATCGATGCCGAAACCATCCGCGAGCGCGTGGCCCAAGGCCGGATCGTCATCCCCAACAACCCGTTTCGCATCGGGCAGAAGGCGGTCGGCATCGGCTGGGGCCTGCGCACCAAGGTCAACGCCTCCATCGGCACCTCATCGGACATCTGTGACATCGATCTTGAGGTGAGAAAGGCGTTGGCCGCCGAAGAGGAGGGCGCCGACACCCTCATGGAACTTTCCGCCGGAGGTGATCTGGATGCCGTCCGGCGCGCCGTGCTGGCCGCCACCGCCCGGCCGGTGGGCAACGTGCCGCTTTACCAGGCCTTCAAGGAAACCACCCGCAAGACCCGCAACCCGGCCAAGCTGGACCCCGAATACCTCTTCGATCTTATTGAGCAGCAGCTGGCCGACGGCCTCAGCTTCATGGCCATTCACTGCGGCATCAACCAGTATACCATCCGCCGCCTGAGAAAACAGGGCTTTCGCTATGGCGGCCTGGCATCCAAAGGCGGCACTTTCATGGTGGCCTGGATGGACGTGAACAAAAAGGAAAACCCCCTTTACGAACAGTTCGACCGGGTCTGCAATCTGATGAAGAAATACGACACGGTGCTCTCCCTGGGCAACGGTATCCGCGCCGGCGCCATCCATGACAGCCACGACCGGGCCCAGATGGCCGAGATGATCATCAACTGCGAGTTGGCTGAGATCGGTCGTGAGATGGGCTGCCAGACCATGGTCGAAGGACCGGGCCACGTGCCCCTGGACGAAATCGCCGGCAACATCATGCTGGAAAAGCGCATGAGCGGCCATGCCCCCTATTACGTGCTGGGACCGATCCCGGCCGACGTAGGTGCCGGCTATGACCACGTCACCGCAGCCATCGGCGCGGCCAACGCGGCCCGCCATGGGGCTGACCTGATCTGCTACATCACCCCGGCCGAACACCTGGCCCTGCCCACCGAGGCCGATGTGCGCGAAGGGGTCAGGGTGACGCGCCTGGCCGTGCACATCGGTGACCTGAGCAAATACCCCGAGCGGCGCGACCGGGACAAGCAGGCCGCCATGGCCCGGCGTGACATGCGCTGGGACGATCTGCAGGAGCTGCTGCTCTTTCCGGAAGTGGCCAAGGCCATTCGTGACAGCCGCAAGCCGGAGCAGTCGGAAACCTGCACCATGTGCGGCGATTTCTGCGCCATGAAGAAGGGAATGGAAGTATTCCGGAATGATATCGGTGGAGATAAACGGGCCTGCCATTAATCTTATGCAGCAGCGGCATCTCAAGGAGAAAAATGATGTTGGACCAGATCGAGAAAAGTATTGCCGCGATCAAACCGCTGAACGAGGAGGTTTACGCGCGGGCCAACCGGCGGCTGGCCGAACAGGCCCGGCCGGCCGGCAGCCTGGGGATACTGGAAACGGCGTCGGCGCGTCTGGCGGCCATCTTCGGCACCCTGGATGTACGCCTGACCCACAAGGTGATCGTCACCTGCGCGGGCGATCACGGCGTGACCGCAGAGGGGGTGAGCCTCTTTCCCCCGGAGGTCACTCCCCAGATGGTGTTCAATTTCGTCAACGGCGGCGCCTCCATCAATGTCCTCGGCAGGCACGCCGGTGCCCGTGTGAAGGCCGCGGACCTTGGCGTCAATTATGATTTCGACCCGGATCTGCCCATCTTCCACAAAAAGGTGGCCAAGGGCACGGCTAATTTTGCCCGCGTGCCGGCGATGTACCGCAAGCAAGCCGAGCAAAGCGTCGCGGCCGGCATCGAAATCGTCAACGAGCTGATGGCCGAAGGACCTATGGATATGCTGGGTACCGGCGACATGGGGATCGGCAACACCACTCCGTCGTCGGCCATCATTGCCGCTTTTTCGGGCATCGCCGTGGACAAACTCACCGGACGGGGCACCGGCATCGATGACGCGGCCCTGGCCAACAAGATCCGGGTGATCGAGAAGGCCTTGCAACTCCATCGCCCGGACCCCACAGACCCGCTGGATGTACTGGCCAAGGTGGGTGGATTCGAGATCGGCGGTTTGGCCGGACTGGTTATCGGCGCCGCCGCCGCAGGTATTCCCGTGGTGTGCGACGGCTTCATCGCCACCGCCGGGTCGCTGATCGCCTGTGAGCTGGCGCCGGCGGCCAAAGCGTACCTCTTCGCCAGCCATCGCAGTGTCGAGGCGGGCCATGTTTTCATGCATGAACGCATGGGCCTTGAACCGTTGCTGGACCTTAAGTTCCGCCTGGGGGAAGGGACCGGTGCCGCCGTGGCCATGGAACTGCTCGATGCCGCCACCCGCGTCTTGTGCGATATTAAAACCTTCGAAGAGGTGGCCATCAGGAATGCTCAGAAAAATCAGTCCGGGTAGACCATGAAATCAGTATATGCCACAACCGGCGGTATTCCCTTCCTGAAAAGCGATCCGGCCCGCTGGGGGTTCCAGTATCTCGAGGATATCGCCACCGGGTACTGGTACTCCCAGGTGCTCTTCAGTGCGGTCGAACTGAACGTGTTCGGACGGATTGAAACGGGCTGCACGACACCGGCGGACCTGGCGGCGGCCGCCGGCTGCAAGCTGCTCGAACTTACGCGGCTGCTGACCGTGCTGGTGCGCATGGACCTGATCCACATAACGCCGGGCGGACTGGTCAACAGCCAGTTGGCCCGGCGGTTTCTGGTCCCCGGCCAGCCGGATTACATGGGTGATTTCGTTCTCTATCGTCGTTATATGCAGGCCGGCTGGTCCGGCCTGACCCTGGCAGTGGCCCAGCCGGAGCGTCCCGCAGATCCGGGCGTTCTGACCGCCGACAGCGATTATGCTGCCCGCAACTTTCACTATGTGCGCGCCATGGATCGCCTGGCCCGGCTCAAGGCCCGCGACATCGTTGCAGGCCTGAACCCGGATGCCTGGCGCGGGCCGATTCTGGATGTGGGCGGCGGTGCCGGTGCGCTCTGCCGCGAGCTGGTGCGGTCGCAGTCCGCCCTCGGCAGGCCGGTGACGGCCACCCTGTTCGATCTGCCCGAGGTGATCGCCGTGGTCCGCCGGCTCTATCCCCAGGAGGACGATTGGCAGGGCATCGGGGTAATCGAAGGCGATTTCCGTCACCATGACTTTACGGAAGACGCATCTTTCGGCCTGGTCGTCTTAAGCAATTTTTTGCACGCCTACGCGGGGGAAACCGCCCGGCAGTTGCTGGTCAAGGCGGCGGCCCTGACCGCTCCGGACGGTGTCTTGCTGATTCACGACTACTTCCCTGATCGTACGGGACGGCGGCCCCACAAGGGCTCGCTGTACGATCTCAATATGATGCTCAACACCTTTGATGGCGGCTGCCAGCCGGCCGGGACGGTGCGCGAATGGCTGAGCGCGGCCGGGCTGCCGCACATCTTCGTCCAGGATCTGGAGAGCGACAGCACCATCATGCTGGCCGGCCGCTCGAAACGGGTGCAAGCAATCCTGCCGGCCGCAAAACGAAACCATTCAATGCTCGACGTGTGGCCCGCAGCGGCCCGGCAGCTGGGATTTTCCCAGGCGGAACTGATCCGTACCGATCAGATACGGACTGCGGCCTGGACCCGTGAGAAATGCCGCTTCGGTTGCGCCGGCTATGGTCATAATCGCATGTGCCCGCCGGACGGCATCGATCATGCCGCGATGGTCAAGATGCTGGCCGAGTACCGCTGGGCCCTGCTGGTGATCGCCACGCCGCCGGGAAAGCAATTTCACGACCAGCTTCTGGCGCTGGAAAAGAAGGCCTTTCTGGCCGGTCTGCACAAGGCCCTGGCTTTTGGTGCCGGCCCCTGCCCGGTATGCAGCCGCTGCCCCGTGGACGGTTCCTGCCGCCATCCGGACCTGGCGCGGCCCTCTATGGAAGGTTCCGGGATCGATGTATACGAGACCGCCCGGCAGGCCGGCATCCATCTGGAACCGGTCATCGAACCGGGACGCTACGTCAAGTATGTGGGTATGGTGCTGCTGATATGAGACTGCTTCTGATCCAATGTCCCACCTCGCATCTGGGAGCCGGTGAAAAAGTGTATCCACTCGGTCTTGCCCGTTTAAGTGCCCTGGTGCCTGCGCATTATGAAAAAGCGGGCCTGGATATGAACCTGCACCCTGATCCCTGGCCGGTTTTAAAAGAGGCGCTGAGAACTTTCAAGCCGCAGGTCGCGGCGATCTCTTTTCGCAACATAGATCCCCTGGCCGGGCACCAGACATCGTATCTCTCATCCTTGCAGACCACTGCCGCCATGGTTCGCCGACTTATGCCGGACGCACGCATCCTCGCCGGCGGCCCGGCCTTTTCCATGTTTGCCCATCGGTTGATGAAAGAAATCCCTGAAATCGATGCGGGACTGGTGGGGGAAGGGGAGCACGTTTTTCCGCTGGCGATCGCGCCTGACTTCTCTCCCGCAGAGATCGGCGGCCTGGTCTACCGGCAGGGTGGAGAAATCCGGCAAAACCCGCAGGCTGCACCGGTGCCCATGGATGCCCTGCCCATGCCTGATACACGCGCTTTCCCGCCGGCCGCCTATGGCGGTCATAATGCCTATGTGGCCGCCATGGGTATCGAGGGCAAGCGCGGCTGCGATCTGGCCTGCGCTTACTGCCTCTACCCGTTTCTGGGGGGGCGGCATTTTCGCCTGCGATCCCCCGAGCGCATTGTGGACGAGATGCAGCGCATGAAGGCGGACCACGGCATCCGCCTGTTCCACTTCACCGACCCCGTGGTCAACCGGCCCCGGGAGGATTTCCGGCAGCTTTGCCGGCTCCTGAACAAGCGCAAGCTGGATGTGGCCTGGACCGGCTTTTTCCGTGAGGACGACCTGGACGACGATACGGCCGCCGCGGCCAGGGATGCCGGCCTGGCCGCGATTTACTTCAGCGCTGACGCACTCACCGGACATGGCCTCGCGCTGCTTAACAAACGCATGACAATGACCGACGTCCTGGCGGCGGCGCGCGTCACGACCGGACGGAACATTCTTACGGTGCAGCACTTTCTGGTCAATCTACCGGGAGAAGATCGGTCCAGCCATTTTGACGAGTCCCGGGAGAATCTCGATCGGCTGTTGGAGATTCACGCACCGGCGGCCAACCTGGGGGCCGTGGTTTTAAATACCGTGCGGCTCTATCCCCAGGCCCCCCTGACCCGGCAGTTAATTCGCCGTAAAATGATTCCGGCCGACCTGGACCTGCTTTACCCGGTCTACTACAACCCGCCCGCCACGGCCCATGTGCTTCATCGTCTGGAGTCGCTCTGCCACCGCGCTTCAGTGTTTGCCCGGCTGGGGCTGGATCACCCTTTAAACACTCCGGCAAAACCGGCCTAGGTCACATCGAAATGCACATCTGTATTCTCGAACATCCGCGCATTCCCTCCAGCGAGCGCTTCAATGATATTGCCAACACGCCTTTGTGGTCCTGTCTCATGGGCGGGTATGCCGCGGCCGCCCTGCTGACGGACGGACACCGGATCACTTTTATGGATGCCGCCGGCGATGGACTGGATTTCGATGCAACCCGGATGCGCCTGGCTGCATTGGCGCCCGACCTGCTGGCCATTAATGCGGTCTACTTCTGGGAGCATACCGGTCGCCTTTTGGAATCGATCACCACCCTTAAAGACGATCGCCCGTCGATGCACATTACCCTGTTCGGCTTTTTCCCCTCCCTCGCGCACGAGCAGATCCTCTCCCTCTGTCCGGCAGTGGATTCGGTGTGCGTGGGAGAGTGCGAGCATACGCTAAGCGAACTGGCCGCGGCGATCGGCGGGCACCTGGACTGGCAAAGTATGCCCGGACTGGCTTTTGCCAAAGACGGGCAGATCTGCTTCTCAGCCCCCCGGACGCCCGACCCCCACCCCGACAAGTTCGCCTTTCCCTTGCGCACCGAAGACGGGCCGCTCGGTGAGAAGGATACCGCTGCCATCCTGGCCAGCCGGGGATGTTACAACTTCTGCTCCTTCTGCCCGATTCCGGTCTTCTACAATCACAGCGCCCTCTGGCGCGGCCGCAGCCCCGCAAATATCCTCCTGGAGATGGAACGGCTCATGGCGCGCGGATACCGGCGCTTTTATTTCGTCGATCCCAATTTCGTGGGGCCGGGAAAGTCGGGCCGGCGGCGGACCCTGGACCTGATGGCCGGCCTGAAACCGTTGAAGATCCGTTTCGGCATGGAGACGCGGCCCAACGATCTGGACGAGGAAATTCTGGCCGCTATGACGGAGGCCGGGCTGGAAAGTCTGCTGCTGGGCATCGAAAGCGGCAGCCCGG
>QZKV01000179.1 GCA_003599575.1 Desulfobacteraceae bacterium | reverse complement strand
TAAAGCGCGGCGCCTGGCGGTGCCTTGCGGTGGGCGGGCCTGGCCCCGGGACGCGGAGATTTACTGGAAATCATCGGTTTCTTCCAGGAAGAACTCCGGCGTCTTGCGGTGGATTTGCGGTTTGCAAGGGCGCTGGACGAAACTCTGCTGGATGAACTGCGACCGGAGGTGGCGGTTCTGGCCACTGGCAGCCTGCCTCAAATCCCAATGCTTAGGGGACTGTTTCAGACTGGAATGCAGCTGTGCACCGTGACGGACATTTTCTCCGCCCAGGTGGAACCCGGCCGGCGGGTGATGGTGTGGGGCGGCAACCAGGCCGGATTGGTCGCGGCCGATCACCTGGCCAGCCAAGGCCGCCAGGTGGCGGTTTTGCACACCGGAGAACATTTTGGTGAAGCAATGTCCAGCAACGATCGTTTCTATTTGCGCGAACGACTCACCCAGGGACGCGTGAAGCTTTACAAACAGGTGGTGGTGGAGAAATTTCTGGCCGATGGCGTACGCTTCCGCGCGGGGGGACACACCGAAACGCTTGCGTTGTTTGATACGGTGGTCCTGGCCGACCGATTTGCGCCGCTGCGCGAAGCCGCCAATCTCTTCAAGGGGCGCGGCATTCCCGTCCACTTCATCGGGGATGCCAAGCAGCCCCGCGATCTGATGTATGCCATCAGCGAAGCGGAAGAGATCGGAAGATCTGTGCAATGATAATGAAAATACCCCGACCCCTCCGTATATAGAGTGCCTTGAAGATGCAGCCGGAGATTCGGGCCTGCATGCGCACGGGTACGTTCACGTGCACGCACAGATCCTTGAGGGTGGAGCAACCAATCCAGACGCTGCTTTTTATCGATCTTGATCTCGAAGAGCAGATGGGCAGGCAACTTCTCTAAGGTTTTGGTCGATGCCCAATGGCCGATGGCCGAGCACCATCGCCCCCACAGCCAGGCACTCCAGGCCGAAGGGCAGGTAACCGCCATAGCCGAGCAGCGGCATGGCAAAAATCCGATAGCGGTCCACATAGGGAAGGGCATAGCGCCATTGCGCGAGGCTGCCGAAATTCCACATTTCCCAGAAGAACCCGCAAATCAGGGCCGCCAGGGCCCCGGTCACGATCGGGCCCCAATCCCCTCTTTGCAGGGGTTTGAAAATGGTCGCACGGCCGCCCAATGCTTGCAGTGCGGTGATGATCAGCAAGGGCGAAATCCATAAAAAGGCAAAAAGCCAATCCGGGTACACGCCCAGGAAAAGCAGTCCCCCGGCAGCCGCAAGGAGTGTGACCGCAGCCGCGGCGCGGGGCCGGGCAAGTCGCACGGGCGAGATCTCCCGCAAACCGGGATTGAAGATGGAAAAACCGAGCAGCAGTCGATGGGTGCTCAAGACCGCCGGCAGCACAGTGGCAAAGGCCAGCGTAGCAAAAGCGGCGTAGGCTGGAGGTCCAAAATCCTGCATGCCCACATAGTACCAGTTCTGCACAAACCGGTTGAGGTATTCAAAAAACCACCAAAACAGGGCGCTGACCGGAAAAAGGACCCAGAACCGCGCGGGCGCATCGGTGAGCAGGCTCTGGCCGGTACGACGCACGCACAGTGCATTGACCAAAAGAATGTAACCGAACCAAGGCAGGACAAACGTGTGTTGCTGCAAGGGGGCGAGCCACGCCATGCGCGTCCAGGCCGACAGCCAGCCCGCCAGCATAATCACCAGACCGAGCCACCCCCAGACCGGCAGGCGTCCGGTGCGATGCACACGCCGTTCCTCCCTTCGATGGGCGCTGCTCAAAAGATAGGCCGGCCACAGTACGGCCAGCAGATCCATTGCGGCATAGATCATAAAGATGGGCCATGAAAAGGGCGCGTGACGCACATAATGGGTCAGGGGGGGAAATTGCAGATAGAAATCGACTTCCCGGCCGGACAGCAGAATGCCCGCCAGCGGTAATCCCAGAAGCATGGCCGCCATGAAGGTCCCGTGCGTCAGCGGTGCCCGAAGCAGCCTTCTTAAAATCATTCTTCGCGTCATCCCAGCGAAAGCACTTCAAACATGTTGGTCGCCAGATCCGCTACCCACAGCCGGTTGCGAAGCAGTTCGCCGGTGCGGCCGGTTAAGATTTTGAGCGCCTCGCCGCTCTCCACGGCGGCAACCAGCATCACTGCCTGCGGCAGGCATCCCAGGGCTTTTTCGGCACCATGGGGTTTTATTGAGGTGCGCTGTCCATGGATCAGTTGCAGACCATCATCCTGAGGATAGATCGTGGTCACCTGCCCCATGACACCGGCCACGGCGGCGGAAACCATAGGTATGGCGTTCTTCTGCGCGGCTTCTTCCAGCACGAAACGCGATGCAATGTTGTCCAGGCAATCCAGCACGACATCGCACCCGCCGATCAGGGAAGCGGCGTTTTCGGCAGTCAGAAATACGGGATGCACGTCCGTCTGGATGGCGCAATTGATCTCCAAAGCGCGTCGCCCGGCCGCCTCTGCTTTGAGCACACCCAGGCAAGGCTGGACGCAGAGCAGTTGTCGATTCAGATTATGCTCTTCAAACCGGTCGCCGTCGATGAGGGTCAACCGGCCCACACCGGCCCGCGCCAGGATATCGAGCACCGATCCTCCCAAGCCGCCAAGTCCCACGATGGCGGCGCTGGCGTTGAGCAGACGGATTTGATCGTCACTGGTATAGGTCCTTTGGTTGCGCACATAGCGCAGGGGGAATACGCCCGTTGAAAGAGCCGCGAGCTCGATGTCCCGTTCCGGAAGGTTGTACCTGGATGCAAGTCCGCGGATCTGATCCGCTCGCAAAGTTTTCAGGGGCGTTCCGCCCGGAGCGGTCGTTTCGAGGGCCAACAAGGTGATCTGCTCCAATACTTCCTGTGAGTTCATTTATCCTCCACCCACCGGCGGGAATATACCGACGCGCTCACCGCCCTGAAGTCGGCTGTGCAGATGACCCTTGACCCCGTTGATGAAGATGAGTTTGGCTTCCGCGGCGGGCACCTTAAGCCGCTGCAGGAGAGCTGCCACGGTCATGCCGTGCGCAATGGAATAGTGGGATGCATCGGGCGGCATGTGCGCCGCCAGGTTGGCGAATAGCCTTACGTCGATGGTTGCTTGGGCGTTGGCCATGCATCGAGGCCTTTCTGATTATCGGACTCACCGCGGCCGGTCTACTCGGCCCAAGAGCCTTCGTGTGAACGCGTGCAACGGCGGTTGCGCTGTTCAGGTGGTTTATACGGAGGTCTATTGCTTCCCGTCCGCATTGCCGGGCGTGGATCCTCCTTTGAATTCAAACGCCAGGCATGCCGTCCCCGATGCCCGATAAACCTCGGCACTGGGCAGCAGAGCGCTTTTGAAACCCATCCGCTTGCATCCGTGGGGATGCTCCCTTTGCCAGGTGACGAAATAATGGCTGCATCGATGACAGTCGATGCGCTCAGGCTCACGGCCCATGACTGAGTCGTTTCCACTTTCTTGTGCATTATCAAGCAATATACGTTGACGATCACTCGTTGTCATACTATCGATTCGGATGGAAGACAAGAGCGAGGCGCTGCAAACGGATTCGTGCAAGGAGAGAGCATGGCTTTCAGGTTCGGAAAGGCCCTGGTGACTGGAGGGGCTGGCTTCATCGGTTCCCACCTGGTGGAGGCATTGGTGCGGGAAGATTGCGCAGTGACCGTTCTGGACAACCTGTCCAGCGGGCATATGGCCAATCTGGATGCGGTCAGAGAGAAAATCGCTTTTGTTCAAGGCGACATCAAAGATGAAAAGACATTGAACAGGGCGGCCAGAGGCTGTGAAGTGATATTTCATCAGGCGGCGGTCGTATCGGTGACCCAAACGGTCCAGGATCCGGTCGCTTCAGCCCTGGTGAATGATATCGGAACCATCAAGGTGCTGGACGCCGCACGCCGCAATGATGTGCGCCGGGTGGTGCTGGCAAGCTCCAGTGCCGTGTACGGCGATGCGCCGCAACTGCCTAAAACGGAATCCATGATTCCCGCGCCGTTGAGTCCTTATGCGGTGCAGAAATTGACCAACGAATATTATGCCGATTTGTATTACCGCCTGTACGGGGTTGAAACGGCTTGTCTGCGCTACTTCAACGTATATGGGCCCCGGCAAGATCCCTCCTCGCCCTATTCGGGCGTCATCTCGATCTTTATGTCCAAGGTCCTTAGCAATACCCCGCCCGTGATTTACGGGGGCGGCCGCCAAACGCGCGATTTTGTCTTTGTCACGGACGTGGTCCAGGCCAATCTTCTCACTGCTGCCAGCAGCAACGCCATCGGCCGGGTATTCAATGTCGGCACCAGCCGTTCAGTGGAAATCAACTCTTTGTGGCAGATGATCGCCGCCCTGGCCCAGCGCCGGCTGGAGGCGCAATACGGCCCGCCGCGCGCCGGCGATGTTCTTCATTCCCTGGCCAGCATCCAGCGCGCAAAGGAAAGTCTGGGATTTCAGCCCGCCGTGTCCTTTGAGGAAGGTCTACGGCAAACGTTTTTATGGTATAGCCAGGTACAAAACAATACCCTGCCTGAGAAATAAGCGGGTACAGCCACCCGAACATGGTTCGGAAGGGGGGAAGAGCTTCCTGAACTGCCCTAAACTGAAAAGAATTTTTCGGAACTACAAGCGGCCGACGGCCCTGATGCGGAAAACAGGCAACGGGTCACGAGGCGGTGGCCATTCTTTCAAACAGGTTCTTTACCATGATGCCGCGCCAGCTGCCTTTGCCCGAAACCGTGGGATAGCCCTGGGAAGAGATGTGACGGGCGATTTTTTCCCATCCATAGCCTTCCCCGCGCATCTGGTCGATCGTTCTGAACAGCGTCTGGCGATCGACTTCCGTCAGCCGGCCGGAGGATTCGGCTTGACCCTCGCCGGTCGCTTGCATTTCATCTTCATTCGCGACTTCGTCCGCTTCGGCGGAATAGGTGTCCATCTCTTCGGCGCTGTCGTTTAAGGCCTGGCTTTCATCGCTGAACGCTTCCTGCTCCGCTTCGGCTGTATGGTTCGCCTGAGCGCTTTCATAAGCCGGCCTGGTTTGCTCCCTCGGCGATTCAGGCTGCTCCAGCGCAAACAGCTCATCTGCATCCGCAGCGTTGGGATTGAGCATTCGGTATAGATTCTTCGCCAGGACTTCCATGGCCCTGGCCTTGCGTTCTTCAGCCCGGGTTCTGGCCAGGTAGGCCTCAGTCATTCTTTTTTGGGATTCGGCAAGCGTTTCCAGAACTTCTTTGATCGCATGAAGCCGTTCGGACGACTCCTTGTTGTCGTAATGACCCTTACGGCGATCCATGTTCCGGCGCGGACCGCCTTTGAACTGCTGATCATTGTAAGACCGGTTGGTGCGATCGACTTGCTTGAGTTTGCCGCTGCGAAGATTGTGCAAAAAATCGTCCATCAGATTGTCTCCTTAGGGATCTCCTCTTCAGTCGCCGATACCTGAGCTGACCTCTCCGCACCTGCATTCCTTTTAAGTGCGCATTTCGATTTTCACTACCAGGTTTTTATAAAATGGCACGACGCGATCTTATCAGGAACAATGAAGGGGGCTTTGCATCGATGCGGTTCGATTTTTTATATCGGGCGATAGCTGGGAATACTTGAGCGATTTTGCCCCTGCCGTCCGTCCCGTCTCCTCAATTGTTTTTCCGTATTCAATCTAGTGATTGGCAGAGTTGTCAACAACGTAATCCTTTTCGTTTCAAACGTCAACCACCTTGTAGAAAATCTTCAGGCCTAAAAAAGCATCCCACCTGCCTTTTATGAAACGCCCACCGCCGGCTTTGGGTACCGCTTTCAAAAGCCTTTTCCAAACGACCGGTGGTGTTAAAACGATGTGTCAGGCATGCTCCCTGGGGTCGATCACACGTGGGGCAAAACGCAATGTGCTAAAATAGTCGTCCACGGTTTCTTCCCGGCGGATAAGCTCTACGCGCCCATCGCAGCGCAGCAGAAGCTCTTTGGGACGCAATTTGCCATTATAGTTGAAACCCATCGCATGACCGTGGGCGCCCGTATCCTGGATGATCAACAGATCGCCTTCTGAAATGCGCGGTAAGGGCCTTTGAATAGCGAACTTGTCGTTGTTTTCACAAAGCGAACCCACGATATCCACGGGAGTGAGTTCATTTTGGCCTGATTTGCCCAATACTTCGATATGATGGTAGGCTCCGTACATGGCCGGTCGCATCAAAGCGGACATGCTTGCGTCCACTCCGATGTAGGTGCGGTAAATTTCCTTGCGGTTGATGGCCTTGACCACCAAAACCCCATGGGGGCCCGACATGTAACGCCCGCTCTCCATGTACAGGCGCGGTAAATAGCCTTGATCGGCTTCAAATTCCCGGAATAAGGCGAGGATTTCCTCCGCCATGGCTTCAAGGTCAAAGGCAGGATCTTCCGGACGATAGGGAATGCCCAAACCGCCGCCGATATTGATGAACTCAAAGACAATATCCAGTTCAGATTGGACCCAGCGGGCGATATCCAAAAGCATGTGGGCGGTTTGTACCATATACGCACAGTTGAGTTCGTTGGACGCCAGCATGGTGTGCAGGCCGAAACGACGGGCACCCCTTACCCTGGCGGACCGGTATGCGTCCAGCACCTGGTGATGGGCCACCCCGTATTTGGATTCCACCGGATTGCCGATGATGCTGTTGCCGCTGCGCTGCGGTCCGGGATTGTAACGGAAACAGATCACCTCGGGCATGTGGGGCACTTTTGAAACCAGCGTGATGTCGTCCAGGTTCAACAGGCAGCCGCCATGCGCCAGGGCCTCTTGGAATTCCGCCGTGCTGGTATTGTTGGAGGTAAACATCAGATCTTCGCCGCGCGCGCCGATCTGGCGGGACAGCATCAATTCCGCAATCGAACTGCAATCGAACCCGAAGCCCATCGAACGCATGATTTGCAGAACACTTGGGTTGGGCAGGGCTTTAACCGCAAAATACTCTCTGAAACCGGCCATGCGGGCGAATGCCGTCTTGAGCCGCAGTCCGGTCAGGCGTATGCCCTCTTCATCGTAAATATGAAAGGGCGTTCCGAATCGGGCTTCGATCTCGGGCAGGAGGGGAAAGAGCCTCTCTCGGTAGCTTGGACTCATCGGCATGGTGCCACTCTCCTGTCTCTCCTTTTTTGGTTTGAGTATAATATCCCAATCAAGCAAATAGTCGTTTCCGATAAGGATGCATGCGACTATATCAGGGCACTGCGGATGCGGTCCATGGCTTTCTGGACGTTTTCGAAGTTGTTGAACGCGCTCAGGCGGATGTAGCCTTGCCCGCATTTTCCAAAACCGGCGCCGGGCGTACAAACGACACCGGCCTTTTCGAGCAGCCGGTCGAAAAATGCCCAGGAATCGCTGCGGGTATTGACCCAGATGTAAGGTGAGTTCTCCCCGCCCACGCAGGCATACCCCAGGTCGGTGAAGGCCTGACGGATAAAAGCGGCATTATGAAGGTAATAATCGGTCAGCGCTTTTACCTGCGCCATGCCTTCAGCCGTATAAACCGCCTCGGCGGCGCGTTGCACCGGGTATGAAACGCCGTTGAACTTGGTGGTATGGCGGCGATTCCACAAATCGCGGATGGCAACCGGCTTCCCCTCGGCCGTATAGGCCTTGCAAGAGGCGGGCACGACTGTAAAGGCGCAGCGCATACCCGTAAAACCGGCGGTTTTGGAAAAACTGCGGAATTCGATGGCGACATCGCGGGCGCCTTCCACTTCATAGATCGAGCGCGGCAGACGGTCATCCCGAATGAATGCTTCGTAGGCGGCGTCATAGAGGATCAAGGCCTTGTGATGACGGGCATAATCAACCCAGAGGCGTAATTGCTCCTTGGTGATGGTGGCCCCGGTGGGGTTGTTGGGAAAACACAGGTAAATGAGATTCACCGGTTCGGCTGGAAGTTGAGGTACAAAGTGGTTTTCTGCGTTACACTCCAGGTAAACCAAATTCTGGTAGCGGGCATCCTGAAACACGCCCGTCCGTCCGGCCATCACGTTGGTGTCCACGTAAACGGGGTAGACCGGATCGGGAACCGCCACCCGGATATCGGTCGCGAAGATCTCTTGAATATTGCCCGTATCGCATTTGGCGCTGTCGCTTACAAAAATCTCATCGGCTTCGACCTGGGCGCCGCGATCTTTGAAATCGTGCTGGGCGATTTTTTCACGCAGGAAACGGTATCCCTGCTCCGGACCGTATCCTCGAAAGGTGCTGTCCCGGGCCATTTCATCAACGGCCCCATGCAGCGCGTCAATGCATGCAGCAGGCAAAGCGCGGGTAACGTCGCCGATCCCCATGCGGATGATCTCTTTGCCCGGATGTTGGACCTGGTAGGCTTCCAAGCGTCTGGCGATGTCGGCGAAAAGATAACTGGCCCGTAATTTCAAGTAGTTATGGTTAATTCGGATCATTGTGCACCTTTATTCGGTTGCATGCAGCGGCCCGGAAAGGGAGCGTCCGTTTCCGCAATCGACAATTTCCTTTTCGTGTATGCGTTTCGATATTCAAAAAAAAGGATTTGGTCAACCGAGAATTGCTGGGCCCGGCAGGTCTTGGTGATCAGGGCTGTCGAAGCGGTACGGCCATCCTGATGAGGGCTTCTTTATTTAACGCCCGTCCATCTGAACCCGGCATATTGCGACCATCCCCGGCTCTACAAGAAATACTATCTGGGCCGGTATCGGAAACTCCGGGAACGGAATCGAACCAGGCGCGGATCGGAAGTCTGCCGATACGCGATCGTTTAGCCTGAATTTTTGGAATTCAGGTTTCTTCCTCAGGCGGGCGGCAGCATTCGGTCTTTTCATGGCGCCGGCGCCACAAACGGATGGCAAAACCAACGGCCAGCGCGGCACTGATCAAGATGATCAAATTGCTGGCAAAAAAAGTCATTATAAAAGCAAAAGGGTCACTGAGGTGATAAGCGGAAAGCAGGACATGCACTCCGAACAGTAAAAAGAAAAGGCTGATCAGCAGCAGGGCGCTGTTTTTAACATAGTGAAACATGATGCGGTCTTTCTTTCAGAGATGGCGCGTTATCCGGGGTACTAAACATTAAAAGCGCCGATCTGTCAAGGCGTGCGGGGAAGGAAAGCAGAATGCATTTGACATTTTTTGGGGGGGTTACTATAGCTGGAGACGTTGGGCTTCGGTTCTAAAAAAATGCAAACCTGATTCATTCCTAAATCATACGGGAACAAAGCATGTCCGACCTTGCAAGGCCGGGAGCAACGCCATTTCATTGGATGGATTCCGAGGCAGTGCTCCAGGATTTGGCCGGCCTGATCGATTGCATTGAAAGCAATCCTGAACAGGCCGTGGCAGCTGCCCTGCGGCATGCGCTGGAGGCCGTTCAAGGCAAATTTTCAGTATACAGTCATTTCGATGTGGAGTGCGGCCGGATCGTAACGCACTCCGGCTGCCGTCTGCCGGAGAATTTCCGCCACTCGGATCGGCTGGCCGGAAGAATATGCCATGAAGAATTCATGGTGTCGGGGAAAAAGTGGGCGGTATTTTCGGATCTCGATCAAACCGCCTACGCCACCTCCGATCAGGATATCATCCGCCATCATCTGAAGGCTTATGTCGGCGCGCCGATTTGTCTGGCCGGGCGTGCCATCGGGTCTTTGGCGGTTTTTGATGACCGTGCGCGCAATTTCGAGGAAGTTCAAGTTCGTTTGGTAAGTTCGATCGCCCGGCTGCTTTCCCTGGTCACCGAACTGCAGCGGTTGAAAAGCCAGCTTCAGCGCAGGAAAAACAACAACGAGTTGTTCTTGGCGCTTTCGGCCAAGGCCATCGCCAGCCGTGATAACTCTTTTTTGGATTTCTGCCTGCAGACCATCGGACATGCCTTAAACCTCGATGCAGCCTGTATTTTATGGCATGATCCGGAGCGCGGGATTTTCAACGCCCATGATCAGCATTGGAAATCCGGAAACATCATCCGCGGCGGCAAAACATATTCCGACCTTGCGCACCTTTTCCCTGTTCGTGAGCTGATCAAAAATAAACAGCCCTATCATTGCAATGACGCCGGTCTGATCACCGATGCCGGCACGCGGCATTTTCTCCAGCAAAATACGATCACCTCCTTTTTACTGTTGCCCATCTGCAATCAACAAACGGTGTATGGGATTTTCGCCTTATGCCTGCACGCCGGATCGCGAAGATGGGAAGAAGAAGGCTTGGATACCCTGATGGCCATCATGGGCATCATCGCCCAATGGAAGGAAGGTCTGGCCATCTCGCATGAGCTGGGTGAAAGCCAGGCTTTGATCTACCAATTGTTTCAACTTTCACCTACCTCGATATACCAGGTGGATTTGCGCGGCGGCCGTTTTGTTAAAGTCAATGAAGTGATGTGCCGGGCGACCGGGTACAGTGAAGAAGAACTGTTGGCCATGCGGCCGGAAGACCTGCTAACGCCGGGCAGTCGTGAACTGCTGCACCAGCGCCTTGCGGATATGGCTGAAGGTCGGCCTCTGTCCGACAATGTTGAGTTTCAAATCAGGACCAAAAGCGGCGAAATTGAATGGGGACACTTTCACATCCGTCACTTGTGCGCCGGGGATCTTATATGGGGCGCCAATGTGGTGGTCCATCTGGTTACCGAGCAGAAGCGCGCTTATGAAGAACTGGCCAATTACCGCCGCAGGTTGGAGGCCCTGGTTGAAGAAAGAACCAGGGAGCTGATGGAAGCCAACCTGAAGTTGCACGAAGAAGTTGCCCGCCGAGCGGAAACGGCCAAGGAATTGCGTTTGAAATCCGATCGGCTCAAAGAGTTGAACACCGCCATGCGGGTGCTGCTCGACAAGCGCAATGAAGATCGCCTGCGGTCGGAGGAGAATATCCGCGTAAACCTGGTTCAACTGATCGAGCCGTATCTCGACCGTTTGGATCAAAGCGGATTGAATCCCGCACAACAGCAGTTGCTGGATGTCATCCGCATGAACATCAACGAGGTGGTGGGGTCACCCATGCCCGAGCTCTCCGCCAAATACTACATCTTTTCTCCGGGCGAGCTGCAAGTGGCCAATCTGATCCGCAAGGGAAGAACAACCAAAGATATGTCCCGCCTGCTCAACGTCTCGCCCCGCACGGTGGAGTCCTACCGCAACAGCATCCGCAAGAAACTGGGACTCAAAAACAAGAGAGTCAATTTAAAAACCTATCTTTCGTCCAAGGAGTAAATTTTTCTCCCATGGATTTTCAGATTTTCTTCATGCCACTGCCTTGCGTGTCCCCGCGCTGTGCAAATTTTCTTCCTTGAGCAGACGCCCGTCACTCAATTTTATAGTGCGCTGCGCGTAACGGGCGCAGGTCTCGCTGTGGGTCACCATGACAATCGTCGTGCCCTGCTGGTTCAGCCGCGCCAGCAGATCCATCACCGATTTGGAATTCTGCGAGTCCAGATTTCCCGTCGGTTCGTCCGCCAGAAGGATGGGCGGATTATTGACGATGGCGCGCGCGATGGCCGTACGTTCCATTTCGCCGCCCGATATCTGGTTGGGCAGGCGTGCGGCCTTGTCTGCCAGCCCCACCCAGGTCAAAGCTTCCAAGGCCATGGCATACTTGGTCCGCGACGGTTTTCCGGTGGTCGTCAGCGGCAGCATGACATTCTCGATAACCGACAGGTAGGGGAGCAGGTGGAAACTCTGAAAAACGAATCCCAAATATTCCCTCCTGAAGTCGGCCTGCTTTTCGCTGCCCAATGCATAGACATCGATGTCGTCCACGACATAACGACCGCTGTCGGGGGTGTTCATTGCGCCCATGACCGACAGCAACGTGGATTTGCCTGAACCGGACTCGCCCATGACCGCCACGAATTCTCCGCGCTCGATGACAAAGCCGATCCGCTGGATGGCGGTCACCGCCGATGCGCCCTCTCCGTACGTTTTGCTGATATGATTACATTGGATGAATCTCATGCGAACCTCGAAAATTAAAGGTGAATTGGTTACAGCGTCTTCAATGCCTGATTGGGGTCCATGCGGGTTGCCATAACGGCCGGATAGGTGCTGGACAGCAGGCCTACACTCATGGCCATGAGCACGGCGCCCGCGGCCAATACCGGATCCACATGGATCGGTGTGGTCGCCTGGCCGAACAGGGTCAAGCCGAGCCGGATGCCGCCGACGCCGATCAGGTATCCGAGGATACCGGCCAGGAAGCTGATCACACCGGCTTCCATAAAAATGATCCGCATGACATGGCTTTTCCGAAAACCGACCGCCCGTAAAATACCGATCTCCTCAGTACGCTCCCGGACACTGCCCATCAGGGTGACCAGCACGACCAGACCGCCGACCGCGACCACCACCACAGATAGCGCGAACGAAAATTGTTTGAAATGGGACAAGGTTTCCATACGTCCCTTGACCACCTGCTGAATGGCCATCACTTTGGCCGTGGGGAGCTTTTCGGCGATTTGAGCCACCATTTCATCCACCGGGCAGTCGTGGCACAGCGCGGCCACCTCCACCATGGAGACGTGCTCGGGCTTGTCCAACACGGCCTGTGCGGTTTGCAGGTGTGCAAAGATCAACTGATCATCCTGAGAGCCGGTGGGCGCCAAAAGCCCGGTGACCGCAAGCGAGCGGCCGTTGATGTCGACATTGTCCCCGGCGTTTAAACCGAGCACGCGGGCAACCTCGGCACCCAGTATCAGGCCGTCGGCCCCCGGCGTCTGCCCGTTGATCTTCCACCAAGGCTTCAAAATGTGGGCCGACTCGAAATCGATGCCCGCCAGGGATGCCATAGCATCACCGATTTGTACGGCACCCAGAACGATCGGCCCCACGGCGGCAATGTTGCCCGCATTTTTTATCATGCGGATTTTGGTGATTTCCGATTGGCGGATCGGCTGCATGTCAAAGGCGATGCCACCCAGGGACATCCCGCCATAAGAAAGTGTCAGGTTGTCCGTGCGCGGTACGATCAGAATATTGGCACCGTACTTTTCAAGTTTGGTATTGATATCGTGGGTCGTGGATTCCACGAAGCTGATCACCGCCACCACGGTGGCCACACCGATCACCAGGCCTGCCAGAATAAAGGCCGATTTGGATTTGCGGCGCAGCAGGTTTTTAAAGGCAATATCGCGAATATTCATGAATGAGGGCCTTTCCTTAGAAATTGAAATAGCGTTGTCCTTGCTCGATGTCATTGGTGCGGATGACCAGCCGATCGCCTTCGATCGTGCGTGTCAGCGGCGCAGGGTTGCAGCCGCCCTGAACCTCGTTGATCAGGACTGAAGCAAAACGACGGCCGCAGTTGTTGCACACCATCTCATCGCCGTTTTGGACATAGCCCTTGCGGCCGGGCCAACATACGTCACAAGCATCGAATGCCGCCCGAACGATGCCGTCGGAACTTTTCAAGATGAAATAACGTATGACCGACCCGCCGGACTTGTGTTCGAAATGACGCGCCTGTCCGTCGTTGAAAAGAGATAACGGGTAAGCGACCTCTTGCAGCCCGCTGGCCGGGGCCGCCGCCACCGGGGTTGCCGCCACCGGGGTTGCCGCGGGTGAGGCCGTATGCGCCGGAGCGGTCCAGACCAAATAGGCCGCACCGGCGGCTGCGCCGAAAAGGGCGATGGTGATCACAATGATGAAAGGATTGACCCTCCGGGCGGTGTTGCCCAGAACGAGCTCCTTTTTGGTTTTGGGGCTTTTTTTGGATTTTTTATTCGATTTCATACCTTTTTCTCCCGTCCTGTTCAGTCTTTTGATCGTGAGCATCCACATAAAAACGTGGATCATTGTAATGATGATCGTCCGGTGAATTCACAGGTTCGATTCATGGCCGCGGAGCCTAGAAAACACCGATCGTTCAGATTCTTTCGGGCCGGGCGGTGCGCGAGCCGAAATCTATGTAGCGTGCAGGATTGTAAAAAAAGAGGCGATCAACACAGGAGGGCGAGAGTTTTAAGATAAATAGGAACACCGGACCGGGCCTCGCCCTGGTGGAAGGCGGGTTGGCGATTGCCCGCGTATGAAGGCAGGACGTATTCGGCAATCGCATTTTGAATCAACGCCGGTGTCCACCCCTGCATCGGGTTGCCGGAAGTAAACGGCGGCGCGGCGTGGATTGGCAAGGATGGCTTAATATGGCAGCCGCAGCCTGGATTGGGAATGCCTTCGTGCGGGTTGTTCGCAGCGGCGTCAGCCATGTCGCCGGCGCCGTGCGCGCAGCGGGCAACATTTGCACAGCAACATGGTTCGGGCGGGCAGTTCTGCACCAGGGGCGCTGCCTGAGCGAGGGTGTTCACAGCCAGGAATCCGGCCAACAAAAACACCCATACAATCCGATCATACCTATTCATTCGAGCCGCCCTTTCTGAAAACTGAACATTTATCCCGATTCAACCGAATTTTGTCAAGCGAAAGAATGCGGGCAGCAATTTGGGGCAACTCAATTCAGCGGCTCCGTGTCGTCCCGGCAAAACATTTCGATAGCGCTGCCGACCCCGATGGATCTAAACCTCGGGGCCGGCGGCGCTGCCGGTTTTCACTTCATCAGTGATCTGATAAAACAGCCGCCGCCGCCCCCGGACGAGGCCGCTTCGGCGGGTGCAGAGTCTTTGATTCCATCACCCGGCGCATCCTGCTGAGCCGTTACATCCAGAGGGGCGACCAGGTCGATGATGGTTCCGTTGGCCACTCCATCGGCATCGCCCTGTCCGCCGTCGGTAATCAGCCGTTCAAATGTGAATCCATCGGGCAGCGCAACCATTTGGGTACTGCTGTCCGACCAGTTGCCGTTGTCATCATAATCCATCCAAGTCGTTTGCGGATCGATCCGGTCGCTGAAATGGAGGGTCACGGCTGCTTCCTGGCCGGGTTCGCGCACCTGAATACGGTAACTCAGCAAACCATAGGGGAAGACCACCCCATCCGGCGGCATGTCCTCAGCGAGTGGTTGAGTGGCGGCGGCCGCATCCAGCGAGACGATATTTTCGGATGCCGCAATGCTGATGAGCATGGCATGCCGGCCGTCCGGGGCCTGAATGCTTTTGGTTTCGGGTTCATTGGCATCGGGAACGCCGTTGGCATTCAGATCGGTTTGCGCGGGCGCTCCCCGCCCTTCAGCGGCGCTGTTGTCGGCCCAGAAAAATTCGATTTCGCGCGTAGTAAAAGAGACTGCCGGTGACCACTGCGATGCATTGCCCTGGTCATCGAAGTAGCGCACCTGACCGGCATAGTCCGTATTCGCATCGAGCGTAAAGCGAGGCACTCGCAGACTGGTTTTACCAAAGAACCGGCGGGTCACGTTCAATACGATGCGTCCATCCTCCCGAGCGGTTATGAGCCATTCGGTTTTGGCGTGGCGGTCGCCGACATCCGGGTCGGCAAACGCGGATGCATCCAATCTCGGCCTGAGTTCAACGTCATTGTCCCCCTCGGTCGGATAGGTCAACACGGGTTGCAGGGGCGGCTGATTCTGACCGGGGTCGTCTTCCCCGTCGCCCTCTGAAGACCCGTCCGCGATGACCTCTACAAGGCACGTGTCGGTGCGGGCAAGATTGCCACTATCGCGAACGGTCAACTGGAAAGACAACACGACGCTCTGGTCCGCCGTAAGGGGCGGCGCCATGAATGTGGGCTGCGCGACATTGGCGGCCGACAATTGAACGCCCGGACCGGCTGTTTGAACCCATTGAAAGGCCAGCGGCCGTCCCTCGGGATCGCTTGAGCCCGAACCATTCAGTCTGACCGTGCTCCCCGAAAATACGCTTTGGTTGGGACCTGCTTCGGCGATCGGCGGCTGATTGACCGGTGGGCTGGGCGGCGGCGCGACCAGGGCAGCGACCTGGATCTGGCAGGTATCGGAGGCGCTCAGCCCGCTGGGATCTGTGACAGAGAGCCTGAAAACAAGCGCCATGGCCGTGCTCGTTCCCGCCGGTGCGGTAAAGGTCGGGCGCACGGCGCGCGGGTCGGACAATTGCACGACAGTGCCGGAAGTTTGTGTCCACATGTAGGTCAGCGTGTCGCCGTCCGGGTCCGCCGAGGCTGACCCATTCAATGTGACCGCTGTCAGGCCGGCCACAGTTTGGTCGGCGCCAGCATTTGCCGCGGGCGCGCGATTGGCGGCCGGTGTGTCATAATAGACCTCATTGGAGTTCTCGCTTTCAGAGGCGCCGGCGAATGCCCGGACCACAAAATAATAGCGTGTGCCCGCGGAGAGTTGATTCAGCGTACCGGTGGTGGTGCTGCCGGACCAAACAGGCCGGGTGTAATCATAAGCGGTGTTAACGGTCCTTTGAAAAAGCCGATAGCCTTCCGGAGCCGGATTGCTGGGGTCCCACGCCAAGGTGACTTGGGCCGCCCAGGCGGAGGCGGCCTGCATGCAAATGATCGCGGCGGTCCAGAATAGAAAAAAATGTCCTAGGCGCAGCAGAGATCGTGACAAATCCGATCGGGCGGCCGCCCGAATGCATCGTTGCCGGGTTGCGCGCGGTTTTCTGTTTGGGTTCACGGGTGGACAGGCGAATGGGGAACGGCGGAACAAGTGGTTGGGGCGGAATCGATCCAATGCGCACATGCTTCTCTCCTTCTTGCGCTTCAGGAGAGAGTGTTGACACCTTGGATGAATGAACTTATGCTAGTCAAGTCCATTCAGGCGGCATTGTCCACACATCACCGGCGGGCTTGCTCCCCTGAAGGGCGGTTCGATCCCCGGATTGTGTGGCCGCACAGTCCGGGGATTTTTTTTGTCTCATCCTACGGGTCTGTCATATGCAGGCTTCGATCTGAAAAACCAGAGCCAAGCAATTTGCTTGCCATACCTTGTATGGAATAAAGCGCAGCGGCACCGCCGGAGCGTTTTAACTCTGTAATCATTCCGAAAAAAAAATTGGAAGGACATGAAAACGGGCGGACATGGTCATATGCCAGGTCCATTCGGCTGCAGATAGGCCCGGGCAGCCTTTCGACGCGCTTCGAGGCGGGCTTCGCGCAGGTGCTCCGAACGCGCAGACCTTCAAGCGGCATGGGCAGATTTCGTAACCATCATTGCCAAGGGTGTAACTATGCCTTGATTTTAAGTGCAGCTTCATTTACCAGGGATAATTTAGCGAAATGACCGGTTTGCTTTCTGCACATAAGTCCAACTCAAAGGAGCTCCTATGCCCAAACGCGATGACATTCATAAAATCCTGATAATCGGCTCCGGCCCCATTGTGATCGGACAGGCTTGCGAATTCGATTACTCCGGCACTCAAGCCTGCAAGGCGCTGCGTTCCATGGGGTATGAAATCGTCCTGGTCAACTCCAATCCGGCCACCATCATGACCGATCCGGGCATGGCCGATGTAACCTATATCGAACCGCTGAATGTCCAAACCCTGGAAAAGATCATAGCCGCCGAACGCCCCGATGCCGTTTTACCCAATCTAGGCGGCCAGTCGGGTTTGAATCTCTCCTCGGAGCTCTATCGCAAGGGTATTTTGGATAAATACGGCGTGCGGGTCATCGGCGTGAACATCGATGCGATCGAGCGCGGCGAGGATCGCGTGGCCTTCAAGGCCACCATGGAGCGGCTGGGCATCGATATGCCGCGCAGCGAG
>QZKV01000057.1 GCA_003599575.1 Desulfobacteraceae bacterium | reverse complement strand
TCGTGCTCTTCGTGCCCTTCGTGGTGAAGAAAACGAATGCGAAGAACCGCTTGCACCTGACGGGAACTCCGCTGCGCTCCGTTCCCGCAGGTGAAGCGCGTTGTGCCTCTAATCAAATATTTGTGAAGCTCCGGAACATAGTCATGACCAAACCAAAAAGGGATAAAGTGCGTGAAGAACGCATCACAATGGATATCATAGTTGATGCAAACGGCCTCGAAGAACAGGCCATGGGTTGGTATTACTATCTTGAAGACCGGCTACATTTTCCTTTTACAGCAATCTGTAATGGAAAAAGAGCTATCTCACCTCTTCGTGTCAATGACGAAGTTGATGTAATCGGAATGGCTCCTGAAGAAGAATGTGAAAGAGAAATGTTTGTTATGATGCGATGGGAAAGAGACGGTTCAGTGAATTGGCAGCGGAGAATATTGAGGCAGTTGAAGATTGGCATTATTGGGTAAAAATGGGGTATTCATTTTACTAAGGCGTGGCACAACAATTCACTCGTGCGGACGCGAAGGGGCGGCGTGCATATTTGTGATAACATACCACCTGTCCAGCTACGGCCTGCTTAATTTAAGAGGCGGGAAAGTTTCTAAAAATATAGGAGGTATCCGGCCGATACCGAGATATATGGACTGCCGAACTCTTTATTTGTTGAAAAACGAATCCGCAGACCAGTTCGCGGCGTCAGGTCTATTGCCTGTTCCAGAGCAATGTCATAGGTAAGGCGTGTGCTGCCCAGGGCAAATGCCAGGGAGCGGGCGAAAAACTCCATGCGCCAAGGTTCGGTCAGCTCAACAATGACACCGCCGCTCAGGCCTGCTCCCAAGGCCAGTTTTTCATCGAAACGGTCACTGACAAGCGCCATGGTTTCGGCAAACAAGAAGATCTTTGCGACCTGCGAAAAATCGTAACTTATCCCTGCACCGAAATTGCCATGACCGGTGATCGGTCGATCATCGTCATCGAAGAGCCTTCGCTTCAGCCCTGCATTTGCTTTCCACGAAAATGGTTTTACAAGACGGTTGCGCGTCGGAGTGGACACGATGTCGACAAGGTCTAAATGTTCCAGTTCCAGTTTGTTTTTGCTTGGATAGTATCGTCCTGCGACGTCGAAAAATTCAAGCTGGGCACCCTCGATATAGCCTCCGGGCGGATCGATCAAATCGTGCAGCACAGGCCGCAGGCTCAGCTGGAAAAAATGCTGGTCATTTTCATAGCCATAGCGGATTTCAGCACGGCTGCTGCGATGCCCCTGATCCGGCCTTACAGGTGGCTGTTCAATCCGCGGCGTTTGGGGCGGGATATCCAGTTGGCTTCTGGCCTTTAAGATGTGCATCAAGCGGGGGTCATTTTCTGCTGTTGCTTCTTTTTCCTCGGCGTAGCGATAGCCCACATATTCCATCGCCAATTCAAGCACCTTTGACTGATCCAGGGGTGAAAGCCCTTTTCGGGAAACGGAATCCACCGGGCATTGGTCGTCTCCAATGCATTTGGCGATGTCCTGCAATTCGGGTTCCAGGTTCCTGGTCCGTTCCTGAAGCACTGTCTTTCTGGAGGGACGAAAGGTCGCAGATGATATCAGATCCTTTACATTGGCAACAGCGCGGACCGTATCTGCCGGAACCGCCCAGAGGCCAAATTGATCCAGCAAATGCAAAGACGGACGGGCGGCCTCCAATAGGGAGAGTAATTGATACGAACAGTTTTCATCCAAAAAATAATAATCGAAGTGCACCGATTTGAGCTCCCACGCATGCATCAGCATGCGCAGCACTTCTTCGTAGGAGAGGGTGAGGCGGTATTCCCAGATGTCACGATTTTCCAAATCCCCATACCTTTTCACCTGAACGTAGTAAGGCGCAACCGAAAAGCTACCTCGATAACCTCCAAACAGCCCTTTCAAAGCGAATGAAAATCCGCGCTCCTGCTGGGTGTTGGCGGCATAATTGATGGTAAAGTCGAGCAGACGGGTTTGCTCGGTCCTCGTTTTGGAGTCGATGCGCAGGAGCGTATGCCCGAACATGGAAGCGGGATTGTTCAGATAGGCTGCCGGAAAGATCAGCGTCACCGCTTGGGGGTCCGTTTCGGCCAACCACTTGTCGAATCCGGGGCAGGCGTATTCCGGGAGGCGTGCGGAATCAAAGCCGAGTTCCTGCTTCAACCACTGGTATCGGGCGATGAATTGACACTGGGGATGTTCGGCTCCCCCTTCCTTTGCAGGCGGCGCGAAAAAGCTCGCAAGGGTGGCTTCGAGTTCGGCCCGGGGATCGGTTTTGCCGGAAGGACTTAAGAAAAAGGAAGCATCATCAACCTGGCTTATTACGCCTCTGCTCAAAAGGCGTGGCCGGTAGTGCATCAACACCTGCCACTGGCGATGCTCCCACAGCCGCTTTTCTTGTGCCGCCTTTTGAAGCTCCAAGAGGTAGTCATTATCGCCCGTTGTCGCGGCGGTTGAAGATGGGAGGAGCGTACAAAGCAGCAACAAGTTCAGAAGAACACGACCGACGATTACAATCGCCATGCGCAGGAATATTTTAACGGGCGAATTCGTAAATGGCCATTCTGTTTTGCCGCACAGGCTATTCAACTAACCGGGGGTTGGCGCCAATCTCATCTTCGAGCCGTGCCAGCAGTTCTTCGGCGGTCGTCTGTTCGGAGCTGAACAGGGTGCTGAAATTAGCCTTCGTCAAGGCGAAAAATTCCGGCTGCTTTTGTGCCGGAACCCCCAAGAGGGTGGCCAAAGAGGTAAGATGCTCGCCTCCGCCCACGGCCATATCGGTTTTGATGCGTTCGAGTTTCACTTTCGAGAAAGCCAGTGCTCGATCGTTTTTGGAAGACTTGGCTGAATCGGCGCGCGGGCTGGTACTGGAGGTAAATTCACTGGATGCGTCGGTCGTATTCTGAAAGGTTTCGGATGTGCCTTCCGTGGTCTTCGTTGTAACCGCACAGGCATAAATCATACTCAGAACACCCAAAACGGCTACTGCACGACAAAAAGGATAGAGGGGGATTCCCATAGCATTCTCCTTAGTACATATGTTCATAACTATTGTAACGTAACTTTCGGGGTCGGATGAAAAGATCCCTTCAAATTTTATTGCATGCCTGAACAGCCATCCTGTTTCAGATCAAACAAAGGATCTTCTTTATGCAATGCAAAAACAATAAATCATGGACCGTATAAATTATGGTTGGGAAACAGTAACCGCTGCGCTGAGTATGAGTACGATATGCAATTTCCTAACCGGAAATCACTGGGTCGGACTGAGACAGTTGACCACCTTCATTGGCAGCCGGATCGCTCGATTTTGTTGAGAATGAAAACGATATGGCGTATTCGCGAAAATTTTCGTGACCACCATGTCTTGTTGTTTGCTGCCAGGATCTATCTTTGGTGATTACATACCGATGTTCCATCTGTTCACCGAATGCAGATAGCCATAAATTAATACCTTGCTTGGCGCTCGTGCGTCGATGGGTTTTAGTAATGCAAGCTGATGGACATGGCCAAATCTTGACCCTGATAGGAAAATTCAGCTGCTTCAAATGGGGGAGCGGATAGTGCGGCTTTTGCATCATTTGAAAACCCATAGCCTTCTTGCGGGACACCCATCCAGTTGGCGTCCAGCTTGCCGTTCATATTTTCATCATGTATGACTGCAAGCGCATACGTTCCCGGCGGGACATCCACAAAATCGCAGCTCGCCTGGGCATCTTGTATTTTCAGCACAACCATATGGCTTGCGTAACGCAGAAAATCGAGCGGAAAACCCTCCGGTGATTTGAACAGCGCACACCCTATGGTCCCAGTATCGTTTCGAATGTCTACAATCTTTATGTGTATGCCGGGACATGCGGGTGGCGAGGAGACCCTGGCTGGAAAAACCGCAACCACAACCAGTACCGCGAAAAATGCGTTTGCAAGGCATTTAGTCTGGTTTAGGGAATCCATTATCATTTTGCTCCGGTTTTCCTGGAACCCGCTTGAGATTCAGATTGCCCTCGCCTTTCCGATCGGTTGACGGCCAGTCTTTGTCTTGGGTCATGTTTTTTCTTCGATTGAAGCCGCCGTGCAGCAGCCAGCCCAGGATGATTCCCACGGAAAGAATCAAGAACATGAACAATGATCTGGACATTGAAAGGGTCCAGAATAAAAACCGCAGCTCCATGACCGTCACATTCTGGATGGTGAATAGAATGACCATAAAAGCAAGAATCAGTCCTATGATGAGCTTGGCATTCATGTTTTTTCCCCATCAATAAGTTCCTGGTTATCCATAAGGCTGAGGTTCCTCAAACAGTGACTGTTTTGAAATGCAAGCCAATAGTCTATTATAATTATCATGACATGAAGACGTAAAGACTTCAAAGTGCTTTCATCCATACTCTGTGCATGAACAACATGGTGAAATACTCTCGGTAATAGTTGAAAATCACCGGCATGGCTTTTTCGGGTAACCGTCACCCCAGATCAGCTCTCCTGCCAGCAATGCCAGCCAAGCGAAGGCCGGTATCAGCATCGGCGTTTTCAGCAATCCTGCAGGCGTCGGAGTAACTCGGAGCGCTCCCTTTCCGGCGCTTCTTTCTTTTCCTGATTCTCGATTGTGTTGACGTTTTTCATCGGGTGCATACCTGACCTACCCGGTCCTTTTGGGTTCATTGAGATGAACAAGCACTATGATACTTGTTCGTGATATTTTAGACGGGTGGCCATATGTGAAGCCGTCAGCTTCCGGGGCGCTCTTGGGCCGGTCCATGGCTTGATTCCAGATTAAATGCGGTGTTGATCAGCGCCACATGCGAAAAGGCCTGCGGAAAGTTGCCGAGCATGCGCCTTCGTATCGGGTCGTACTGCTCGGAAAGCAAGCCGACGTCATTGCGCAGAGCAAGCAGCCGTTCAAAGAGGTTGCGCGATGCGCAACGATCACCGATCAGCATGAGGTTGTCGGCCAGCCAAAAGGTGCAAAGAAGAAAGATGCCTTCGCCGGGAGGCAAACCGTCATCGGCGGCGTCTTCTTTGTAGCGCAGAAGCAGTCCATCCACACTGAGTTCTCTGCACACTGCGGCGATGGTGCCGCGCATGCGCGCATCGGTGGCCGGCAAAAACCCAAGATGCGGTATGGAGAGCAAACTCGCATCAAGAGCGCTTGACCCGTAGAACTGAGTAAAGGCACCTACGGTCGGATTGAAGCCTTTCTTGCACACCTCTTCGTGGATCGCCTGCCGATACGCCCGCCAGCGGGAAAGCGGGGCGGGCAAGCCGAAGTGTTCGGCACTTTTGATGCCGCGATCGAAGGCCACCCACGCCATTATCTTGGAGTGGGTAAAATGGCGTCGGGGACCTCGCACTTCCCAGATGCCTTCATCGGGCTCTTGCCACAACTTTCCAAGTCGCTCGAGCAAGAGGCACTGCATTTTCCAAAATTCCTGGCTGGGATCGATGCCCACCCGGTTGGCCGCATGCAGCAGGTCCATGATCTCCCCGAATACGTCCAATTGGAACTGACTGTGAGCCGCATTGCCGATGCGAACCGGACGGGCGCCTTCATATCCAGGCAGCCATGGCAGTTGGAGCTCCGGCAGGCGGTGCTCTCCCGCAAGACCGTACATGATTTGCAGCTGCGAGGGTTCTCCGGCGGCCGCCCGCATCAGCCAATCGCGCCAGGCGCGCGCTTCGTCTGCATAGCCCGCGCTGACCATTGCGTACAAGGTAAACGTCGCGTCACGCAACCAGCAGAAGCGATAATCCCAATTGCGCGGCCCGCCCCACTGCTCGGGCAGCGAGGTCGTCGCAGCCGCCACAAGGCCTCCAGTGGGCGAATAAGTGAGAGCCTTCAGTGTGATCAGCGAGCGAACCACCGCCTGGCGATAGCGACCCCGATACGAACATTTTCCTGCCCATTCCCGCCAGAGCGCTATCGTTTGTTCCAGCGCCTCTTCGGGATCGATGGCGGGTGGTGGGCTTATTTGATTCGAGGGATACCAGGTGAGTAAGAACGACAAACGCTGCTGTTCCGCAACCTCGAACTCGGCCACCGTGCTCAGGTCTTTGCCACGCATCGGAACGCTGCTCGACAGCAGCAGGCAGTCGGGTCCGGCGATCGCTCGTATGCCACGCTCCGTCCGTGTCACCCAGGGGATGTTTTTACCATAGTCGAAACGGATTACGCAGCGCATGCGCATTTTGACCCGGCCCTTTACACCCACGATGATTCGTACAAGGTCTGGCACAATGGAACGCTGCGGCATGAAATCGATAACGCGTACGATGCCGGAAGCGGTCTTAAAATCGGTCTCAAGCACCAGGGTGTCGGGCTGGTAGCGCCGGCTGACGCCAAGGATAGGCTCAGACGGTTCGATCTGCCAGTACCCGTGCTCTTCGCCGCCCAAAAGAGCGCAAAAGCAGGCCCCACCGTCAAAGCGCGGAAAGCACAACCAGTCGATGGAACCATTGATGCCGACAAGGGCTGCTGTTTGGAGGTCGCCGATAAGAGCGTACTCTTCAATCTTAAGCCGCATACGTACTCACAGGCACCTGGAAGATTTAATGTGCAAATTGGATAATGCTTTTTGCATCGCGACTCGGATCGTGATCCAGCACATCGCTCCAGCGCGCAAGCGGCACGCGGCGCGTGATGATGCGCTCTATCCACTCCACGTCGGCGCGCTCAAGTGCCTCCGCAGCGATGCTGTAGTGGCGCATATTGGCATTGACCGATCCGAACACCACATCGTTTTCCAACACCATGCCTTGGTTGAAGGCAGCCACGTCGAAACGAATTTCGCGTACGCCGGAAGAAATGCCGGCTAAACAAACAATGCCCCCTCGCCTGGTGGAACGCATGGCATCGATGACGATTTGACCTGCGCCGGTGCATTCAATGACAATATCGGCATCCGGGCAAGCCTCGCTTGCAGAACCGCTGTGAAAGTGGGCGCCCAGTTGTTTGACCAAATCCGGCTTAATCCCGTCGGTCACTCTGTCAAGCACATGCACTTCGAGTCCACGCTGTGAACCCAGCAGTGCAGCCAAAAGGCCCACCGGACCCGCACCGGTGACCAGCACCCGCTCGGGCTTAAAGAGCGCCCTGGAGCCGATGCGCTCGATTTGCTCCCATGCTTTGGCAACGATGCTGGCAGGCTCTAACAGCACCCCGACTCCTGATAGAGAAGGTGCGATCTTGATTACAAATTCGGGCTCCACCCGGAAGCGCTCGGATCCGTAACCGTGACGCCGGGTGATGCCTCGTTCCGTAAACATACCATTGCGGCACATGTCCCATTCACCCACCGCACAGTTGGCGCATGGGATCGGATCGGGTCGCCGAACAACCCCCACCACCAGGTCCCCGGCGCCAAGGCCGCTCTCTGCGGGTGCTGTAAGCACCCGGCCCAGCGACTCATGGCCAAGGATCAGGTAATTCGAACCTTCCGGCGCTTGACCGTATTGGCCCGCCAGAATGTCCCGATCAGTTCCGCATACACCTATACTCGATGTTTGAACCAAAACGGCCCCTTCGGCCAGCTCCGGTTCAGGCACATTTTGCACAAGCCCCGATCCAGCTCGCCCCGGTGTGGTCGTCCACGCCTGCATACCATTTCCTTTCTTGATCAGACCATAGTCATCAAATTGGGTCGTGCCAACAGCCCATAATGAGCGCAGATAATCCGGAAATAGCAACTTTATCAGCCGTTTTTACGTGTTGGTGACCTCCTGGATCCCTGGACTTGTAGCGCTCGCCGCCTATCCGGGTTTCTTTTTCCGCGGCACGGCAATAATTGGCCCATATTTTCCCGAATTGGCGATGAGGATGATGGGGTTTGTCCATGGTCGGGTAGGCTTGAAAAGGCGTGATCAAGGGGTGGCGATTCTTGGGGCTTGGGAATCTTGCCGGTGGCAAGATGGCGGCGTTTTCACATAAGGTCATCCCAACACCCGCGCGGCTCTCCCTGCGCTGGACGCGATGGCCTGGATCGCTTTCTTCGCGTACGGCCTCTTCCGCATCCCCAAACCGCCTGTTTACACCTTGTCATATTTTCCAACACCCCGCCTTCACCGGGAGCCTTGGGTCTGCGTGCCCACCTGCTGAAAAATACCCGATTTTATACAAGTTATCCAAAAGCCCCAAGATGGCACGAAAATTGGTTTGATAGATTCGAGCTGGTCGTCACCGAAAGACCCATGGAGGCGGTCTACGCCCTCTCACCAAAGGAGTGCCTATGATGGAAGTCCTGAATGAAGGATTGGGCAAGCTCTTTACGGACATCGATCCGGATCATGCCAGGGAATTTTTCAGGCACAAATCCCGAAAACTGGAAAACAAGCTGATGACCGTCCAAGAGGCGGTCGGTCAATTTATCCATGACGGGGATTACCTGGCCATCGGCGGCTTCGGGGCCAACCGCATCCCCACGGCGGTTTGTCACGAGATCCTCCGCAAGGGCATCAGGAACATGGGGTTTGCCGGACATACCGCCACCCACGATTTCCAGATCCTGGCCGCGGGCAAGGTGTTCAGCCGGCTGGATGCCTCTTATATCGTGGGCCTGGAAGCGCGCGGGCTGTCCCCCAATGCCCGCAGATACATCGAAAGCGGGGCGGTGCGGATCACGGAATGGACCAATTACGCCCTGGCCATCCGCTTCAGGGCTGCGGCCATGGGCGTATCCTTTCTGCCCGTCCGGTGCTCCCTGGGTACGGACACCTTCACCTACGGCGCCGGGAAAACGATCCGCTGTCCGTTCACCGGACAACCCTATTTGCTGGTGCCGGCCTTGTACCCGGATGTGGCCGCCATCCACGTGCACGAAGCCGATGTTTACGGCAACTGCCGCATCCGGGGTATCAGCGTGGCCGATCTGGATGTCGCCAGGGCCGCCAAACGGGTGATCGTTACGGCCGAGCGAATCGTTCCGGGCGAGGAAATCCGCTCCGATCCCGCGCGCACTTCGATCCCGTTTTACCTGGTGGATGCCGTGTGCGAAGTGCCTTACGGCAGCTATCCCGGAAATATGCCCTACGAGTATTTTTCGGACGAGGAGCACTTGAAGGAGTGGATGCGGGTGGAAAAAGATCCCGAGGCGTTTGAAGCGTTTCTGGATGCCAACATTTACGGCTGCCAGAGCCATTTCGATTATCTGCAGTTGAACGGCGGATTGCCAAAGATGCTGTCGCTGCGGCGCAAGGAGCTTTTTTATGCGGCCGTCGAGAAGCATAAGGGAGGTGAAAATGGCTGATTACAACACCATGGAGCTGATGGTCTGTGTGGCCTCCCGCGAGCTTACCGACGGGGCTTCGGTGGGTGTCGGCACGGGGGTGCCCTGCGCGGCCGCCATGCTGGCGCAAAAAACCCATGCGCCCAACCTGCTGATCGTCTTCGAAGCCGGGGGCGTGGCGCCGCTGCTGCCCGAAATGCCCATTTCGGTGGGCGATTCCAGGACTTTTTTTCGGGCGGTCAAGGCCAGTGGGATGGTGCAGATCATGGAAACCTGCGCCCGGGGCATGATCGACTACACCTTTCTGGGCGGGGCCCAGATCGATATGTACGGGAACATGAATTCCACCCAGCTCGGGCCGGATCATGCCAAGCCCAAGGTCCGTTTCCCGGGCAGCGGCGGTGCCAATGATTTTGCTTCCTTCTGCTGGCGCACCATCGTGGTGACCCCCCAGGACAGCCGGCGCTTCGTGGAGAAATGCGACTTCATCACCACTCCCGGCTATCTCACGGGGGGCAATGCCCGGGAAGCGGCCGGACTGCCCAAAGGCTGCGGGCCGTATCGGATCATCACCAACATGGCCGTCATGGATTTCGAGCCGCTTTCCAAACGAATGCGCATCATCTCCATCAATCCCGGGTACGCCGAAGAGGATGTGCGCGACAATTGCGGCTTCGAACTGCTCAGAGTGGATAGACTGCGGCAAACCGCGCCGCCCGCGGACGAGGAACTCAGGGTATTGCGGGAAGAGGTCGATCCCCACCGGTATGTGATCGGCCGATAAGCACAAATGGAAAGCGATCCTTGGGAAATGGGCGGCGCAAGTTACAGCCGGCGCGGCTGGTCCGTGCCATGCACCTGATGAAATTGCTCCAACCCACTTCATCATCCCGTAAACTAAAAATCCAGCAGGAGAGTCGTTATGAAACAGGAGAGTCGTTATGAAACAGGAGGGTCGTTATGAAAAAAGAGATCTTGGTTTTTTTGGCAATAGCCCTGATATGGGGGGCGGGCGCCTCGATTGCATGTGCCCAGAGCCCGGGCATGTACTTTTCCGGCAACGTTGGGGCGCTTTTGTTAGAGGATTCGGATGTCACCTGGTTCGACGGTGTGCGTGATGAGGCTGAATTCGACACCGGGTTAGGGATCACCGGGGCGATTGGTTATGATTTCGGCACCGGGCTTCGCACGGAATTCGAGATAGGACTCCGTTTTAACGACGTGGACAGACAGTTCCCTGACGGCCTGGGTGGGGATTTTTCCTCATTTTCGGCCATGGGCAACGCCTTTTTTGATTTGATGCCGGGTTATCGCGTCAGCCCGTTTATCGGGGCCGGCGCAGGCATCGCCAATGTGGCGGCCGATGTCGATTTTTGGGGTGAAGACGATGACAACGTATTTGCTTACCAATTCATGGCAGGTGTAAGCTTTGCGGTGGCCTATAACATGAAGATCGATTTTCAATATCGCTACTTCGCCACGGAAGACCCGGATTTCGAGTTTTTTGAAGCCGAATACAAAACGCATGCCCTGATGGGCGGAGTTCGCATAAACTTCTAGTGGGGAGCGTACGCGACCGATGAGCGGGTTTTTCAAAAAGACGGCGGTTGAGAAGAATTGAACTTCCCCAACCGCCGTCCCTTCCGAGTTCATGCGAATATATAAATATAAAGGGCGTCCCCCTTAGACGAATATATAAATATAAAGGGCGTCCCCCTTAGAATATAAAGGGCGTCCCCCTTAGAAAAGGGGGTAGAGCAGGAACGCCGTGGAGGTGATGATGGCGTAAACGAAGAAGACCAGCAGCAGCCACCCCATGATCTCCCTGAATTCCAGCTTTGCCACCGCCAGCATGGCAATGGCCCAGAAGGGTTGGATCATGTCCGTCAGCATGTCTCCCCAGGCATAGGCCACGACGGTTTTGTGCGCAGCCACGCCGAGCTCTTTGGCCGCCGGAAGCAGGTAGGGGGCCGTAACCGCCCATTCCGAACCTCCGGAGGGAATCAGGTAATTCAGCAGACCGGCATACCAGTAGGTGATCAGCAGGAAGGTGCTGCCGCTGCCGACGGTGACGAACGCCTTGGTGAAGACGGTGGCCAGGGCGGTGAACTTGAAAAGACCGAAGATGCCGGCATAAAACGGGAACTGGATGACGATGCCCCATATGGCCTTGCCGGCATCCTCCGCGGCTTTGAGAAAGCTCCAGGGCCGAAAATGGAACAGAATCCCCAGTATGAGGAAAAACAAATTGATATTATCCAGGTTAATGGCCTTTGCAAAACCCGCCTGCGAAACTTTCCACCCGAGCCACCAGAATCCGGCCAACGCCACCAGGACATTCCATCCCCACCACCAGTTGGCCCACACCGAGAAGCTTGTCGTCCCGGACGGCCGTGGAGGCGCTTCGTAAAGCTTCAGTTTATCCATCAGCTCGGGTTTTACTTTGTAGGTCTTCTCGGCTGAAGGATGCATGAGCGCCATCATCGTGGTGACCACAACAATGATGATGAGAAGAAGGATGATATTGAAAGGAGAAAACAGGGTCAGGCTGGTGCTGATGGTTTCGGTGAGATAGCCCCCTTTGATCAGGAAGTTGTCAGGGGTGTTGACCAACAGGGGCGCTGATGCCGACAGGCCCGCGTGCCAGGTGCAGCCAAGGCCCAGATATGCCGCTGCCACCAGCAGACGATAATCCACTTTGGGGTTGTTTTTGACGATGTAGAGGGCCAACATGGCGCTGCCGATCAGGCTGATGCCCCACTGAAACCAGGCGCTGATCATTGAGAAGAGGGCCATGATGACAATGGCCTGCCAGGGTTTGTCTTTGTTGGCCCAACCGGAGATCCCATTGAGCAGCCATCGGACAGGGGGAGAACAGGCCAGAATATAGCCTGTCATCATGATCAGGCACATCTGCATGGCAAATGAGAGCAGTGCCCAGAAGCCGTCACCCCATGCCTGCACGGCTTTGCCCAGACCGACATCTCCCCAAATCAGAGCCATTATGAAGGTGATGATCGTGAGGATCCAGACAATAACGAGAGCGTCAGGGATGTATTTTTCGGTCCAGTTGGTAAGTTTGGCGCCCCAATCCTTGAGAAATTCGAGTCCTGACCTTTGATCGGTTTGAGCCATGACAACCTCCTTTCATTGGTTACCGATTTCCAAAAGAGAAGCGATCTGCCGCCTGATCGCATGAAATCCGGAAGCGCGGTCATTCAAATTACCGAACTTCGATTTCCTGCTACGCAAGCGCTTGAGTAAATCTGGAGATGATTCGGCTTGGAGGGGCAAAGCCGTCGAACAGAGGAAAGGTTTTGCTGACAACCCGATTTTTGCTCGACAATTCCACCAAATCGGTGCGTTTGCAACAGGAAAAATCCGCGCGGGTAAGAACCGCCCGGCTTCTTCTCCATGGGGTTCGCCGTTGCCGTCTCCCCGATAAGGGCCGACAGGGACTGGATTTTGTTTCAGCACATCAGGAATTCTTGAATAAAAAAAAATAGGAGGGCATGTCATGGAGACTTACATGACCATGGTCAACTATACAGCCAAGGGAATAGAAACCATTTAAAAGCGATCTTACTGATATTTATTCTTCAAAGCCGCCAAGTTGGTCAGATAGCGCTGCCGGTACATGAGCCCCTTCTGGTTGTTGATATCGTAGAAGACGTAATCGATATGCGGCCGGACATCGATCCCGAAGACATTGAGTTTGGCATCGTTGGCCATATCGACAAGAAGCAGGGAGTAGTAATTGATCATCATGCGTGTTTTGCTGTCGCGGCGCAGCAGGTAGCCGCGCCCGCCCAAAGTATTGAGAAAGAAACAGGCGTATTGGTACATGCTCTTGAGACGGGTGGAGTCCAAAGGGCCGCCATCGCCGGCGTTGCAGGTGGTCATCCAGGTGAACATGACGGCCATGGCGGGTTCGACGACAGCCGATTCGTTTTGCAGAATCTCTTTGACCAGATCGATGCGATCCTTTCCCAGAACGCGGTAGAAGTGGGTCACATTGCGGATGAGGGTGTAGAGGTTATCCATTTCGCCCACATTGGTCGGCGGATGGGCGGTGAGCTGCTTGAAAAGGTCCTCGAAAACCACTTCGGCCCGCGCATTGGCGCCCGGCGAGAGCAGATAGGCTTTGCTGTCCAGATACTGGAAAAAAGCGACGGCCTGGGAGGTGACCTTTTTGCAATCGGTGGCCTGGATGGCCGTCATGGGCTTTTGAGAACCAAACACATCGGCCATGTCGGTATCGCCGGAAAGCGCCGGGGAATGCGGGCCCACCTCTTCGATCAGCTTCTGAAGCTCGGCCTCCATTTGGGCGATGCGTTGCTGGTGGATCTGTCTTTCCTGCTCCCTGGCAAGGGCCAGTTCGCGGTTGTGCCACTGGTTAATCCAATAATAGCCCAGCAGCCCAAGGCCGACTACTGCAAATGCAATGACGAGAATTTTGACGGTTTTTTCCATGGTTTGAAAACCTGTTTTTTACCCGAACGCGGTCCGACCGGGTCCTCTTTTGCAGGCGGCCGTGCGGTCTTTCACGCCTGCTTCGGCAGTCTGAGTTGACTGTATCGAATATAATATCCCTGGATTATGACAAAAACACTGAGCGTACAATACGTCAGGCATGCCTGGTTTGCAAGGGAAACATGGCGTTCTTATATTGCCCAACATCACGGACAGCGGAATGCAGGTATATGCATTCCGTAAATGATAGCGCAACTTCACTTTCAAGAAAGGACGATTCATGCCAAACATTCACCCCCGGCGCTACGCCCTTCATCTCACCCCTGATATGGATCGTTTTGAATTCAGAGGCGATGTCGCCATAGAGATCGAAGCCGATGGTCCGATCAAAGCCCTGACCTTCAATCTTTTGGAATTAGCGGTATGGCAATGCCGGTTGCGCCGGGGGGAGCAATGGGTGAACCTGCCTTTTTCGGTGGATCCGGCCAGGGAAGCCCTGACGCTCCAATTGCCGGATGCCATCCAAGGCCGCATCGATCTGCACATCGCCTACCAGGGAATCATCAACGACAAGATGGCCGGTTTTTACCGCAGTCAGGCCAATCATGATCATCAAACCTACCGCCTGGCCGTCACGCAGTTCCAGGAAAGTTCGGCCCGGCAGGCCTTGCCGTGCATGGACCACCCCGTGCATAAAGCGATTTTCGAACTGAGCATGACCGTTCCGGAAACCAAAACCGTCCTGGCCAACACCCTGCCGGTGCGCGAGGAGGTGCTGGGGGATGGACGCAAACGGGTGGATTTCCAACCCTCCCCGCGTATGTCCACCTATTTGCTCTTTTTCGGATTGGGCGATTTTGAGCTCGCCCAGGACAGCCAAGACCGGCGCGTGCGCCTGGCCCATCTGCCGGGACTCGGCCATACCACGGCTTTGGGGCTCTCCTTCGGCCGCAAGGCGCTGCGCTACTGCGAGGAGTACTACGGGATCCCCTATCCATTGCCCAAGCTGGATCTGATCGCCGTTCCCGATTTCGCTTTCGGCGCCATGGAAAACTGGGGCGCCATCACCTTCCGGGAAAATTTGTTGCTGCACTTTCCCGACCTGACATCCAAGGCCGGCGTTCAGCGCATCTGTGAGGTCATCGCCCATGAAATCGCCCATCAGTGGTTCGGCAACCTGGTGACGCCGGCCGACTGGAAGTATCTGTGGCTCAATGAGAGCTTCGCCACCTATTTCGGTTTCGGCGTGGTGGCCCATTACCATCCTGATTGGGGGATTTGGGATCAATTCCTGCTCACCGAAACCGCCGCCGCCTTTACCCGCGATGGATTGCGCGACACCATCGCCATCGAAATTCCGGGCGGCGAGCATGTGGTCATCAATACCAGCACGGCCCCGATCATTTACAACAAAGGGGCCAGCATCCTGCGCATGGTCCAAGGCTATATCGGCCGGGAGGCGTATCAGCAGGGTGTGCGCGGATACTTGCGCCGGCACCAGTACGAATGCGCGGAAAGCCAGCACCTGTGGCAAGCCTTTGAAGAGGCTTCGGCCCAGCCGATTACGGCCATGATGCGAAGCTGGATCGGCCAGCCGGGTCATCCGCTTATCACGGCGTCACGCCGGGGCGACACTTTGCGCTTGTCCCAGGAGCGCTTTACCTACCTGGAGCATCCCAACGCGCAGAGCTGGATCGTGCCGCTGACCATGACCATCTGGACCACAGACGGCGAGCGGCAGGAGCGCGCCCTGCTGATGCCGGAGACGACCGCGGAGGTGACGTTGCCGCCCGGTAGCGCAGCATACAAGCTCAACTGCGACCAAGCGGGCTTTTACCGGGTCTGCTACGAGGATGTCGAGAACCTGGCCGCACTGGGCCGCCGCATCGCGGACGGCACCTTGGGGGTCGAGGATCGCTGGGGTATCCAGAACGACCTGTATGCGCTGGTGCGCCAGGGGCGCCGCCCCCTGGACGACTATCTGGCTTTTCTGGATTGGTATCGCGGCGAATCGGCTTTTCTGCCGCTGGCCAGTGCGGCCGGACACCTGTTTCAGGCCTTGCTGACCGCTCCTGAAGAGCAGCGCGCGGCCATCGCGGCGCGGGCGCGGGCGCTGGTCGAACCGGTGCTTGCGCGCATCGGTTTTGACCCGGCGGACGGTGAACCTCAGACCACGGCCATTTTGCGTGAGCAACTGCTCTGGCAGGCCGCGGTGTGGGGGGCGGAACCGGCCGTCGCGTTTGCCCACGATCGGTTCGAACAGCTCATGGCCGGGCGCGCGGTGCACCCCGATATTGCCCGGGCGGTCATGCAGATCGGCGCCTGGACGCGCGGTCGCCCCGCTTTGGCATGGCTGTTCCGGCGATTCGGCGAGTCGCCCAGCGAGCACGAACGTTTGAACATTCTGAGCGCCTTGGGCGCTTTTCAAAACTGGGAGTGGACGGAGCAGGCCCTGGCGTTTGCCTTGGACAAGGTGCCGCCGCGCAACCGTTTCATTCCCATCGTGGCTGCCTCGGCCAACCCGGCCGCCCAAACCCATTTGTGGGACTGGTACCGAACCAACTTGAAGACCCTGGAGACGTTCCATCCGCTGCTCTATGAGCGGGTCATTACGGCCATCATACCCTTGGGCGGACTTGATCGTGAAGAAGAAGTGCGCCGCTTTGCCGATACCTACCTGCAAGCCCATCCCAATCTGGGGGATGCGGTCCGGCTGGCCCTGGAGAATCTTGATATCAATACACGCATGCGGGGTGCCCTGAGCGCTCCCTGATTGCGCCTAATATCCGGGGAGGACCCATCCATGAAAGATCGAGTTTTAAGCGTTTTACGCGCTGCCGCCGGTTTATCCGTCTTCTGGCTGGCGGCCTGCGGTGGCGGGGGAGGGGGCGGCGCGGGCGACACCTCCAGTGTTTCAACCGAACCCGCCAGCACGCTCGACGCGCCGCCGGTTCTGGTCGAAGCATTTCCCAACCTGACATTTGACAGCCCGGTCGTCTTGCTCCAGCATCCGAGCGAACCCCAACGCTGGTATGTGGTCGAACGAGGCGGGCTGGTGCGCACATTTGTGGGGGCCGACGCGACTGCAAGCCAGATCGTTCTCGATTTGTCCGACAAAGTGGATGCGGCCGGCGAAGGCGGCTTGCTGGGGATGGCGTTTCATCCCGCATTCGGGCAAAACGGCCAAATCTATGTGAACTACACCGGGCCGGGCGGTCCCTTGACGACCTTTATCTCCGCATTCAGCAGCAACGACGGCGGCCTGAGTTTTGCATCCGCCAGTGAAGAAATTCTTCTGAGCCTCGATCAACCCTTCAGCAACCACAACGGCGGCTGGATCGCTTTCGGTCCGGACGGTTACCTGTACATCGCCCTGGGAGACGGCGGCTCCGGAGGGGATCCGGACGGCAATGCCCAGAATCGGAACACTTTGCTGGGGTCCATTCTGCGTATCGATGTGGATCGCCTGGAGCCCGACCGGCCCTATGCCGTTCCCCTGGGCAATCCATTTTCCGCCAGCGCCGCCTGCGGTGTGGGCGAGGGTTGTCCGGAAATCTACGCCTGGGGATTTCGCAATCCCTGGCGCGGCAGCTTCGATGCCCAAACGGGTGATCTGTGGGTCGCCGATGTGGGCCAGGATGACTGGGAGGAGATCAACCTGGTCGCCGCGGGGCAGAACTACGGCTGGAATATTCTGGAAGGCACCCATTGCTACCAGGCCACTACCTGCAATGCGACCGGGTTGGCCGCGCCGGTGGCCGAATACGACCACGCCAACGGCGACCACTCGATCACCGGCGGATATGTGTATCGCGGTTCGGCCGTCCCCGCATTGGGCGGTGATTATATCTACGGCGATTTCGTCTCCGGGCGGATCTGGCGCCTGGTGGATGCCGCCAGCGGCGGACGCACATCCGAGCTGCTGATCGAGTCGGGCTTGCTGATCGTCTCGTTCGGTCAGGACAGCGCCGGAGAAATCTATGTGATCGATTTCTCCGGCGGCCGCATCTTTCGCCTGGCGCCCGGCAATGGGGCCTGACGCAAAGGAAACTCTTCCCAAAGCCCCGCGGAACCATCGACCTCCGAACCGTGCCCATGCACGAGACAAAAGATTAACGCGCGCTTCACCTGCGGGAACGGAGCGCAACGGAGTTCCCGTCAGGTGCAAGCGATGTTCGCATTCGTTTTCTTCACCACGAAGGGCACGAAGAGCACGAAGGAGTCAGATAACAAAGCGCTTGTTCGTGCGCCAGGCACTGCTCATAGGTCGATTCGAGCAGGCCAGGCCCCAAGCTCCCGATGGACCTCGATGGCGCAACCAATCACC
>QZKV01000185.1 GCA_003599575.1 Desulfobacteraceae bacterium | reverse complement strand
CGCCCTGACCGGGGACGTGGACGCCGCCGGCCGGCTGCTGCCGGTCAACCCCGACACCCTGCCCCTGAAGCTGGAGGCGGCCTTCTTCAGCCGCCTGGAGGCGGTGGGGGTACCCGCCGGGCAGGCCGAAGCAGCCCGGGACCTGGTCCGCCCCTGGGCCGCACAATTCCCCCGGCGCCGGTTCGATATCATCCCCCTGGAAACCCTGCGCGACCTTTTCGACGACCGGCGCTGCGCCCTGCGCCGCCGCTCCGCCACCGCCGTGGGCTGGATGTGGCGAAGGATGAACAAGCCGTACCTGAATACGCTGGCGCTACCCTTCCTTGTCATCCTGGCCGCGGCGTGGGGATTTTTCTCCTGGTGGCCGCAAATGCGCCCCTGGATTGATCCCCAGCCCGGTTACGTTACGGCGCCGCCGCAGAGCCCGCTGCGCTATGTCTATAACCGCGACCGCAAATTCCTTTGGGCCTATGACCTGAGCGCTGGAGCGCGCCGGCGCTGGTTGCCGCTGCAGAGCGATATGCCTCCTGATGCTGCCACTCCCATCACGGACATCATTTACGACATCGATGGCGATGGCGAGGGCGAGGTGCTGCTGGGGACAGACAGCGATTGGCTCTACCAGTGCCGCAACGAGCATCGGACCGCGCGTCAGCTTTTGTTCGACCGCAAGGGCCGGCTGCGATGGGAGCTGCCGCAATCCCGCCAGAGCTCGCCATTTCCCGGTGCGCGCGATCCCGAGATGTACCTGGTCCGCAACAGCTTCGTCCGCTGGCGCCCCGGCGGTGGGGCGGATCTGGTACAGGTTTGGTTCAATGAACGGGGGCATCGCGCCAACTGCCTGGCGTGGATCGACGGATTGACAGGGGTCGTCAAGGCGCAGCAATGGAAGATGGACTGGTGGTTTGCGCTTTTAGCCGTTCCGGAGGAGGGTCATGAGGAGCTGTGGACCGGGACGCGCGATCCCGATGACGGCTTCGCCATGCTGGCCTGTTTCAGGCAAGGCATCCCGGACGGGCAGTTTGCCTATCCCAGCCACAGCGACTCGGTGGAATGTTACCGTTTCCCGCTGCCGGACGTGCTGCGCCGTCTGCACCGGCCCATGAACGTGAAGTTGCTACGCCCGGATATGAAGGGCGACTTCGCGGTAGTCCTGGAATGCAACGCCAGCAAGGATCTGCTCGACCGCCTGTGCGGCTACACCTATCATTTCCAGGCGGAAACCGGATCCTTCACCCTGGAATATCCCGACGGCCCCTGGGGGGCGAGATTGATGTGGGGGGAGATCTGTAATCTGCCGCCCCCCGGGCGCACGGACTACCGCCAGGAATTGTCCCAGATCCAGCGCTGGGACGGCCGCCGCTGGGTGGCCCTGGATGGTGTCAGCCAGTATCCCGATTCCCTTTACTGCCTGCCCCGCAGTCCCGCCTGGTGGCCCGAAGACCTGGAGCAACCGGCTGGGGCGGTTCCGGCGCAGATGGTCCCGCCGCGGCCGTAGAACCGGAACCGGGCATCCGGTGGGACGTACAACAAAACGTCCGGCCCCGCGGTCAGAGGCCTTCTCCCGCGCCGCGCCGGTGTGTCACCCCTTCAAGCCTCGCCTGATCCGGAATGGATCCTGCATCCGACGAATATCTCACTCTCGCCCGTGACGGCCGCGCCGAGCTCCGCGTGCAGGCCAGCCGGTTCTTTGCCTTCGCTCGCCGGGTGGAGGGTGAGGCCGAAGCCGCCGCCCAGCGCGCCGCCCTGAAGCGCGAGTACCACGACGCCAGCCACCAGCCCTTCGCCTATCGCCTGGCGGATGGCGCAGAACGCAGCTCCGACGACGGCGAACCCAAGGGCACTTCCGGACCGCCCATCCTGGCCCAGATCCGCAGCGTGGGGCTGGTGAACGTGCAGGTGGTGGTGGTACGCTATTTCGGCGGCACCAAGCTGGGCAAGGGGGGACTGGTGCGCGCCTTCGGTGAAGCCGCCCGGCTGGCCCTGGAGGACTCCGGCCGCCGCACGCAAACGCGGCAGGGCTACCTCGACGTGGTCGCCGCCCCGGAAATCATCAACACGGTCCGGGCGGTGGCCGGCCGCTTTGGCGCCGCCGTAGTCACCCTCTCCTTCGGAGCGTCAGCCCGCATGCGCCTGGCCCTCCCCGCCAGCCGCCTGGACGAGTGCCGCGACGCCCTGGTCCAACGCTTCGGTTCCGCCATCCTGGAGGTCCGGACCTGACGATGCAGGAAATCCTTATTATCCTGACCCTGCTGCTGTCCGCCTTTTTCGCCGGCGCCGAGACGGTGTTCCTGACCGCCAGCCGCATCCGCCTGGAGGGCCTGGTCGAAAGAGGCAGCCGCCGCGCGCGGCTGGCCCGTTGGTTCCTGGAACGACCCGCCCGCTTCGTCATGACCTCCCTGGTGGGCAACAACCTCGTCAACATCGCCTTCTCCTCGCTCATGGCGGCCTGGCTGACCCGGTTCGGCGTCCCCTCCGGCTGGATCCTGTTCTGGAGCGTCCTGCTGATCCTGGTCTTCGGCGAAGTCATTCCCAAATCCCTGGCCCGCGACCTGGCCGACCGGCTGATTCTGTGGGTCGCGGTGCTGCTGCGGATCTTTCGCACACTGATCTTCCCTGTCATCTACTTGGCCCGCGCCGCCACCTACTTCATCCTGGCCCGCTTCGGCATCGCCCGCGAGGAGGTGCGCGAGTTCTTCACCCGCCGCGACCTGGAGGTTCTGATTCTGGAAGGCCTGAGAACCGGCGCCCTGGCGCCCACCTGCAAGCCCCTGCTCACCCGGGTGTTCCAGTTGCCCGAACTGCGCGCCCGCGACGTCATGACTCCGCGCACCGAGATCAAAGCCCTGGAGGTCAGCGCCACCCCCGAGGACCTGCGCCGCCTGGCCATGAGCACGGGCTTTTCCAAGATTCCGGTGTACGAGGGCGACCTGGACCACATCCTGGGTGTGGTGTACGCCCGCGATCTGCTCGACCACCCCCCCGACTTGGCCTCCATCATCAAGCCGGTCACCTTCTTTGCCGAACCGAAGCGGGCCGTGGACGTCTTCCGCGACTTGCGTCTTTCCCGGCAGTCCGTGGCCGTGGTATTGGACGAGTGGGGCGGCACCGCCGGTTTGGTCACCCTGGAAGACGTCATCGAGGAGTTGACCGGCGAAATCGAGGACGAGTACGACCGCCAGCCCCCCCGCCTCCGGCCGCTGGCCGATGGGCGCTGGGTGGTCTCTGGCCGGATCGAGGTGAATGACCTGAACCGCCGCCTGGGGCTGGCCATCCCCGAGGGCGACTATTCCACCCTGGGCGGCTATCTGATTGACCGCCTGGAACGTATCCCCTCTACGGGGGAGGCTATCGAGCTGGAAGGGGTGCAGTTCCGTATCGCCCGGGCTTCCCGCAACCGCGTGGTCACCGTGGTGGTGAAAAAACCGGACGCTCCGCCTGAAGATTAAATTCCCGGGAATGCCTCATGCTGAAAACGGTAAAACGATGGCTGAGTTCGGATCGCCCCCCGTCCCAAGACCGGGACCCCGTCAGTCTGGCGGTGGCGGTCTGCGTCATCCTGATGGAAGCGGCCCAAGCCGACAATGAATTCACCGGGGAGGAACGCGACCACGTCATCCAGACCCTGCAGGTGCGCTTCACTCTGAGCCCGGAAGAGGCGCACGAACTGATGGAGATCTCCGGAGGCCACCGCGACGCCAGTCTGGATCTGTGGAAGTTCACCAACCGCATCAATGAAGCCTTAAGCCGCGAGGACAAGAACAAGGTGCTGCTGGAGGTCTGGCGGGTGATCCATTCCGACGGCGCGCTGCACGCCCACGAGGACTACCTGGTGCACCAACTGGCCCGCCTGATGAACCTGTCCCATACCGAACTGATCGCGGCCAAGGTGGCGGCCCGGCAGGATTCTACCGAAACCGGGTGAGGGGAACCCGGCGCCGGTTTTGGCGTATAATCCATGCAACGGAAAAAATGCGATTAGGCCTTGACAGGGCCGCGATAATTCCTTATACTATACGACTTACCGCGGGGTGGAGCAGCCCGGTAGCTCGTTGGGCTCATAACCCAAAGGTCGTAGGTTCGAATCCTACCCCCGCTACCACATAAGAAACAAGGGCTTAGATGCGAATCTGAGCCCTTTTTCTATGCCCTTCCCGGACCATTTCCAACCCTATTTCCAACCTTCGGGAGATATTTCAAGCTTGCTCAAGCTTGTGAGCGAAGGAGCGATTTTAAGAAATTTTAAAAAGTTCTTGACTTCGGCGTTTGTTTTTGTTATATTATGGTTGCGTGTAAATCTATAGGAACTCAGCCGAGGAGTTCTCGGCATTTTCATTTTCCGGTTTAATAGCCGGGGGTCCTGTCTCCGTAAGGAACAGGGGCGTTTCCTATAGAACGCTACGCAACCCCCGGCTTTTTCTATTCCAGGAGACGATCATGAGCACTGAGCTTCAGCCCTTCAATCCATCAACGCCGCCTCCCGTCCAGGTTGGAAGTTCTACTTTGCTTGAGTCGTTTCTATCCGGTCGTTCGGGAACCACCTTAAAGGCATACCAAGGAGATATTGCCGATTTCACGAGCTTTCGTGGGATGGCTGATCCGGTGGCGGCTTTGGAAGGGTTGCTTTCCGGCGGCCCTGGGGCGGCGAATGCCGTGATGCTGGCGTATAAGGCAAATCTCATGAATCGGGGACTGAAATCCGCGACGGTAAACCGGAGGCTGGCGGCGCTGCGGTCGGTGGTCAAGCTGGCTCGGACCCTGGGCATGGTGACCTGGGCGCTGGAAGTCTCGGGATTGCGGCATGAGCCTTACCGGGATACTCGAGGGACGGGCCGGGATGGTTACAAGGCTCTGTTGGCTCAGGCAGAACGGCAAAAGCCAGGGAAGCGGGAGCGGGATCTTGCCATTCTCCATATGCTGTACGACCTGGCGCTTCGCCGGGGGGAAATTGCGAGCCTGGATTTAGCAGATTTGGATATGAACAAGGGGGTATTAGCGGTCAAAGGCAAGGGGCGAACCGAAAAGCAATTGATGACCTTGCCACAACCGACCCTGAATGCTCTGAGTGCATGGGTCGAGGTCCGGGGGGATGGCTCGGGAGCTTTGTTTACCAATTTCGACCGGGCCGGCAAGGGCGAACGGTTGACGGGCGCGGCCATTTTCTACCTGGTTCGGCGATTCGGCAAGAAAGCGGGATTGGTGGCTCGGCCTCACGGCTTGCGCCATGCCGCGATTACCGAAGCTCTGGACCTGACGGGCGGGGACGTTCGCAAGGTGCAGAAGTTCAGCCGCCATCGGGACCTGAGAACGGTTTGCCTGTATGATGACTGCCGGGAAGATGTGGGTAGGCAAGTGGCGGCGTTGGTGGCGGGGGAGAATTGATGGATCTAATTTATTTTGAAATCAAATCTTGACTTTCAGAGAATTTTACACTATATTCAGGGTCAAACCAAGTTCTATGGAATGCTAACTGCCTTTCGATTTTAAAAGGCTGGAATATAAGGATTTCAACAATGAGATCTTGCTGGAGCATCCATACCCTGAACTTACTTCCAGACTGACGTAGCCCGTACTCTGTCGCATCAGGGTTGGGCATTTTCTTTTATACCCCTTCAAATCTGCCTATCAGGGAGCCCAAGATGGAAAACGTGCTCAGCATTGAAGAAGTCTGCAAAGGCCGGCTGTTTTGCATCCCAGACTATCAACGTGGATATACCTGGGAAAAGCAGCAGTGCGAAGAGCTACTCGAAGATATTGAGCTGCTACCGGAGAAGAAGGAGCACTATACCGGAACCCTCGTCCTTCACAAGGTCAAGCATACCAACGGCGAGATTATCGATGAAGATGGAACCAGGCACACAACTCATGAAATTGTGGACGGCCAGCAAAGATTGACTACGCTTATCATTCTTTTGGACGTTATCCGGCGCGAGGCTGAAAAAATTCATTCCCTTACCAAATTGGCCGATGGGATCAAGAGAAAATTTATCTGCATTAACGACGAGCATGGATCGCCGCACCCTCGACTGACACTCAACCGTGACTGCAAGGATTTCTTTGAGCAGGGCATCATCTCCGACCACTCGGGAACGGCGGGTCCATCCATTGCATCCCATCAGCGCTTATTGGCAGCCAAAGCGTTTTTTACAAAACAGTTAGACGAGAAAAAGACTTTAAACGGCGCGTTTGATGAATACTTGAGAAACCTGCATAACAAAATTACCCATCAGCTAAAGGTCACCTTCTATGAGGTCGGTGATGCCGCCGATGTGGGTGTCATTTTCGAGGTGATGAATAATCGTGGCAAACAGTTGACCGAGCTTGAAAAAGTTAAAAATTACCTTCTATATCTCGCCTCCAAATTGAACATTCCCAACAATAAATTAGGCGAAAAGATCAATGGCGTCTGGACCACAATTTTTGAAGGGCTGATGAGTACTGGCAGCAATTCAGGGGCGGATGAGAATCAGTTTTTACGAGCGCACTGGTTGATGAAGTACAACCCCGACCGGCGGCATTGGGATGGCAGCAAATCCATCAAAAAGCTGATGCATCTTAAGGAATACATCGGCCAAAGCAAACAACTTTCGGCTGACATCTCAGCATATACGCAGACTCTCCAGGATGCCTCCGTTGCCTACTGTGATATCCTGAACCCTCATCGTACCGGGGCTTTCACCTTGTTTGAAGACCACAAGGCTCGGCGCGAAGTCATTGCACTTTCCATGAAGCTTCGCCGTGTAAAAGTCATCGCTCCATTTCTCCCCCTGCTGTTTGCCGTTCGGCTTAAATACCCAACAGATGCACAAAAGTACTTGGAAGTTCTTTCCCTATGTGAGAAGTTTGCTTTTCGCGTTTATCGCTTCCTGCAAAAGCGTACGCATGCCGGTCAATCAAGGTTGTTTGCTTTGGGTCATCAGCTCTACAACGAGCAGATCTCCTACGAAGGTACCATCCAATCGCTCGTTTGGCTAATAAACTATTACTCACCGGATAAGGATTGGCGAGATGAATTCACCCCATTAGGTGAAAATTGGTATGATTGGGTTGGCTTGAAGTATTTTCTCTACGAGTACGAGGAATATTTGGCCGGTGGGAAGGAGGTAAAACTCCCTTGGGATGTCGTAGACCAAAAGAGCCTCCAGGAGACTATAGAGCATATCCTTCCGCAAACACCTAAAAACGACTATTGGAAGCAGCGCTTTGACCGTGATGCACGGAAGAAATTCATTAATGACATTGGAAATCTTACGCTGACTTATGATAACAGCAACCTGGGCAATAAGCCATTTCCGGATAAGGTTGGAAGCGTAAAATCAAATAAGCGTTGCTATAGCAATTCGCCCTTGTTCATAGAAAAGGAACTTGCCAAGCATAGAGAATGGACCCCAACCGCTGTTATCAAGCGCCGCAAGAAGCTTATTGCCTGGGCGCTGGAAAGATGGGCAGTTGAAATGCTGGATACGGATGAAATTGGCTATGATGTCGATGAAGCTGATGATGCTGAAGAATAGCCTTCTGAGTGGGCTGGGTTAAACAAGGGCAGTTCGACCAAATTAGAAAATTCGATCCAATGAGGTCTATTATGAACAAAAAGGAACGTGCAAGATTCTACATCAACTCGGAGGGTCCCGATGAGTCAGCCATTGGGATCGGCATAAAATGGTTGGCTGAGATTGGTAAAGACAATCCCAAGAAGCGAAAATCTCTTTTTGCAATAAACCAACTTCACGAGTTAGAAGATGGCTCTATCTTGGCTGATTTTCTTGGCGATAAGCGAGCAAGGCAGCTAAGGCAGTCGAAACAAATAGAGTTCAAGGATGATTTTTCCATGAACCTCTTCTTAGCAAGGCAACGCGACCTGTACTCCTGGAATGGTCCTGTCTTAGCGCTTTATCCTACGGCAAAACTCCTTGATAAGGTAGAAGATCTCTACGAGGTGACAGATATCCTGGTGATTTCCCGGCGAATCGAAGAGATACAACCCTGGATTTATACCTGGGGTGTTCCAGAATTGGGAACATCGCAACAATCTGTACCAATTAGCCAACGGCCGATGCATCCCGAAGTCGAAGCTCGTCTGAAGGAAATCTCCCATATGAACAGCGGTGATTGTTTCACTCATCCTTCGGATCACAAGAGGATAGTTGAGATTTTCAGAAGCTTCAAGAAGCGGGGGGTGCCTTATGATTCCAACGAAATCAGAGCTTGGCTGATACGCGAGGGCGGCTGCAAATCGGGAGCTGCTGATGAAGTTAAAAGCATCGCGCAAAGTATTCTCGATGGGAAACGGATTCACGCAGTATAACGATGAACTTTTCCTTATAACGGAGCATTCGGAGCCTCCATGTCCCCCATTCAGTCAAGCCTCCCCCTCGGGTTTGAGCTCTTCATCAACCGTGGGCTGTTTGCCGATCACTTCCTAAAAGACTCAGAGCGCTTGACGGCAATGCCCGAGTGGAGGGATAATTCTGGATTAGAAGAAACCTTCCGCCAAATCCTTCAGCTTTATACTACCAAAGCCTCCCGCTTCTCATCCCGCACCAATGAGCAGCAGACCGAACGTGATTTCGTCCGCTCCGTCCTGGATATTCTCTGGCACGAGCAGAATCCCGGTGATGCCTACGAGGTCCAGGTATCCATTCCCAACGTGGACGTAAGACGGCAGCCGGATTATGCCTTCTTCCGCAAGGCTGCGGATCGTATTGCTGCCGAACCGCGCAAGGGCACCATTGAATACTGGCGCGACGTGCCGGTCTTGGGTGATGCCAAAGCCTGGACTGCTTCCCTGGATAAGCAGCGAGGGTATGATGAGAACCCTTCGGCGCAAATCTGCAATTACCTGTACCGGTCTCGCGTCCGGTGGGGTATTCTAACCAATGGCCGGATCTGGCGGCTCTACGAGCGCGAAAAGTCCAGTGCCGGCGGCGTCTTTTACGAGGTTAATCTGGAAGATCTGCTTCAATCCGGCAACCTCGAGACTTTCAAATACTTCTACTTTTTCTTCCGCCGTGCGGCTTTCCTGGCGGTTGATTCCGGCGTGTCATTTGTCGAGAAGGTATTCAAGGGCAGCACGGAGTACGCAACCGGAGTTGGCGAACGGTTGAAAGAGAGTGTTTACGATGCTCTGCGCCTGCTCATGAACGGGTTCTTCGATTATTCCAGCAATGGGCTTGACCGTAACGATTCCGAGACGGTGAAGCTGGTTCATACCAATGCCTTGATCGTCCTTTACCGCCTGCTCTTCCTGCTCTATGCCGAAGATCGCAAATTGCTGCCCTGCGATAATGAACACTACCGGGATTACTGCCTGCAATCCATTCACCGCCAAATCAGCACCAATCTCCACAACCACCACTCCTACCTGCGGCCATCAAATGGGATCTGGAGCAACCTGCTCAATCTGTTCCACCTGATCGATGAGGGCGTGCGTGAGGCCGGTATCCCTGCTTACAATGGCGGGCTTTTTAGCTCCGTCAAGCATCCGAACGTTGGATATACGCCTCAATCGGGACATACCCGTTGGGAAGTGGGCGACCGGTGGTTGGCTGAAGCGGTGGATATGCTCGCCTATGCGCGAGAGCAGTGGGACCAGCCCGGTTCGGAGGATATTGATTACAATACCCTGGGCGTCCAACACCTGGGCAGCATCTACGAGGGATTGCTGGAACTGAAGCCGGCCGTTGCCGGGGAAGCTCTGGTTGAAGTTGCGGATGGGAAGAAATCACTTTACAAACCTGAGCGGGAGGTTCCCAACCCGCAACCGGTACATCGGCAGCCGCCGCGCCGCATCGCTCTGGGAGAAGTCTATCTCGTGACCAACCGGGGCGAGCGTAAGGCTTCGGGCAGCTACTACACGCCGAAGTACATCGTGGATTACATCGTCGAGAACACGGTGGGACCGCTGGTGGACGAGGCAGCCCAAAAGGTTGCCGCTCTGCGCCCTGAGGTAGAGGCGGAAATCCGATCTCTGAAGAGAACCCGCAGAGAATGGGAAACGCAGAATAATCCCGCGCAAGTCGCCAACTTTGACAAGCTCATCGAAGCTCAGAAGCGTCGCCTGCTTGAACCATACCTGAACCTGAAGATCCTTGACCCGGCGATGGGGAGCGGGCATTTCCTGGTCGGCGCGGCGGACTTTATCAGCCTGGCGATGGCCACCGATCCCATCATCAACGGCAATGGCTTCGCTCTGACTGACATTGAAGAGGATACCCAAGCCTATTTCAAGCGGCTGGTGGTGGAGCGCTGTCTTTACGGCGTGGACCTGAATCCCCTATCTGTGGAGCTGGCAAAGCTCTCACTCTGGCTGCATACCGTGAGCAAGGACAAGGCGCTCTCCTTCCTAGATCATCACCTACGCTGCGGAAATAGCTTGATCGGCGCAAGAGTGGAAGATGACCTGACCAAACCACCGCCGATGTTCAATGCTCGCGGCAAGCGGGTATATCCGAGAGATCCGGATCAATTGATTTTAGGTTTCAATGAAGCATTACGCGACCGCCACCTCAAGCCCATGTTGGGCTTGTTGCAGCAGATCTCCGATATCCCCACTCATGATGTAACGACTGAGAAAGCCAAAGAAGAGCTATGGAAGCAATTGGAAGCCATTCGCCCGCATTACCGGGCTGTGGCCGCTTGCTGGCTGGCTCCCTTCTTCGGGCAAACCATAAGCGCTGATCAATATCAGGAAGCCGTGGATGCCTTGCACACAGATGCCGATTGGCAAAGATTGGAAAAACAGGGTTGGTTTAAGGCGGCACAAGCAATCGGGAGAGAAAAGCAGTTCTTTCATTGGGAATTGGAGTTTCCGGAAATATTCTTTGACGCGACAGGATTGAAACAAAAGGAACTAAGAGGATTTGATGCGGTAGTGGGAAATCCACCTTACGTCAGCTCGAGAAACGAATCGGTTTATTCTGATTCAAGGGCCTATATTGACGCATCCTTTACAGTGGCTTTTTATCAAGTTGATCTTTATTATCTCTTTATAGAGGAAGCCCATAATCTAACAAGAACTTTTTGGTCACTAATAGTACCTGATCCGTGGATTGCAAGCACTAAAGCTGGACCTTTCAGGAGATGGCTTGGATCGGATAACCAAATCATCACTTTAGGTTTTGGCAAGAATATTTTCGAGGCAGATGTTGATTGTGTTGTGATCGTCGCAAGAAACACAGGTTGCGATAATCCTGGATTGACTGAGGTTGATGAATTTGTAAATTCGGAATCTATTATTCATCACCAATCTATTCAACTGGATAAAGATGGGAATCCAATCATTGCGAAAGGACAACGGTCACTTATACAAATATTGAATAGAATTGATTTTCAATCAATCAAATTGAATTCAGTCTCGACGACAGGACGCGGGATTGGCGCTTATCACCATTCAAAACATTCTCAAGATATCATAAGGTCACGCGCTTTCCATAGTGATTATAAGAAAGACCCGACCTACTTCCCTGAACTTGGAGGGGATAATATACGACCTTATGAAATATCCTGGGATGGTTCTGTTTGGATAAGTTATGGTGATTGGCTAAGTGAGCCTCGCGATCCAATTTTTTTCAAAGGGCCAAGAATCCTATGCCGCAAAATACTTGGCGAGCGGCTATTTTGTACATATATAACAGATGATTGGTTAATTGACCAACAGGTTTACATTGCATGTAAGTTTGTAGGTAACTATCATCCTGCTTATGTTGGATCAATAGTTGCGTCAAAGTTAATAGGTGCTTATGCAAGAAAAGCGTATCAGGAAGAAGGATTATTTCCCCACCTTCGAGTAGACCAGTTCAGAAATCTTCCCATCCGTCGCATCTCCTTCACCACCCCTACCCCTGACCGTGCCCGCCTGCTGGAAGAGGGCAAAGGGCATTTTGCCGCCTATCTTTCCTCCGGCAATCCTGAACCTTTGCTTGCCTTCACCGCCGCGCAGCTTGCCGCCCAGCCGGAGCGTTCGGATGTCGTGCATGACCTGCTGGCGTTCCTGGCCGAGCAGATGATCGGGCTGAATAAAGAGAAGCAAACCGAGATACGCGGCTTCCTGACCTGGCTGGAACGAACCCTTCACCCGGCGAAGATAGACAACCTGAGCAATAAGACCAAAGTCCGCGCTTACCACGAATACGACCTGAACACTCTGCTTGATGTGCTCCGCTCCAACCGCCGCCGGCTGCAAGTTGATCCTGATGCTCGCCGCTTCCAGGAGAATGTAAAAAGCGAATTCGACCAGAGTGTGGATAAGCTGACGCCCGTGAAAGAACGGATCGCCGCCACGGATGCTCTGATTGACCAGGTGGTTTACCAGCTTTACGGATTGACGGAAGAAGAAGTAAGGGTGGTGGAAGGGGGAAGCAGCGGTGCGGGCAGCGGGATGGAACAGACTCCCGATGGCAATCAGGAAGGATCAGAATAAATTTGAGTTTAAGATGAATGACAACCCGAAAAACCTTCCGGCTCGTACTGAACCTGAAAGCTCGGAATTCCTGCTATATCAGACGGAAGACGGCCGTACTCGAGTTCAGGTTCGCATTACCGGCGAAACGGTATGGCTCACCCAAAAACAGATGGCCGACCTGTTCCAGAAGGACGTGCGAACCATCAATGAGCATTTGCAGACTGTTTTTGATGAAGGCGAGCTCTCACCGGAGTCAGTTATCCGGAAATTCCGGATAACTGCCAGCGATGGGAAGATGTATGACACTCTGCATTACAACTTGGATGTAATAATTTCGGTCGGTTACCGGGTTAAATCGTTAAGAGGCACGCAATTCCGCATCTGGGCGACTCAACGGCTAAGGGAATACATCGTCAAAGGCTTCGCGCTCGATGATGAACGCCTGAAAAAAGCTGGCGGTGGCGACTACTTTGATGAGCTCCTTGCTCGCATCCGGGACATTCGTTCATCGGAGAAGGTCTTTTGGCGCAAGGTATTGGACATCTACGCTATGAGCGTGGATTATGATCCGAACACAGAACTTTCTCGCGCCTTTTTTACAATAATTCAAAATAAGATGCATTGGGCAGCGCATGGACACACGGCGGCTGAGATAATCCATGACCGTGCAGATGCTTCCAGACCCAATATGGGACTCACAACTTGGAGCGGTGCTCGCCCTTGTAAAGCTGATATTGGGATTGCGAAGAACTATCTTAATCATGACGAGATCGATGCGCTCAATAGGATCGTTTCGTTTTATCTTGATTTCGCGGAGCTTCAGGCACTCAACCGCAAACTGATGTATATGCGAGATTGGATTATAAAGCTAGATGATTTCCTGAAGTTAAGTGAACGTGAAATTCTCACGCATCCTGGTCGAATCAGTCACGAAGCCGCTTTGGCAAAGGCCCAGGTTGAATATGAAAAGTTTCGTGCTTTGGAAGCAACGCGGCCTTCACTTGTTGAGAAGCACTTTTCGAAAGCGATTGAACATGTAAAACAGCTTGAGCAGGGCGTGAAGAAAGAAAAAATACCAAGAAAATCACAGCAACGGCAGAAGAACTCTAAGAAAATGCCTGCCTCGAAAAGAAGGTCTGAAAAAGAAAAATAGGGACGCTCGTTTGGCTGATTCCAACTAACGGAATTCATGATAACACTCATCGATAACCGCCTGGATGATGAGACGCTGGCCGAGCATCTCCGAAATCTGCTGGTGACAGCCTCGGAGATTTATATCCAAGTTGCCTACCTGCGGGAGAGCGGTATCGCGGTTATTCGAGATCAAATCAGAACCTTTTTAGCGCAAGGAGGGATATTCAGGATTCTGGCCGGCGGTGATTTCGCCCAGACCGAGCCTGACGCCTTGCGCTTTTTTTGTGAGTTGGGCAGCGCTTGCGAGGTGAAGTTGATATCCTCGTCCGGGTTGGCCGGATTTCATCCGAAATCTTACCTGGTCTATTCAGGTGAAAATGCAACCCTGATTGTGGGTTCATCGAACTTTACCGATGGCGGTTTCAGTAAAAATATCGAGTTGAATCTGTGCGTAAACCTCCCGGCAGAGCATCCGGTAATTAATAGCGCGAAGCTGATATTTGACCGCTTATGGGAGGCAACCCCTGGACTTGATTTGGATCGGCTTGCGGGATATACCGAATTCTGGGAACAATATCACCGAGCAGCAGAACATCTCATCTTCAAACTGCCCGAGAAGGGAAAGGCGAAAGACATGGAAGTGTATCTTGACCCTGCTGATATGAAGGCCGGTGACTTGGTATTTTTCAACGGCCAAACGGGTGAGGTAATGGCGGTTACGAAGCTTGGGGAGCGGTGGAGTGTTAAGCTTTCCGTAAAAAACGTGGGTACGCAAACCCTGCTTTCGCCGCCGACTCAATTCCAGCGGGTGGATACGCCTTTAAGCAGAGCAGAGCGCCGGGACTTTGACTCGCCTATATATTTCGATTTGCTCACCGAAGCGACGCGGCTTTCACTGGCCTATGAGCATGACCGCCTGGTTTCGCTCTCCAACTCACGGACAAAGCTCGAGCCTTATCAGGTGGCGGCTGTCCATAAAGTCGTTAGCGCATGGGAACAACGCTTCCTGATTGCTGACGATGTGGGTTTGGGTAAGACGGTCGAAACAGGAATGATCGTAAAAGAATTGAAAGCCCGCCACCATGCGGATAAAATACTCATCATTTGCCCGGCGGGATTATCGCTTCAATGGCAGCGTGAGATGGCGGAAAAATTCGATGAACGCTTTGATTTATTGTATTCTTCAGATTTGCGGCAATGGCGTAGCACGAGGCCGGCGGGTGAACCTTTATGCGTCAAATATCCCCAAGCGATTGTATCCATAGATACCGCCAAACCTAAAGAAGATGAAAATAATGCTCAGGATTTTACCGAAGCTCATTGGGATGCTGTGATTATCGATGAAGCGCACAAAGTAGCCCAGCACAGCGTTGGACAAGAGCTGATAAGCCGCTATAAGCTGGCTCGAGACATTGCCCCCTCCTGTGATTGCATGTTGTTGCTCTCGGCGACTCCCCATGATGGCGACCCCTACGCATTTCATTCTCTGCTCGGCCTACTGGATCCGCTCCGCTTCCCGAATGCTGAAAGTATTGATCCGACCGAACTGGAACCGATGATGGTACGGCGGAGCAAGTCCGATATTCGCAAGGATGATGGTACGCCGCTTTTCCCGCCTCGATGGGTAGATACAACTCAAGTTCATTTTACCGAAGAGGAGCTGACACTATACCAGGAGGTCACGAGCTACGTCCGGCAAGGCTTCCAGACTGCCACTGAACTCAAGGAAACGGCGGTTGGCTTCTTGATGGTATTGCTGCAAAAGCGCATGGTTAGCAGTATTGCCGCTATTCGGCGGTCCTTAGAACGGCGGCTCATCGCATTGGAACATCCCGAAGCCGCAGTTCTCACTGCCGCAGAATTACGCGAACTGAAAGAGCGAGCGGATGATGAGGAGGCGCTAACCGATGATCGCCGGGAGGAGCTGCAAAAGAAATTGGAAAAGGCACGCTTAAAGCTGACGATGGATCAACATAAAGCCGAAATCCGAAACGTTCGCCGCCTCCATGAATTAGCTAAAGGAATTAGGGTTGACAGCAAAGCACAGGAGCTAAAAAAGTTCGTTGAGGGAGTATTAACCAAAGCCTCCCATGAAAAAATACTTATATTTACTGAGTACACGGATACCTTGGACTACCTGCGGGATGAAGTCCTAAAATCTTTCGGACCCATCGCTCAGATCCACGGCGGGATGAATATGACATTGCGCCAAGAGCAAGAGGAATATTTCCAACAACCCGAAGTGCATCTGATGGTGGCAACCGACGCGGCAGGTGAAGGATTGAACCTGCAATACTGCCACATCATGATTAATTACGAACTGCCCTGGAATCCCAACCGTATCGAACAAAGAATTGGCCGATTGCACCGGTATGGACAACAGCACGACGTTCATGTTTATAATCTTCAGGTCGTAAACACTCGCGAAGGAATCATTCTTCACCGTTTGCTTCAGAAGATAAAGATGATTGAAAAGCAACTTGGCGGGTATGCGCCTAATATTTTGGGATTGACGGCTGCGGCTGAGGCTGTTAACCTGAATCGCTTGTCCGACCTCATCATGAACGCGATAGCAGATGATACTCCACCCGAAGTAACCGCAAAACATATTGAGAAAGCCCTTGAAGCTCGCCAGCAAATGTGCGACCGGATTGAGAAGGATCTATTCCTGTCGTTACATCATTTCGATAAAGGCCAGGCAGATCGCTTGATCCGGCGAAGCCGGGAGCTGACTCCGTCGAATGCTGATATTGAAGTATTCGTTCGTCGCTACTTTGAGACTCATGACGGCAGAGTTGAGAACACAAGGAACAAACAGATCTTTCGTCTGAAAACGCCGCGCCGGTTGTGCGATGGGAAGTCAGTACTTGATGAATATCAACAGGTGACGTTTGATAAAGATACTGCCTTCAACAAAGCTCGAGATGTACAATTCGTAGCTTTTGGTCATCCGCTATTGGATGCAATCATAAGAGATTGTCGAGATTGTACACCAATTCTCCGAGGTGCAGTTACGGTTAAGCAGGTAGCAGATGCGGCTGCTTGTGGATTCCTTTTTAATTATAAACTGCGCTATTCAGATGCTCTGGATCGAGCTCTCTACGAGGAGCTACTACCGATTTTTATCTCTGATGATGGGCAAATAGATCTCGAGCAAGCTCTACATCTACTTGCTGCTCCCAGCACAGCAATTAATGAGACTATGTTCGACCAACGCACCAATCAAACGATCAAGATAATCACAGAACTTGAAAGCCTGGCGCAACAAGCCTCTTCTGACATTGCGGAGAAACGTTTTAACCGAATCCATGCAGATCGGCATCGTCAAGCCGAAGCATGCTCGATGAGCCTTGAACGCTTCCAAGGCGCCAAGCGCCGTAGATTGCAGGAAACCATTGATGGTTATGAAATGCGTTTATTTAAAGGCGAGGATATGGATATTGCCATACGCCGGGCAAAGCATGAGCTGGAATTACTCGACGAAGATTGTGCCCGACGCAGTCAACAGATTGAAGCAAGGCGGCATGTGCAACTTAATACACCTTTGCTGTTAAACCTCGCTCTCATCCTTCCTCGGAAATAAACATGCAAAGCAGGTGAGAATTCTTTTGCACCACCACCAATGAAAATACCGAGAAAATAAGCTTTAGCTTACGTAAACAATTGAACTGGATTCTTGACAATATCCACCATTTAACCCTCCTAATTTCAGTACTTATAGATTTTCCAGATGCGGCGAAATGGGTTCCAAGCGGTCTCCCGCCGGCCAAAATATCCGTTTTTGATGGCATTTGGATCTCCCAAGTACTGCCGGATAGACCTCATTGGCTGAAATCAACCGGGTAAGAATGGAATCCAGATTAGCCGTACCGCAAGCATGAATCTCCGGGGAAAAGGAATAGCTGCTCAGAGCGAATCAGGGATGAGGAACCGGGTACGGGCGGGGGTATAGCCATCCGGAGATTTCGCCGGATGTTTGCTTAAACGCGCATTATCGCAAACAAAATAACGCAGAAACAAGCTTCGAAAAAGGGGGGAACAATATCCCTGAGCCAAGCCGGGAGAAGGTGATACCGGAGGGCAGAATCCCCGGCTCTTGCCTCCCGGCCCATTGGCTCCTTCCGGAAATGCCCGAATTTCACGTCCAACCGCGTCTCTGGCTTTGTTGGAGCCACGATCACCCCTTCACCCATGCCTTGATACCCCTGGAAGCGTTAGACCCTGAAAAGCGCATCATCACCGCTTGACCATGAAAACAACAATGCCCGAAGCGATTGGCCTCGGGCATTGTGATTTCAGGGGGATGATCACCGTCAGTTAAGCATCTCCCCGGATTCAATTTTCTGAAGCATCTTGCGGAAGTTATTGCCGCAATCCTGGGCCAATTTCACGTAAGCCTCGACCGGCTTGCCGTCCAATCCTTCCGCTTCGGCGATTTCCTTGCACCGGGCGGCAAAGGCTTTGGCCAGGTCGCGACGGGCCAGGGGCAAG
>QZKV01000015.1 GCA_003599575.1 Desulfobacteraceae bacterium | reverse complement strand
ATTCAGTATGGGTGCGAGGAAAAGACCCTCCAAAATGGGCTTCAACTGGCGGCCATGGGCCGGGGAATTAAAGGAGCAGATGCCTTAACCCTTTCCCTTAGCAAGGTATGCGTCTTTACACGCCTGGCTGCAAAAATAGAGCGTCTTGCCGTTTTCGTTGAACTCAACGGCATCCCGCCGGGCAAAATAAACGCCGCATTGGGGATCCTGGATCATCACATCGTCGGCTTTCAGAGGCACCCGGCCGTCTTTGCGCACCTGCTGCCTGGATGGGCCGCCCAGCCACGATTTGACCGCGCGATACGCCACGACGGCGATGATGATTAAAATGAGCAGTCGAATGAACATGTCCGTATGGGTTGCTCTTCTTTATTCAACCGATTTAATAAAGCTTTTACTTCTTGCCCCAGCACCGGGTGCAAAACAGTCGGGTCTATATCACAAATGGGCTGCAAGACAAAGCGCCTTTTGTGCATGCGCTCGTGGGGGATGGTCAATTCCGGGGTACGCATCACCCGATCCTCATAGAAGATAATATCAAGATCCAATACCCGCGGCCCGAAGCGCCTCCCTCCGGATGTGCGACCCGCCGCCGTCTGCACGGACTGCATTTTTCGAAACAGGTCCGCCGGCGCAAGCGCGGTGTGAATTTTGGCCGCCGCGTTGACGAACCAGGCCTGTTCCTGGAAGTCCACCGGCGCAGTCTCGTAAAACGGAGAGACCGCCGCCATCCGCACCGATCCGTCCGCGCACAACGCCTTGAGGCCGTTGCAGCAGTTTTCGAACCGCGCGCCCATGTTGGATCCGATGGATAGGTATGCCCAGTGGTTCATTCGGTCACAGACGGTCTAATGGGTTAAGCGAGGTAAGTATCATGTTTGAAGGGGTTTAGAAAAGCAATTCTCGCTTCAATATGGTGCGCATCGTACTCGTACGCGTCCTCGTACTCGGAAATGAATAAAAAATTAGCGAGCATCATTTCGATCGAGTACGAGAACGAGTACGCGTACGAGTACGAGTACGAAATGGGAGACCCTTCCGCGGGAGGGGTGCCGCGGCTGAATGCAGTTCACCAGGGATCGCTGGGTTTAGTCAGCCAATGGGGAAGCTGTTCGCCGCGAACCAGGTCTTGCATGTCTTCAGGTCGTCTGATGACATCGAATTGATCGCCGTACACCATCACCTCGGCTACCCGGGGCCGGGAACAATAGGTGGAGGACATCGCAAAGCAATAGGCACCGGCGCCCATGACGGCCAGCAGTTCGTCCCGGCATGCATCGGGCATGGACCGGTCGCGGGCCAGGAAATCGCTGCTTTCACAAATCGGCCCGACCACATCGGCCACGATGTTCTCACGGGCGGATTGTTCCACCGGCTGCACGGCATGATAGGCTTGGTACAGCGCGGGGCGCATCAAATCGTTCATGCCCGCATCCACGACAATGAAAATTTTATCCTTGCCCTGCTTGCGGTAGAGCACCCGGGTGACGAGAATGCCGGCGTTGCCCACGAGCACGCGGCCGGGCTCCAGGATCAAACGCAGCCCGGTGCCGTCTACGGCGTCGATCAGGGTATCGGCATACGCATCGAGTCGCGGCGGTGATTCTTCATGATAGGTGATGCCCACGCCTCCGCCCATGTCGAGGTATGTGACCGGGATCTCAAGCGCCTGCAGTTCCCTGAAGATCTGGATCAGGCCGGTCACGGCCTCACGGAAAGGGCCCAGGCTGGTGATCTGGGAACCCAAATGGCAGGCGATGCCGGCAATCTCGACATTGGGCATCCGGCGCGCCTCACGATACCCCGCAAGCGCGGTGGCCAGGTCAATGCCGAATTTGGTTTTTTTAAGACCGGTGGCGATGTAGGGGTGCGTTTGGGGGTCCACATCGGGGTTGATGCGGATGGCGATCCGCGCACGGCGGTTCAGAGCGCCGGCGCGCTGGTTGATCAGGGCCAACTCTTCCATCGATTCGATGTTGAACATCAGGATATCGTGGCCGATGGCCGCATCGATTTCGTCGACGCGCTTGCCCACGCCTGAATAAACGATGGTCCGGGGTTCAAAACCGGCTTTCAGGCCGCGAAACAGTTCGCCGCCGGAAACGATGTCCAGCCCGCTGCCCCACTTTCGGAACAGCGTCAGAACCGCAAGGCTTGAATTGGCTTTGGCCGAGTAGCACACAAGCGGCGCTGCGCCTGCAAAGGCCTCCTGGAAGGCCTTGAAATGCCGTTCCAAAGTGGCTTGGCTGTAAAGATATAAAGGTGTGCCCACCGCCCGGGCGATATGGGCCACGGGAACATCTTCGCAATGAAGAGAGTCGTTGCGGTATTCGAAATGGTGCATGAGATAAACACCTAAAGCCCAAATATTAATTTTCCGCCGAACGATCGATGATGACCCTGTTCGAATCCTGGCCCCGGTCCCCCGCCGATCCCACCGGCTGTACCTTGTAAGTGTAGATGAACCCCGGCAGGACCGACTCGCTGAACTCGATGGTTTCCGCGCCGCGGTCCCCGCTGAGCTCGCCGGCCGTTTGAAATATCAGGGGGCACCCCGCACAGGGCGGGTTGGCGGCGCTGGTTTGCGCGCGCAGCACGATATATCCCCTGGTGGCCCCGGCAGCCGGGTCGCGGCGCCAGGTCAGGGTCACCACATCCCCTTCCAAACGCCCAATGAGTCCGGTCACCGGGGGCAGGGGCGCTCTTCTAGGCGGCACGGGCGGGGCCTTCCTGCCGCAGCCATACATTCCGATCAAAGAGGCGGCGACCAGGACAGATATCCATCCGAAAAAGGCGCGCCGTCTACCCCTTTGCATGCAGATCCCCTTCTCCGGATCCGCGGGCGCTCCCGGCGATCTCCTGCTTGGCGCTCTCGATGGCCGCGCGCACGTTTCCCGTGGCCGTGCCGCCGGCCGATTGCCGCCGGGCAATCACTTGCTCCAGGGTGAGATGCTCGAATATATCGTTCTGTATCTGCTTGGAAAAGGTGTTCAACTCCTTGAGCGAAAGCTCGTGCAGCTCTTTGCCTTGGGCCAGCGCATAGGCCACGGCCTGGCCTACGATGGCGTGCGCATTTCTGAAGGGCACGCCCTGCCTGACCAGGTAGTCGGCCATGTCGGTGGCATTCAGAAATCCGCTCGAGGCCGCCTGGCGCATGTTTTCGGCCTTGATCCGCAGCGTCGGCAGCATCTTGACGGTGATGTCCAGGCAGCTTTGCAGCGTGTCGACCGCATCGAACAGCAACGGCTTGTCTTCCTGCATGTCACGGTTATACGCGAGCGGGAGGCTTTTCATCACGGTCAGCATGGCCATCAGGTCGCCGAAAACGCGACCGGTCTTACCGCGGATCAACTCGGGAATATCGGGATTTTTCTTCTGCGGCATGATGCTGCTGCCGGTGGCGAAAGCATCCGCCAGCTCGATAAACCGGAACTCCGCCGATGACCACAAGACCAGTTCCTCGGCCAGGCGGCTGAGGTGCGTCATGCAGATGGCGGCGTCCGACAGGTACTCCAGGATGAAATCGCGATCGGCCACGGCATCCATGCTGTTGGCCGCAATTTTGGGGAATTTCAGCAGCTCCGCCGTATGCTGGCGGTTGATGGGATAGGTCGTCCCGGCCAGGGCCGCGGCGCCCAGGGGCATGACGTTGGTGCGCTTAAGACTGTCGCCAAACCGTTCGGCGTCCCGCGTGAACATCTCATAATAGGCCATCCAGTGATGGGCCAGCAACACCGGTTGGGCGCGCTGCAGGTGCGTGTAGCCGGGCATGACGGTAGCGATGTGCTGTTCGGCCAGGCCCACCAGGACGCCGCGCAGGTTGAACAGGCTATCGATGACCCGATGGGTTGCGTCGCGCAGAAACATGCGCACATCCAGCGCGACCTGATCGTTGCGGCTGCGGGCGGTGTGCAGCTTCTGGGCGACCTTGCCCACCTCCTGCAGCAAGCGCACCTCGATGTGCATATGGATGTCTTCCAGGTTGTCGTCGAACTTGAAATTGCCCTGATCCAGTTCGCGCTTGATGCGCCACAATCCCTCGGTCAGTTCGCCGGCTTCCTGATCGGTGATCACGCCGACTTTGGCCAGCATGCGGCAATGCGCCACGCTGCCTTCGATGTCGTAGGGGTAGAGGCGCTTGTCAACCTGAATCGACGATGTAAACGCCTCCACGCTGGTGTCGGTGCGTTCGGAAAATCGTCCGTCCCAGGGTTTCTCGCTCATGGTTTGTCCTTTATTTCTCCATCAGCTTCTGAATTCTCAAGCGCAGCGCATTGAGCCGGATAAATCCTTCGGCATCCTTCTGGCTGTAAACCCGATCGCCTTCGAAGGTGGCGTGGGCTTCGCTGTAGAGCGAATGGTCTGATTTGCGGCCGGTCACGCTGCAGTTGCCTTTGTAAAGCCGCACGCGCACCACGCCCGCGACGCGCCGCTGGGTCTCGTCCACCATGGTCTGGAGCAGGCGTCTTTCGGGTGAAAACCAGAAGCCGTTGTAGACCAGTTCCGCATATTTGGGCACCAGGCTGTCGCGCAGGTGGTGGACTTCGCGATCCAGTGTGATCGACTCCACGGCCATGTGCGCTTTGCGTACGATGGTGCCGCCGGGAGTCTCGTAAACGCCGCGCGATTTCATGCCCACGAAGCGGTTTTCAACGATATCCACCCGCCCGATGCCGTGCCGGCCGCCCAGACGGTTCAGCTCGGCCAGCATGCCGGCCGGCGACAAGGCCCGGCCGTTGAGGGCCACCGGGTTGCCCTCGGCAAAGGTGATCTCGATCTCTTCGGGGGTATCGGGCGCCGACTGCGGGGAAACCGTGAGCTGAAACAGGTCGTCCGGGGGAGCCGCCCAGGGATCTTCCAAAATGCCGCCCTCGTAGCTGATGTGCAGCAGGTTGCCGTCGGTGCTGTACGGCTTGGAGGGAGTGGTGGGCACGCGGATACCGTGCTTTTGCGCAAATTGCATCAGCGCCGTGCGGGAAGTCAGATCCCATTCGCGCCATGGGGCGATGATTTTGATATGCGGGTCCATGGAAAGATAGCTCAGCTCGAAACGCACCTGGTCGTTGCCCTTGCCCGTGGCGCCGTGGCTGACCGCATCGGCCCCTTCCCGTTTGGCGATCTCCATCTGGCGCTTGGCGATCAGCGGACGGGCGATGGAGGTGCCCAGCAGGTATTCCCCTTCGTAGATCGCATTGGCCCGGAACATGGGAAAGACATAATCGCGCACAAATTCTTCTTTGAGATCTTCCACATAGGCTTTGACCGCCCCGGTTTTGAGCGCGTTTTGCTCCACGTCGCCCATGGGATCGGGTTGGCCCAGATCGGCGGAGAAAGTCACCACATCGCAGCGATAGGTCTCGATCAGCCACTTGAGAATAACCGATGTGTCCAGTCCGCCGGAATAGGCCAGCACGACTTTTTTGACTTGATTGACCACGTTTGAGCTCCTTTTTGAAAACTTTTACGAAACCATCAACGTTGACTTTGGCCCAACACTTCATCCAGACATTCGATCAATCCATCGATTTCCTTCCGGCTGATGATAAGCGGCGGCACCAAGCGCAGTATCTTCTCCTGCACGGAATTGATCAGGTAGCCGCGTTCCCTGCAGGCATGGACAATCGGGGGGGCGGGCGCATCGAGTACAATGCCCACCAAAAGTCCCTTGCCACGGATCTCCTGGATCATCGCGTGCTTGGTTTTAAGCTGTTCAAGCTTCCGGCGCAAGTAGTCGCCTTTTTCTACGACCGCATCGATGATGCCCTCTTCGGTCAGCACTTGCAGTACCTTGAGCGCTACGGCCGTGACCAGGGGGGTACCGCCGAAGGTGCTGGCATGGGTGCCCGGAACGAAGGCGCTGGCGACTTTCTCGGTCGTCAGCATGGCGCCGATGGGCAACCCGTTGGCCAGGGCCTTGGCGAGGGTCAGAATGTCCGGAGCGACGCCGCAATGTTCGTAAGCAAACAGCTTGCCGGTCCGCCCTATGCCGGTTTGTACTTCATCGAAGATCAGCAGGCACCCCTTCTCATCGCAGAGCTGCCGGACCTGCGCCAAGTACTCCTTGTGCGGAACGACCACCCCGCCCTCGCCCTGGATGGGCTCGAGCATGACGGCGCAGGTGGACGGGCCGATGGCGCGGCTCAAGTCTTCGATATCATCGAAGGCCACGTAATCGAATCCTTCCAGAATGGGATCGAAGCCTTTGCGGATCTTTTCCTGCCCTGTGGCCGACAGGGTGGCCATGGTGCGGCCGTGGAACGATTGCTTCATGCTGACCACCCGGTAGCGCTCCGGCGCGCCGGTGTCCTTGAAATACTTGCGGGACAGTTTGATGGCCGCTTCATTGGCTTCGGCGCCGCTGTTGCCGAAAAAAACCCGGTCGGCAAAGCTGTGGGCGGTCAGCCAGGCGGCCAACTCCGCCTGCGGCCGGGTATAGAAAAGATTGGAGACATGCCATAAGGTGCGGGCCTGTTCGGCCAGTGTCTCGACCACTTGGGGATGCGCATGGCCCAGGTTGCACACCGCGAGGCCGGCGAAGAAATCCACATAGGCGCGCCCCTGATCGTCCCACACCGTGCACCCCTGCCCTTTGACCAGGGCCAGCGGGTAGCGCGCATAAGTATTGGTGATGTGCTGATCGGCAGTCCGTTTGATATCCATGGGAACCTCTTCTTCCGTTGGTGGTAAACCCGTGCCGGTTGGCCGTTAGCTGCCAGGCAAATTGAAATATCAAAAGCTTACAGTCATTTCAAACGAGAGATGACCCGATGATGCCGAGCTTTTCGATGCAACTTTCATCTCAGGGTTACTTCCGTGCCGATGCCCTTATCTGTGAACAGCTCCAGAAGGATGGAATGGCGCCGTTTGCCATTGATGATGGGCACCTTTTTCACACCGCCCTTCAAGGCCTCCAAGGCGTACTCGATCTTGGGGATCATGCCGCCGGTGATGCGCTGGTCGGCAATCATCGCCGCAGCCTGCTCGGCGTCGATCGACGAGATTAAATGACCTGCCTGGTCCAGCACGCCGTCCACATCGGTCATCAAAATCAGGCGGCCGGCATTCAGGGCCATGGCCACATGGCAGGCCACAAGGTCGGCGTTGATGTTGTAGGTTTCACCCTCCACCCCCACCCCGATGGGGGCGATCACCGGAATGAACCCCTCCCGGGTCAATGTGTCCAAGAGGGCCGGATGGATGGCGGTCACCTGGCCGACCATGCCGGGATCGATGATTTCAGGCGGCTTGGTGGCGTCTTCCTGAAAGACGATCTGCATCTTGGCGGCCTGGATCAGCCCGCCGTCCTTGCCGCTCAGCCCAACGGCGCGGACGCCCTGCCGATTGAGCAGACTCACAATGGATTTGTTGATCTTGCCGCCCAGGACCATTTCCACCACATCCATGGTAGGACCGTCGGTCATGCGCATGCCGCGCACGAACGTGGAGCGGATCCCCATCAGGGCCAGGACCGAATTGATCTGCGGCCCGCCGCCGTGCACGATCACCGGATGTATGCCGATAAATTTGAGCAGGCTGACGTCGCGCGCGAAATCTTCCTTGAGCTGCTCGTCCACCATGGCATGCCCGCCGTATTTGATCACGACGGTCATACCCGCAAAACGACGGATGTAGGGCAAGGCCTCAATCAGGATTTCAGCGACATTTGATTTCAGCGAGGTGTTCGAGTTCTGCATATGTCCGTTCCCCTTACAAAATGTACCGACTCAGATCCTCATCCTTCTTGATCGGCTCCAGCTTGGCATCCACATAGCCGGCGTCCACGAGCACCCGGGTGAGATCTTCGCGCGGGGCATCGAAGAGCACCTCTTCGAGCAGGCACTCCATCAGGGTATGCAGGCGCCGCGCGCCGATGTTTTCGGTGCGTTCGTTGACCTCCTGGGCCACAGTGGCGATGCGTTCGATGGCGTCATCGGTGAAAGTCAGCTCCACCCCTTCGGTCCGCAACATGGCGATATATTGGATCACCAGGGCATTGCGCGGCTCCCGCAGGATGCGCACAAATTCCTCACGTCCCAGGGCGTTGAGCTCGACCCGGATGGGAAAACGCCCCTGCAGTTCGGGAATCAGGTCGGAGGGTTTAATGGCATGAAAGGCCCCCGATGCAATGAACAGGATGTGATCGGTGCGCACCGGCCCGTATTTGGTATTGACGGTGCTGCCTTCGACGATGGGCAGCAGGTCGCGCTGCACGCCCTCGCGGGACACATCCGGTCCATGGCCTTGGCTCTTGCCCACGATCTTGTCGATTTCATCCAGGAAAATGATGCCGGACTGCTCCACCTTCTCAACGGCCGTGCGCACCACTTTTTCCATATCCACCAGGTTCTGCGCTTCTTCCTGGATCAGGGTCTGCATGGCCTCGGGCACCTTGATTTTGCGGCGTTTGACATTCTTGGGCATCAGGCTGCCGAGCATATCTTTGAAGTTGATCCCCAACTCCTCCATGCCCACATTGGAGAAAATCTCCACCATGGGCAAGGACCGATCGGGCACATCCAGATCCACATAGCGGTTGTCCAATTTGCCCTCGTGCAGCATACGGCGCAGTTTCTCACGCGTGGAAGGCTGCTCCTCCCCGGAAGAGACCACTTCCAAGCCGACTTCCGCAACGCCGTCCCGTCTGACCGGCTCGGCGGCGCCCGATTTGGGCAAAAGCAGGTCCAGCATCCGTTCTTCGGCGATACTGCGCGCTTTATCCTGGACGGCGGCTTGCTCGCTTTGGCGCACGGCATTGACGGTCAGCTCCACCAGGTCGCGGACCATGGACTCCACGTCCCTGCCCACATAGCCCACTTCAGTGAATTTGGAGGCTTCCACCTTATAAAAGGGCGAGTCGGTCATCAGCGACAGGCGGCGGGCGATCTCGGTTTTGCCCACCCCGGTGGGGCCGATCAGAATAATGTTCTTGGGGGCGATTTCATCCTGTAATTCTACCGGGACCTGGCGTCTGCGCCAGCGGTTGCGCAGGGCAATGGCCACAGATCGTTTGGCCTTATCCTGGCCGATAATATACCGGTCCAGTTCGGTGACGATTTCATGCGGTTTAAGATCCTGCATCACAATTCATCTCTTCGATGGTTAGATATTCATTGGTATAAACGCACAGGCTGGAAGCAATCTGCATGGCCGCTTCCACGACCTGGCGGGGTTCCAGATCCGAATGGCTTACCAGGGCGGTGGCCGCCGCCTGGGCGGCCACGCCGCCCGATCCGATGCCGATGACACCTTCGTCCGGTTCAATCACATCGCCGGTGCCCGAAATCAAAAAGAGTTTCTGTGGATCGGCGGCGATCATCAAGGCTTCCAGTCGCCGCAGCAATCTGTCCGTGCGCCAGTCGCGGGCCAGTTCCACGGCGGCGCGGGTCAAGTTGCCGTTGTAACGCTCCAGTTTCTTTTCCAGGCGCTCGGACAAATTCATGGCGTCCGCCGTGGCGCCGGCAAAGCCCACGATAATTTTGTCATTGTAAATCCGGCGGACTTTGCGCGCCTGGTGCTTGATCACCGTGTTGTTCATGGACACCTGGCCGTCTCCGGCCATTACCACCCGGCCCCGGTGGCGCAAGGCCAGAATGGTTGTGCCGTGAATGACCGGGTGTGCTTCAGTATGCATGCTGACACGTCCTTTCCCGGTCTAACGCCGGGGATGCGCTTTGTCGTAGACCGCCATCAAACGGTCGATGCTGACGTGGGTATAGCGCTGGGTGGTCGACAAACTGCGGTGTCCCAGCAGCTCCTGCACCGCACGCAGGTCGGCGCCGGCATCCAGCAAATGGGTGGCAAAAGAGTGGCGCAGGCCATGCGGCGACAAGGGAACACTCAATCCACAGGCGCGGGCGAACCTGTCCACCACCCGGGCCATTGAACGCGTGGTCAAGCGGCCCAGGTTCTTGTTCAGAAAAAGGGCCCCGCCGTCCGGCAACGGATCGCCGGTCTCCTGCAGCAGCATCTCCCGGTAGGCCGCGATGGCCTGAACCGCCTTGGCGCCGATGGGGACGATGCGCTCCTTGCTGCCTTTGCCCAACACCCGGATCAACCCGTTGCGCATATCGACATCTTCCACGTCCAGCCCGGCCAGTTCGGAAACGCGCACACCGCTCGAATACAACGTCTCGAGCATGGCCCGGTTGCGCAGCCCCAGAAGACCTTCGGCTGGAATGGCCTCCAACAGCCGAAACATGTCATCGACCGAAAGAAAGACCGGCAGGGGCTTGCCGTGTTTGGGCGTTCGGATGGCTTCGGTTGGATTCCCGGTGATGAGCTGGTATTTAAGCAAATGACGAAAAAACGAGCGGATGGCCGCCAGCTTGCGGGCAATGGTCGTTTTTCGATTGCGGCCATGCAGGTAGCCTAAATAGGCGCGAATCTGCATGGCATCCACTTGATCTACCCGTACCTTCGCCAGCCGTTGACCGTCACCGTCCGCACTGTCCGGATCACCGGCCATATAAACGGCCAATTCTTCCAAGTCGGCCCGGTAGGCCCGTAAAGTGTGGGCCGAATAGCCTTTTTCAGCGGCCAGGCTCTGAAGGAACCGATCGATGCTCTCGATGAGGAGTTCATTGCTCATTGATTTGGGTGCCCCTCATGGGTTTCATCGATTTGAATGGCTGAGGCGCTTACCTTCTCCAGCCTCAGGTTTGCAACCCGCTTGCCGCATTTGAATTCGTCGGATAGATGCCCCACGATCCCCAATCAACCCCATAACCCAACAAACCCAACCAACTCAACAAACCCAACAAACCCAACCAACCCAACCAACCCAACCAACCCAACAAACTCAACAAACCCAATAAACCCAACCAACCGCTAGGCCGCTCTGCGAGTCTTCTTTTTCATCCGTGAAATCTGGCGGCGGTAGCGCGTGGCCATTAAGCCATTTTTTTCCGCAAGCGCTTGACTGCGCTGGACCTTGAGCTTCCTGATCTCGGCTTTGAGCTGTTTGGTAGTGGCGGTCTCTTTGGCTTTGGGGGCCTCCTTGATGCCGCGGGCTTCTTTAATGATGGCAAGCAGCTCCGGCTTGTTCATTCCGTGGACACCCACCACTCCTTCGATTTGTTTACCCAGCTCGCGCAATTCGATGACAGTCATCTTTTCGAGCGGTTTTTCCTTGGCTTGCTTTTTGTCCTTGGCCATGTTCCGGCGTCTCCTTTCTGTGCTTAGCGCAAAGCAGCAGCGGAGGCCCTTGGCGCCTCCGCTTTTCTCGACAAATGGTTCAATGGGTAATCGGTTAAAAGGAAAGTGATAGTTACCCATTCGGCTGCAAATTGTCAATCAAACTATCCTTTGCCCGTGCCCATGAACCCCCGAAGCAGTTCGAGTGGCAAGGGGATGATGGTGGTGGCGTTGTTTCCAGAGGACATCTCACGCATGGTTTGCAGATAGCGCAACTGCAAAGCCATGGGATGCACGGCAATGATCTCAGCCGCTTCGGCCAGCCGGGTGGCGGCTTGAAATTCGCCTTCGGCATTGATCACTTTTGCGCGCCGTTCGCGTTCGGCTTCGGCCTGCTTGGCCATAGCGCGCTGCATTTCCACCGGCAAATCGATGTGCTTCAATTCCACATTGGCCACTTTGATGCCCCAGGGATCGGTGTGGGTATCGAGTATTTCCTGCAATTGGCTGTTGATTTTTTCGCGTGCCGATAGCAGTTCGTCCAGATCGGCCTGGCCGCATACGCTGCGCAAGGTGGTCTGGGCCAGCTGCGACATGGCATAGCCGTAGTTTTCCACCTCCACGATGGCCTTCACCGGATCAATGACGCGGAAATAAATGACCGCGTTGACTTTGACCGACACGTTGTCACGGGTGATCACGTCCTGGGGATCGACATCCATGGCCACCAGACGCATGCTGACCTTGATCATACGATCAACCATGGGGATCAATAAGATCAATCCAGGGCCTTTGGCCTTGATTACCCGCCCCAGGCGGAAAATGACACCGCGTTCGTATTCGTTCAAAATCTTGATGGCCGAATACAGAAACAGAAAAGCCAATATGAGAATGGTTACCACTGGTGCGATCATCGAGGCCTCCTTTGGGCTAAATTGTTGATGCGTGGATTCGCAAACAGTCGATTCCTTTATGCCCGAATCGACCCATTAACCATTCACCTTTTTGACGGTCACCAACAGCCGGTCCACGGCTTCCACTTCCACCGAATCGCCGACCGCCGCAGGCTCCTTGAATCTGGCCTGCCACAATTCGCCATGCACCAGCACCTTGCCGCGTTGTCCATCCGAGGCCTTAACCACGCCGATTTCTCCGATCAGACCTTCGGCGCCGGTATAGGGATTATGGTGGTGGGCCCGCACCACCAGGCTCACCACGGCGATGAAAAAGCCGCTGAAGGCAAGCACGGTGGGAATCAATACACTCCAGGCCACCTGAAACTGCGGTCCGGCGCCCTTGAACAACATCAGGGAACCCAGCACCATGGTGATGATGCCCGCCACACTGAGCATGCCGAAGCTGGTCACCTTGATCTCCAGAATGAATAAGATCGCCGACAACAGGATCAGCAGAATACCGGCAATGTTGACCGGCAGAGTCTGAAACGAAAAAAAGGCCAGAATAAGGGCTATGGCGCCGATGACGCCCGGAAAAATCGCGCCTGGATTGGAAAGCTCAAAATAGAGCCCGGCCAGTCCGATCATGAATAAAAGATAGGCGATATTGGGATTACTGATCACCTTGAGAATCCTGGTTCTCAGATTGGGCTCTATTTCAACGATGCGGGCTCCTTTGAGCTGGAGTTTCTGCTTGCCTTGAATTTCGCGGCCGTCCACTTTGGCGATCAGGTCCTCCAGGTCTTTAGCCACCAAGTCGATGACATTCAGTTTCAAGGCCTCCTCGGCGGTCACCGAAACGCTCTCGCGCACGGCTTTTTCGGCCCATTCCGCATTGCGGCCCCTGCGTTTGGCAATGCCTTTGGTAAAGGCCACCATATCATTGAGAACCTTTTCGTTCATGGACTGCCCCATCTCTTCCCCGCCGGCGCCCACCGGATGGGCCGCCCCGATGTTGGTCCCCGGCGCCATGGCGGCGATGTCCGCGGCCATGGTGATCATGACCCCGGCCGAGGCCGCGCGTGCACCGCTTGGCCAGACATACACCACCACCGGCACCAGGCTGGCGTACATGGCTTGCACGATCAGGCGCATCGACTCAACCGCGCCGCCGGGAGTATCCAGCAGGATGATCAGGGCCGCGGCGTTGCCGTCGGATGCCTTTTTTATGGAATCCTCAATGAATTCGGTCACTCCCGGTCCGATGGGATCAGCCACGCTGACGGTCATAACCACCTTTTCGGCGTTTGTTTCCGCCGAGACGGCTGCGTTCGGCAGGACCATGCTGAGTATCAGACACCCTAAGAATATCCACCGCATACCAAAATCTCCGTTCCTCTACGCGTTTGGCCCCCATGGCCTTTAGCCGGTTGGCCGGTTTGCCCGTTGCCCGTGTGCGTGGCTCGCTGATCGGCTGATTTCCTCTATCGGAACAAGGGACAAACTGAACTCGGAACAGCCCGTCATCTAAGGTTGTGCCGTGGGAAAGATGAATTTGATTTCCGTTGTACGGGCCAACGGAAACGGGCAAACGGACTACGCACCAACGGCGCAATGTATATCCCTATAAAGGGAGACGCAATAAAAGCATGATCTTTTTCATGTCTTCCCAAACATCTCTTTTGCGGTCCGGGTTCCTGAGCAAATAGGAAGGATGAAATGTGGGCATCACTTTAATGCCGTTGATGTCGTGGAAGCGACCGCGCAGCTGCGAGATCGGTTGAGTGCTGTCGAGCAGGACTTGGGCCGCAAAAGTGCCCAGGGCACAAATGACTTTGGGGCGAATCACCGCCAGCTGGCGCTGGAGAAACGGCCGGCAGGCCTTGATTTCATCTGTTTCGGGGTTGCGATTGCCCGGCGGACGGCATTTGACCACATTGCAGATATAGACCTGTTCGCGCGTTAAGTGCATGGCCTCGATAATGCGGGTGAGCAGTTGACCGGCCGGTCCCACAAACGGCCGTCCGCTGCGGTCTTCTTCAAATCCCGGGCCTTCGCCCACAAAGACCAGGTCGGCCCGGGGGGCGCCCTCCCCAAAGACGATATGCGTTCGTTGAGCGCTCAAGCCGCACCGGCGGCACTCCCCCATTTCGGATCGGATCTGGGCGAGGGTGTCCTGCTTTTTCGCGTGCACGGCCGGCCGGGACCATTGCTCCAGAATTTCCAGGGTCTCGGGCGAGCATTCGAATCCGCGGCAGCCCCAGCGGGCTATCAGCTGCAGGCTGTGGCGTAAAGAAAGGAGGGTGTCATCTATTGTGGCGGGCAGTGGCATCATATTTTAGCAGCGGACCTAATTGGTTGCGTTGTTCGGTGAACGTCAAGCCCCGGGGTCCAATTGGTTGCACGAACCGATTGGACCCCGACCCGCTTGAGAATTGGTGCCTTCATTCTTAACCGCGAGTCAAGCCGGTCCTGGCCGCACACCCCGGCGGCTAAGCAGGGATCATGACCGCGATCCGATCCAAAAGCAGGTGGGCCAGGTCGGTCTTGGCCATCAAATCGACCTGTTCGCGGGTGCCATTCTTAAAGTAGACGATCGCCCGGTTGGTATCGGCGTTGAACCCGGCATCCGCGCCCCCCACAATGTTGCCTACAATCATATCCAGGTTCTTGGCCTTGAGCTTTTCAGTGGCAAACGCGTCCATGTCATGGGTTTCGGCGGCGAATCCGACCAGAATCTGGTTCTGCTTGCGTTCGCCTACGGCTTTGAGGATATCCTGGGTGCGTTCCAGTTGGATGGACAATCCGGCTTGTTCTTTCTTGATTTTCAAATCGGAAACGGACGCCGGCCGGAAATCGGCCACGGCCGCGGTTTTGATGACGATATCGTGCCGATCCATTTCAGCCAGCACGGCCGCGGCCATTTCGGACGCACTGGTCACCTGCAGCACACGCGCATTCAGGGGCGGGGTCAGGGCGCTGGGGCCCGAGACCAGGGTCACCTGCGCGCCGCGCATAAGGGCCGCCCGGGCAATGGCGTAGCCCATCTTGCCCGAGGAGGGATTGGTGATAAAGCGCACCGGATCGATGGCTTCACGGGTCGGGCCGGCGGTGATCAAGACGCGCCTTCCGCTGAAGTCCTTCGGTGCCAGCAGATCCAGCAGCGCATCGAAAATGATCGCCGGTTCGGGCAATCGCCCCGGTCCGGTGGTGCCGCAGGCCAGCTCGCCGGCCCCGGGCTCAAGAACGGCGTATCCGTATTCTTTCAAACGCTGAAGGTTGCGCTGGACCGCCTTGCTTTCGTACATGTGCGTGTTCATGGCCGGGCACACCAGCACAGGGCAGGCAACCGCCAGCATGAAGGTGCTCAGGGCATCATCGGCAATGCCGCCGGCCAGCTTGCCGATCATATTGGCCGTGGCCGGTGCGATCACAACTGCTTCGGCCTCCTGGGCCCAGTGAATATGTTGTACGGCGGCCTCATCGGAAGTTTCGAAAAGCGTCCGGCAGACCGTCTTGCGGCTGAGCGCCTCGAAGGTCATGGGGCCGACGAAATGAGCGGCATTTGCGGTCATGACCACACGGACGGAAGCATTTTCCTTCATGAGCAGGCGCAACAGTTCGACACTCTTGTAGGCTGCGATCCCTCCGCAAACCCCCAGCACCAGATGCCTGCCTTGAACAGTGTATGTCATTATGAACACCCCAATTCTCTGGAAGATCGGAAACGCGTACTATCGTTGAACCTCGGCTCGGGGCGAACCGTCATATCGAATTCCAAACCCCAGCCCTTATCCGATGACACCCGAATCTTATCTTCACGCGCTAGGATTTTGCACGAGCCAGGCTTCACAGCCTGAAATCTCTAAAAACGCCCACGTTCAAAGCATCAACTCCCCGTCACCCCCGCTGCCGTGACGGGCGCCACCCATATTTCGACCAGGGTGCTGAGCCTGCCTTCGGTGACCAAAACCACGCACCAGCGGCTCTTCTTTTCAAACAGCATGATGGATTGGGCGGACCTGAAGTATCCCATCTGGCGCCAGCCATCCACCGGCATCTTATTTTCAAAGAATTTGATCAGCGAGTTGGAATCGATGCCGCCTTTCAGGACCAGTTTGCCGGAAGTCGTTCCTCCGTTGTTCATGACGAACGAATCGCTTTTATCCACTTTCAATTCTCTTGGAAGCATTACATCGCCGAAATCGTAGTAAAGCGGCGTGTTGTCCGCGGCAGCCGTTGCGGCAGCAGGGCCGCTGGAAGTGGTGCTCTCTTTTGATTTCAAGGTGGAACATCCGGTGCTCAACACGGCCATAAACAGGACGCATGTCAAGACGACTGCCACTTTGTCAAAGATTTTCCTCTGCATCGCTTTTCCTCCTTCGTTCAGATCCATTGCGTTCCATATCTTTAGCTTTTTTCACCATCGCGATCCATTCGCGCAGCAACAGCTCGATATCTTTGGGAGTCGGCGAGGGGCGTTGCGCTATCTGCCGCTCGATATCCGCCAATGCCCCCGGCAGGTCGATGCGTTCCGGATGCCGGCAAATCAAATGGCGATATATTTCGGCGGCCTTGCGCAGGTATCCCTGGTCGGCATACAGCTTGGCCATGGCGGCCGTATAACTCTTGGGTAACGGCATCATGGAGATTACTTCGAACCGCTCTTGAACTTAAAAATCACTTCATCGCTGCGAATCATTCCCAATTCACGGCGCGCCGCGTTTTCAATGAACTCCGTATCGTGCTGCATCCGGTCGATGTTCCGGTACATGTGAAGGTTTTCACGGGTCAAGCGTTCGTTGTCCTGAAGCAACCGGGCCTGGGCGGCGCGCATGCGGCGCAATTCAAGCCAACCGTTGTCTCCGAACACCACCACCAGCAGCAGACAGAACAGGGCGCTGCCGATGATCATGAAAATGATTTTCTGCCGACGAGACATGTCCTGTACCTTTTCTTCTCCGAACGAATCGATCTTGCCGAAATCCTCGTCAACGGAAAACCCGATAAAACCGTTGAACTCGCGCAGCTTTCCAAAAGAAGGGCATACACGCCGTTATGCGGCATTTGCGCAAGCCGCGCAATCCGGCCAAGGACCGGGTGGAACCGGGCGACTTTTCAAGACCGCTTACTTCTTCTTGCGTACGCTGTCCACCAGAATCTGCAATTCCGCAAGCTTCATGGCCCGGGCCAGCAGAATGAAGATGAACGCCCCGGACAGCGCACATGCGGCCACCCCGGGCAACAGAGCAATGCCTTTACCGGCAGCCGGCAGGAGCCACAGCGTCTCCGCCCAAACGCATACCCCCATTGCAGCAGCGCACAGGGCGGATTTACCGGCTGAAACGCAGATGCCACGCCCACCCAGGGCGCCCAGCCTCCGGCGCAAGGCTGCCGTCAGCAGCCCCAGATTGAAAATAGAAGCCAAAGAAAGGGCCAATGCCAAGCCGTCGTGCTGCATTGGGCCCATGAGGATCAGCCCCAGCAGCAGATTGACGGCAATGGAGAGAACGGCTGCGCGCACCGGCGTCCGGGTTTCCTGCAGTGCGTAGAAGACGTTCAGAACAATGCGGATCGCTGCAAATGCCCACAAGCCCATACAATAATATAACAGAGCACTTGCCGTCAATCGCATGCTGTGCTCATCGAAGGCGCCGCGCTGAAAAAGCAAGGTTATGATGGGCTCCCGCATAACAATCAGACCGGCCATCGCCGGCAGCGTGATGAAAAGAACCAGTTTGAGGGCATGGGCGAAGGTTTGCCGCACGGCCTCATATTGCCGCGCGGCCGATTGCCGTGCGAGTGTGGGCAGGACCGCTGTGGCGGTAGCAATTCCGAATATACCGAGAGGGAATTGAACCAGGCGGTCGGCATAGTAGAGATAGGAGATACTGCCTTGGGGCAGCAAGGAGGCCAACAACGTCAGCACCACACTGTTGATTTGGTATACGGCCGTACCGAAGAGCACAGGCACCCACATTCCTGCGATGCGCTTGAACGCCGGATGCCAGAAAGGCGCGGGCCGCCGGAGATGAATGCCTGATTTGGCCATGAAGGGAAACTGTAGCCCGAGCTGGAGGGCGCCGCCGACGGTCACGCCCGCGGCCAACCACATGGCCAG
>QZKV01000117.1 GCA_003599575.1 Desulfobacteraceae bacterium | reverse complement strand
AACCGAAGCCTATACCTACATCTACGGCACCGCGGATCTGCGCATGCCCAAGCAAGGCCATCTGGCTAGGGCGCCCGCCGGTCAAGTGCAGAAACCCTGGCAGTATTTTACCGGGGCAGGATGGTCCGCCGCGCCCGCCGAGGCCAGGCCCTTTTTATCCGGGGTCTCCACCCAGTATGCCGTCATCCAGGCCGGCAGCGGCTATTATCTCTTTACCATGGATGGGCGCATCCCTTTTTCAGATGAGATCGTGACCTACCGGGCAGACCTGCCCTGGGGCCCATGGCACGGCCCCGTGGTCATTTACAAGGCGCCTGAAGCCACTCAAAGCGTGGCCGCCTACAATCCGTTTGTGCACACTCAATTCTCGGTAGACAGCCAGGTGCTGGTCTCGTACAATCTCAACCACATCACCGATCCCGGCGCCGTTTACCGGGATGCCGCCATCTACCGGCCGCGGTTTATCCGCGTGGATATGGCCGCAGTGGCGCGGCGCTTCGATGCCGTGAGAAAAGGGGCAAACCGATGAAATCAAAAAGCACGCTTGTGTTGCACGCCAAGTTGTGCTCACATGGGTGACGCAGATTTTCAGCCCGGTCGAAGACAACGGCCGTTTCTTTCGTTCATTATCCGCGGGGCACCGAAAGGTGTTCCCGCGTCCAGGACATGGAGTTGATCATGCCCGAATCCCCCCGACACCTGCCGGCATGTGCCTCCTGCAAGCAGGCGGTTTCCGAACGGATCTGTTTCAGTCCGCAGGGTTCCGGCTCCAAAGGATGTCCCACGCTGACCAAACCCGAGTTGTTATCGGAAGCCCGCACGGCCTATGCCACGCCCGCGGTGTGCGCCTTTGCCCGGGAGGCCTCACGGCAGGAGGCCCAGGGCTATGCCAACCGCCACGAACGCCCCTATGTCCTGCAGCCTGCCAAAACGCGCATCGTTGAGATCTGCGAATTTGCCCGCAAGATGGACTACACGCGCCTGGGGCTGGCGTTCTGCATCGGGTTGACCCAGGAGGCGGCCATGGTGGAGAAGATCCTGCAGGCCCAGCGGTTTGAGGTGCTGTCGGTAGCCTGCAAAGCCGGCCGCGTTTCCAAGGAGAGCATCGGCATTGCCGACGCGGAAAAGATTTTTCAGGGCACCGACGAAGCCATGTGCAACCCTATTTTTCAGGCCATGTTGCTCAACGAGGAAAAGAGCCATTTCAATATCCTGCTGGGATTGTGCGTGGGTCACGACTCCCTTTTCTTCAAATACGCCCAGGCGCCCACGACGGTACTGGCCGTAAAGGACCGCGTTACCGGACACAACCCGCTGGCCGCCGTTTACCTGGCCGGCTCCTATTACCGCAGAATCATGTCCCCCGATTTAAATAAGCCGTAAATAGAGCCCCAGCGGCGGGAAAACTGCCGCGGGCATGTCGCGCAAGGAGGTTGTATGCATCAGACAGACAAGACGGTCGACGGCTTCCGCTTCATGCCGCCGTCCCTGGCCGCATGGATCAAAAGCAGCATCCCCGACAACTCATCTGGGGCGGATATCCCCTGGGCGCCGCTGCGCAAGCCGCTTTCCCAAACCATGTTTGCATTGATGACCTCGGCCGGCATCAGCTTGAAATCACAAGCGCCCTTCGATATGGAACGCGAACGCCGCGAACCCACCTGGGGCGATCCCAGCCACCGCGAACTCCCGCGCGACACGCGCGAAGAAGATGTGGCCGTCAATCACCTGCATATCAATACCAGCTATATTCAGCGGGATCTCAATGTGATCCTGCCCCTGGCGCGGTTTGCCGAGCTTGCGCAGGAGGGCCGCATCGGCGGTTTGGCCCCGACCAGCTACTCGTATTATGGCTATCAGCCCGATCCGCGTATGCTGCTGGAAACCACCATGCCCCGGGTGGTCGCCCGAATGCGCGCCGAAGGGGTTGAAGCGGTTTTGCTCACCCCCGCCTGACCGCTGTGTTGCCGGTCCGTTGGACTGGTGGCGCGATCGCTGGAAGCGGCCGGTATTTCAACCATCGTCCTGACCCCGACGCCCGAATTCCAACGCGAAGTGGGCATGCCGCGCGTGGCGGCCATCGAATTCCCTTACGGCCGTCCGCTGGGCCAGGTCGATGATATCCGCGGCCAGCACCAGGTGCTCGCAGAAACATTGACCTGTCTTGAAAAGGCGGACCGTCCCGGCCGCATCTTTCACCTGAATTTCACCTGGCCCGAAGCACCCAAGGAAGCCAAGTGGCACCCACCGGAGATTTCGCCCATCATCAAACTCCATCTGGAGGAGATCAAAAAAGCCGCCGCGCAGACGCGCAAATGAAGGATCGAGGATCTTCGATGGATGGATTGTAAAGTCAGTTTCTTGAAGACATTCACATAATATGAGGTCGGACATGCTGAAAACGAGGATCACTGAAATGTTCGGGGTCGAGCGCCCGATCGTGCAGGGCGGCTTGATGTGGATCGCCCGGGCGGAGCTGACCTCCGCCGTGGCCAATGCCGGTGGGATGGGATTCATGACCGCCTTGAGCTTCCCCGATGCGGAAGCCTTGCGCGGCGAGATCCGCAAGTGCCGCGAAATGACCGATAAACCCTTCGGCATCAACCTGACTTTTCTGCCGACCCTGCGGCCACCCGATTACCCGGCCTACATCAGGGTCTGTATCGAAGAGGGCATCCGGTTCATCGAAACCGCCGGCCGCAATCCCGAGCCCTATCTGCCCCAACTCAAATCGGCCGGCATCAAGGTCATTCACAAGTGCACCTCGGTGCGCCACGCCCTCAAGGCGGAAAGGATCGGATGCGATGCGGTGAGCATCGACGGATTCGAAGCGGCCGGCCATCCGGGCGAAGATGATGTCACCTCCCTGATCCTGGTCCCGCTCACCCGCGATGCCCTGCGCATTCCCATTGTCGCCTCGGGCGGATTCGCCGACGGGCGCGGCCTGGTGGCGGCCCTGGCCCTGGGGGCCGACGGCATGAACATGGGCACCCGCTTTGTGGCCGTTAAAGAGGCGCCGGTGCATGAAAACGTCAAGCGCGCACTGGTGGAACACGATGAACGCGATACGCGTCTGATCATGCGCAGCCTGCGCAACACCGAACGCGTCATGCACAATCCTACGGTGGACACGGTGCTCGAAATCGAAAGCCGCGGCAACACCAAAATTGAAGATATCGCCCCTTATGTTTCCGGCCTGATCGGCAAGGGCATGCTTAAGGACGGCGATACTCAAAAAGGGGTCCTTTCGGCGGGTCAATGCATGGGGCTGATCCGGGACATTCCCACTTGCAAGGAACTGCTTGACCGCATCATGGCCGAGGCCGAGGCGATCATCAAAGGCAAATTCGGCCGGATGCTGCCCAATCCGCTTGCGATAGCGGTGCCGGCCGCCTGAATTTAGCAATGAGCGATCGCCGGCCGGTGTGGTTTCTTTCAAACCTTTTCCGGCCGGTGCGCTCAGGGATAACCAGGGTCTATAATTGCCGCGCGGACTTGACACCTCTGCGATGATTGCGATTAATAATGGTTACCGCCGCCGTTGAGGCCGCATTCGAAACCTGCCCCGGCATCTGTCCAGCCGGGCAGGTCCCGCATGGGATCCGCCGCGGACGTCCGGGTTCTCTCCTGAATTTCCCTCTCCACTCAACTGCCATTCCCGCTTTTCCGAAATATTCATGCAGCTCCTGCCCTCGCCTTGATTTTTCGCTGCATTTGCAGGCCGCATCGGCCATGGGTTTGAGGGCCTTTGATCATGAATTTTACACAAACCTGGTCCGGATCCAATGGACATCCGCGACAGCGCAGCCGATCGCGGGCCTCCCGCCGGCATGTGCGGCTTGCCAATCCAAACAAGGCGCTCTTCAATCTTAAACTTCTGCTTGCCCTGTTGTTGGCGCTGGCCGTGCTGTCATGCTCGAAAACTGCTCCCCGGCTTACTTTCTGGGTGGGCGGCGCACCCCAGGAAGTCGATTTTTGGGAGAGCCTGATCGATGACTTCGAAAACCGCACAGGGCTGAAGGTCGAGGTGATCCGCCAGCCCTCCGCCACGGAGCAGCGCAAGCAGGGATTGGTACTGGCGCTCGGCGCGCGCCAGCCCGATCCCGATCTTTTCGTGATGGACATCGTCTGGGTCAGCCAGTTTATCCGCTCGGATTGGCTGTCGCCTTTGAACGGTTATTTTGATGAAGGCGGCCTGCGGCCGGCGGATTATTTTGAAAACATTGTCGATTCGGTGGACCGCTACGACGGACAGTACTTCGCCTTGCCGGCCTTCCTGGATGTGGGTGTGCTTTACTACCGCACCGATCTGTTGAGCCGCTATGGTTTCAAAGACCCGCCGGCCACCTGGGAGGATCTGCTGCGCCAGGCCGTTGGCATCCAGCAAGCCGAACGCCGCCGCAATCCGAATTTCAATGGCTTTGTCTGGCAGGGCGCCCAGTACGAAGGATTGGTCTGCACGTTGCTCGAATTTGCCCGCAGCCATGGCGGCGGTTTTCAGCGCAACGGCCGCCTGGACTTGAACCAGGGGGAAAATCGCGCGGCCTTGACGTTCATGCAGGATCTGATTCACAAGCATGGCATTTCCCCTGCCAATACCTATACGGAGATGCGCGAGGAGGAAGTCCGCCAGGCCTTCCAACGCGGCAACGCCCTGTTCGAGCGCAACTGGCTGTACGCCTGGCGCCTGCACCAGCGCGACGGCAGCGCCGTGCAGGGCAAGGTCGGCCTGGCGGCCCTGCCCCATACGGCCGGCCGCGCAGGGGCGGCCACCTTGGGCGGCTGGCATTTGGGGATTTCGAAGCATTCGGATGCCAAAGCGCAGGCCTGGCGCTTGGCGGCCTTTCTGCTCTCCAAAGAGGTCCAGAAAAAAATGCTGTTGCGGCTGGGTTGGTATTCCTGCCGCAAGGACGTCTACAGGGACCCGGAAATGCGCGCGAAAGTGGATCATATCGATCTGTTGCAAAACATTGTCGCGCACGCGGTCAGCCGTCCGAGCCGGCCCTATTACGACCAGGTGTCGCGGGTCATCCAGCGCCATGCCAACGATTGCCTGGCCGGCAAAACGGACGCCCGCACGGCGCTCGACCGCATGCAGCAGGAGATCGAACAGGTTGAAAAATACTATGCGCCGCAATGAGCGACCGTCCGAATACGGCACAGTGGCGGGCACGGCCTGGCTGTTCAATCTGCCCATGGTGCTGCTCACGGTGGTGTTCATTGCGGTTCCGGTCTGCGGAACGCTCCTGACCAGCCTTTACCGCAATGTGACCTTTCTGCCCGAACAATGGGTCGGGCTGCAAACTTACCAGCGCCTGCTGGGCGATCCGTTCTTCTGGCAATCCGTGCGTTTTACGGCGCTGTTCCTGCTGGCATCGGTGGTCCTCGAGCTGGGCCTGGGATTGTCCTTCGCCCTCCTGCTCAACGAGCGGCTGGCCGGGCGGGGGTTTTTGCGGGTCGCCGTGCTGGTGCCCTGGGCCATTCCCATGGCCGTTTCGGCGCGGGTCTGGGAACATATTTACAATTATGAATTCGGGTTGTTCAATTTTCTAATGCGGCACCTGGGGATCGCGGAGACCTCCATCAACTGGCTGGGATCGGCGCCGGGCGCTTTTGCCGCTTTGGTGATCAGCGATGTATGGAAAACGACCCCTTTTGTGACCATCATCGCGCTGGCCGGCTTTTCCGCCATTCCGCAGGATTTATACCGCCAGGCGATGATCGACGGCACCCATTTCGGCCAGCGTTTCCGGTACATCACCCTGCCGTTGCTGCGGCCGGTCCTTGTGGTGGCGCTGCTTTTCCGGACCATCGATGCCATCCGCATCTTCGATTTGATCTATGTGCTGACCGGCGGCGGTCCCGGCGGCGCCACAACCTCCGTATCGCTCTACGCTTTTCAATACTATGTTTCGGGCGACTTCGGATACGGATCGGCCGTCTCGCTGGTCGTATTCTTACTGGCCGGCCTGCTGGCGGCCGGCTATATCCGGGCCGGCCGCTTCGGCGAGGTGCTGCGATGAAGGAGTCGCATCTGCAATTTCTGCTCAAGGCATTGGGGGCCATGTTTTTGCTGGCCTTCTGCCTGCTGCCGTTCGGCTGGATGGTGATTGTCAGCATCAGCCGGCATGCCGATTTCCTCTTACCGGGGGTGGCCTTCGAGATCAGCCTGCAAAACTTCAGCGATGTACTTTCCGATGAATCGCTGCATCTGGGCGCCCACCTGCGCAACAGCCTGGTGGTCTCGGCGGCCTCGGCGGTTCTGGCCGTGCTGGCGGCCGGTTTATCGGCCTATGCGATAGTGCGTTTGCGTTTTCCAGGACGGATCCTGATGCCCATGCTGGTGCTGGCCTTTTCCATGTTCCCGCAGATCAGCATCGTGGGTTATCTTTTCAGACTGATGACCGCGCTGGGCTGGATCAACACCCCGATGGCGCTTATTTTTCCCTACACCGCCCTGGGACTGCCGCTGGCCTTGTGGATCATGCTGAGCGCTTTTGCACAGATCCCGGTGGAGCTGGACAAGGCCGCCCTGATCGATGGCGCCTCGCGCATGCAGATCCTGCTGCGCATTCTTTTTCCGCTGGCCGCGCCGGGTGCGCTATCCGCGGCCCTGCTGGTGTTCATCTATTCGTTCAATGAATTTCTCTTTGCCCTGATGCTGACCACCGACTTCAGCGCGCGCACGATTCCGGTGGGCATCGCCCTGTTTGAAGGACTGCACGGCCAGTTGCCCTGGGGACACATGATGGCCATAGCAGTCATCGCGATCCTTCCGGTGGTCGGATTGACCGCCGTTTTCCAGCGCCGCATCGTGCAGGGCATTGTCCAGGGGGCTGTCAAAGGATGAAAGACATTGTTGTCAAGGATCTGCGAAAATCTTTTTTCACGCTGCGCCGCGGCCGCGTTCAAGCGTTGCAGCGGATCGATCTGACCATCGCAGCGGGGTCGTTCTTCGTATTGTTGGGGCCGAGCGGCTGCGGCAAATCGACCCTGCTCAACATCATCGCGGGCATCGAACAGCCGACCGAAGGAGAGATCTGGATTGGCGAACAGCAGGTGGTTTCGACGGCCGCCAAGCGCTTCCTGGCTCCCCGAAAGCGCAACGTGGCCATGGTATTTCAAAGCTACGCCCTCTACCCGCACATGAGCGTGTTCGCCAACATGGCCTTCCCGCTCAAAATCGCCCGGCAACCCAAGGAAGAAATCGACCGCCGGGTGCGCCGGGTGGCGGCCACACTGGAGGTCGAGAACCTGCTGAACGCCCGTCCGGCCGAGTTGAGCGGCGGCCAGCGCCAGCGCGTGGCGCTGGGACGCGCCCTGGTGCGCGAGCCCCAAGTGCTGCTCCTGGACGAACCGCTGTCGAATCTGGACGCCTTACTGCGCGCCGGCATGCGCGCGGAACTCAAACGGATTCAGCGCCGCATGCAGGTCACCACCATCTATGTGACGCACGATCAGACCGAGGCCCTTGCGCTGGGCGACCGGATCGCCGTTTTAAAGGATGGGCGCGTGCAGCAGGTCGGCACGGCCGGGGATATCTACGATAGGCCTGCCAACGCCTTTGTGGCCGGATTCATCGGTACTCCCCCGATGAACCTTCTGGAGGGCAGTCTGTTCGAAAAAAAACCCCAGCCCCTGGCCGACCGGGGTGTGGCTCCGCAAACCGTTCAATTGGGCGTGCGCCCCGAGCACATCACGCTGACCACCGAAAAGGACGGATTCTTCCGAGCCCGCGTGGTCCTGGTCACCTCCCTGGGCAGCGAGAGTTTGATTTACCTGGATGTCCGCAAGCATTCGGTGCTGGTCAAAACCAGCGCTGCTGCGCCTTTTAAGGAAAACCAGCTGGTCGGTATCAATTTCGCAGAAAAGCACCTGCACATCTTCGCGAAGCAAGACGGCCGGCGGATGGATTGAATGGGCGCAAGCGCTATCCCGTATACCTGCATCGATTCGGCCTTTCCCTTGAGGACGATTTCCGGCAAAAGACGCAAGGGTATGGCTTATCTGCCCGCATAAAATCAGGGCGGGATGTGGTTCCAGAGACGGCGGCGCGCCTTGTGCACAAATGCCTGGATCCGATCGTGGGCCGGCAGCATGGCAGACAGGATATCCAGGTAATTGCGCTCCCGGATCAAACGCAGCGTGGGTTCGAAATTGATATCGAAGATCCAATTGATATGCATCAGCCGCATTTCGGTGCAGTTCTGCAACCGTTGGTAATCCACCAATTTGCCGGCCGGCAGATCCTCGATCAGGGATTCCGAAATCGTTTCCTGCAACGGAGCCCGCCCGCGAAATCGGCCCGCCCGGTGACCACCCCTGATAATGCGCTCGCCCAATTCGCATGGTCAATGGAAGCAGCGGAGCAGCAGATTGAGGTTGAACTCTTTTCGGTGGCTGTGGTAGGTCTTGCCTGTGAACGGGCCAGGCCGGGAAGGCCTGGGCATACCCGCAGCCTGCAGGTTCACCACGGGCGGCACCTTCCCGCGCCACCGCAGTTCCGGGGCGCGGTGGCCGCTTTGACGTAACCGGCCAACAAAAATTTCGAAGACCTGCGGGCGTCCCAACGGAACTGTAAACAAGAACAACGATCAAGGAGAGCACCATGTTCAAAGGTTCGATGGTCGCCCTTATCACCCCTTTTACGGCAGAGGGTCGCTTTGACGAAGAGGCCTACCGCAAGCTGATCGAGTGGCAGATAGAGGGCGGAACCGACGTGATTGTTTCCTGCGGCAGCACCGGTGAAGCGGCAACGCTGAGTTACCAGGAACACCAGCGGGTGCTGGAAGTGTGTGTCGAGCAGGTCAGGAAACGGGTACCGATTCTTGCGGGAACCGGCTCCAACAGCACGGTCGAGGCGGTCGACATCAGCCTGGGCGCCAAGTCTGCCGGCGTGGACGGCCTTTTGTTGGCGTCGCCCTACTACAACAAGCCCAGCCAGGAAGGGTTGTACCAGCATCACAAGAAGGTGGCGGAAAAGGTGGCCCTGCCGCAGGTGCTGTATAATGTTCCCGGCCGCACCGCCGTCAACATGACCGCCGCCACCACCGTACGCCTGTCGAAGATCGACAACATCGTTGGCATCAAGGAAGCCAGTGGCGACCTGGTGCAGGTGAGTGAGATCATCGCTCATGCCGACAACGAATTTGTCGTGATCGCCGGTGACGACTTGCTGGCCTTGCCGATAATGGCCTGCGGCGGCAAAGGGGTGATCTCGGTCAGCGCCAACATTGTGCCGGCCGAGATCAAGGCGCTGGTAACCGCTGTGGCCGAAGGACGCTGGCAGGAAGCCAGGACCCTGCATTTGCGGCTGCTGAGCCTGAATTCCAGCATGTTCATCGAGACCAACCCGGTCCCTGTAAAAACCGCTGCCGCCCTGATGGGCATGTGCGAAGAGGTGGTTCGCCTGCCGCTGACCCCGTTGCAGGACGCCAACAAAGCGAAACTGGTGGCCGAAATGACACGCCATGGTCTGCTGTAAGGAGAGATGGCCACCTTTGATGAATTCGCCTGGGCGACTTTTCAGGCATAGATGGGGCATAGATGGGGCATAGATGGGGACGCCCTTTATATTTTTATATTTACTCTCTTCAAGTTATGTGTGTGAGTAAAGATCGACGTGGAATGGATAAGTGCTTAACACGGAACCACGGCGTGTCTTGATAAACCAAAGACACCGGCTACCGTAAATCCCCGGCATTCAGATCCTTCCCTCGACTCGCTTAAGTAGTCTTTGTAGATTAGAAGTATCCAACAAATGTAAAAATATAAAGGGCGTCCCCACCTATATTCCGTAGACCTGAATCGATTCCGCCTTGCCCTTGATGGCGGTTTCCGGCAGGAGGCGCAGGGGCATGGCCCGGGAGAGCCGTCGCTGGGTTTCCGCACTGACGATGATGCTGGTGCCGTGCTGCTTGTTGGCATCCTGCAGCCGTGAAGCCACATTGACCGTATCGCCCACCAGGGCATAGGAGAGCCGGGAGGAACTGCCGATGATGGCGGCCAGGGCATGGCCGGAGTGAATCCCGATCCCGTGTTGCAGCGGGGCGTGGCCTTCGCGCTCCAGAGCCTGGTTGACGCTCGCAAGCCCCGCGTTCATGGCCACCGCCGCCAGGAGGGCCTGGGTGGCATGGTCGGTCAGTGGAATCGGCGCTCCGAAGACCGCTTCGATTTCGTCCCCGATGAACTGCACGATCAAGCCGCCGTGCGCCCGGATGGCCTTTTCCATCTCATCGAAATAACGGTTGATGATGCGTACGACCTGCTGGGGCGAGGTCTTTTCCACCAGAGGCGTGTAATCCCGCAGGTCGGCAAACAATACCGTGACATCGCGGATCTCCCCATCCAGGGGAATGCTGCGCGACAGCACTTCATCGCGGATCTCCTGGGAGACATACTTGCCGAACGTCTCCTTAATCCATTCGCGTTCTTTCAGGCCGGCCGCCATCTCGTTGATCACGTCGCCGAAATATCCCAGTTCGTCATTGGAGGTTACCCCCACTCTGCTTTCGAAATCACCGGTTCGAATCTTATGCAGCACGGCGGTCATGTCCGCCATGGAGCGGGTCAGATTGCTGCTGACCAGAAAGGTCAACCAGACACCGATCGCTGCAAACACAACGGCACTGCTGAGGATCGTCGTATCCAGGGTGGCCAGGGCCGTCTGGGCATCGGCCGTCGAATGCACGATGCTCCAGCTGTTCCTGGCGAACGAATACAGGGGAATCAGATTGGTTGCGGCCAGGAAGGCGACCAGGCGGGTGCTGATGCGGATGCGGATCGTTTCCGGCACGCCGGACAACCCTCCGTTGGGGAAGAAGTACGGTGCCAGCCGGCGCTGTAGGAAAAATTCGATCACGAAAAAGGCGGCTGTCACCGATACCAGCCCGATCTGCAGGTTCAACGATATGACGCCGAGAATGGTTTGGCGGCCAAAACCCAATCTCCAGTAGTAAATCGAATAGACGATGGCGGCCAAGGCCCAGACCGTCGCGTCCAGGGCAATCAGGAAAAAAGGCTCGTTGAGCAGTCTTTGACGGGCCTTCAGCGCCAAGGCCGGCGGGGGCGGCGAACCGTGGAACCGGCAATCGAAGTATTGCCGGATGGGACGTTCATAGAGCAGCGAGATCACCACGGGTACGCCGAAACTCAGGGGCAGAAATACAAAACTGATCTTGGGAAACCAGGCGAATTGGAGCGGACCCGTTTGACGAGACATATAAATGACAACCGCCACGCCGATAAAGTTCGACATCACATTGGCAATGAGCATACAGTTTTTCAGGCGAAACGGTTCGACCTTGGGAGAAGCTGCCCAGCGCAAGGCCAAAACGCCCAGCGGGACGGCACACGCCGCCAGAAGAAGCCCCAGAAAGGGATTTCCGGGAAAAATTGCCAGAAAAGCCCCCATGGCGGCGATAACGAAAAGAATGGCCAGAGCGGCTGTTCTTTGGGTTTCTTGTCTCATATAACAGAGCTCCTCTGATTTCAGGGGTGGCCTCGATGATGAGCGGACTCGAAAAAGAGGCTCTGGATAGGATTCATTGGTCCGACCGCGATCCGTCTGTTCTTCCGCGGCGCGCTCCTTGCTGGAAATTATCGGCAACCCGGTGGAAACCGCCGATCGTTCAGCGGGTTCGAATTCGAAGGGGCAACAGAGATCACGCCATCTCGTCTGTGCCGGGCATTACCTTTGGCGGATCAGGAGGCGGGCGGTTTTTGGGCCGCCAGATGTTGGCGTGCCTTGCGCACAAAAGCGTCGATCCGCTCCGAGGACGGCAGGATTGCAGAAAGGATCTCCAGGTAGTTGCGCTCTTGAATCAGGCGCAGGGTAGGCTCGAAATTGATATCGAAAATCCAGCTGATGTGCATCAGCCGCATCTCGGCGGCGCTCTTCAAGTGCATGTAACCGACCTTTTTCCCGGCCATCAAATCCTCCAGCAGGGATTCCGCAATCGTGTTTTGCGACGGCAGCGCACCCGGCACAACCTCGCGCTCGGATACCACCCGGTAGATATCCAGCTTGTCGGCATCGCGGATCAGCTTTGCATGGAACAGGACCGCTTCGCTTTCATCGGACGGCAGCGACATCTTGTTATGGTAGCGGATTGTTTTTCTGATGATCTCCCGCTGAAAGGGGTCGAAATCGTCCAGAAGACCGTTGGCTGCGACGGTGCGCTCGCCCAGGTCGCCGTGATCTATGGAAGTGAAATCGTTGAAGGTGCCGTAGGTCCTGTACTGTTCGAACCGACCCACATCGTGCAGCAGGCCGATGGTTCTGGCCAGGAACAGCGCCGGCGGTTCAAGACCCAGCCCGCGGCCGATGGCCACGGTCTCGTCGGCCACTTTCAGGGAGTGAATGCGCTTCAACTCGAAGGCCTGCCGGCAACCGCCGTTTGTAGAGCCCATTGAGGCAATGTGGGTCAGGAGCCAGTGCTCGAGTCTGTTGTAGATGTCGTCGTATCGGTTCATGGGAATCGCTTCATGCAGCCGCGGGCAACGCGACGGCTCCATCAGCCCTCTAAGGACGTTTTTACCGCTAGCCCATGGGGTATGGAAGATGCATGTGCACGGAACATTTTTGTTAAGGTTGGGTTTTGGGCGATTTTAACCCTCCAATCACCCCATGGGCAAACCCGCTCAACCGCATGCTGATACAAAAATATCAAATAAATGTCCATGGTCAAGGCAGGCAGGCTTTCAATTCTGAACCTCAGCGATTCTGACTGAATGAGATTCATAACAGCTTTTTTCATGCACTACTCAGCACTGTGCTCACCGTACGCGTACTCGGACAGGAATAAACGGATCGCGAATGCACCATTTCGATCGAGTACGAGAACGCGTACGCGTACAAGTACGACAAGAGAGACATCTCCCGGTGTCGAGACCGAATGCCATTCAGTGAGAATTGCTGCCTGAACCACTCCATCGTTGACACCCGCAAGCCTATCCGCTATCTACTCTTTTTTTCTTTGGCAACATAAACCCGCAGCAGCTCATCGGAAGGCCGATGCCAAGTTGTCGCCCAGCCAATTAAACCAAGATGAGGCCCGCTCGTCATGAACGATCTGATCCGCTCGGCCCAGTCCAAAGGAGACCAGGCGCTTTCGGAATACGGCGCCAAACGCGTGCTCGAGGCCTATGGAATTCCGGTAACCCGGGAGAGTCTGGTCCAGACCAGAGACGAAGCCGTGACGGCCGCCCGCGCTATCGGATATCCGGTGGTCGTCAAAGCCTGTTCTCCCCGCTTGATGCACAAAAGCGAAGCCGGTGCGGTGGCCCTTGGCATCCCTGACGACGCGACCCTGTTAAAGACTTACGACCGCATCACGGCCTCGGTCAAACCGCCGCTGGAAGGCGTTTTGATCCAGGAGATGGTGCACGGGCAGCGCGAGCTGGTCGTCGGTCTCACCCGCGACCCCCAGTTCGGACCTTGCGTGATGCTGGGGTTGGGCGGGGTGTTGACTGAAGCGCTCAAGGATATGGTTTTCCGTGTGGCACCTTTTGATCACACCGAAGCCTTGGACATGATGGACGAACTGCGTTCCAAAGCAATCCTGGAACAGTTTCGCGGACAAGCCCCCGCAGACCGCAAAACCCTGTCGGAAATCCTGATCGCCATCGGCCGCATCGGTCTCGAGCGTGCGGAAATTGACGAAATCGATGTGAATCCGATCATCATCGACCCCTTGGGACGCATCAAGGCGGTGGATGCGCTGTTCGTACTGGCCGGCTGACGATGATTTAGACGGCCGCCCGAAAGCAGTGCCTCCAATGATCCCCGGCAAGATCACAGACGGAGACGGCAGCCGAGACAAACGCAACATGCGAACATCACGGGTTCACTGCATTTTCACGTGCCTGGAACAACGGATTCTTATGAGCTCTTCGACAACACCCTTCGAGCAAACCCCTTTGTACCCGCTGATCAACCCCCGCAGCATCGCTTTTTTCGGGGCTTCCAACCGCTTCAGCGCCATGGGCACCAACCAGCTTCATTCGATCCTGTCGTTGGGCTTCAAAGGCAACATCTATCCGGTTCATCCCAGCGAACCGACGGTGCTGGGCCTGCCTGCTTACCGCAGCGCGGCGGACCTGCCCGAGGTGCCGGATCTGGCCGTCCTGGTGCTGCCCACCGCGATCGTTGCCCGATCCCTGGAAGCGTGCGGTCAGAAAGGCATCCGGCATGCGATCGTGGTCTCGGGCGGCTTCAAGGAGGTCGGCGGCGAGGGCATCGCACTGGAACGCGAACTGGTCCAGATCGCCGCACGTTACGATATCCGCTTTGTGGGACCGAACTGCCTGGGCGTCGTCAACCCGCATCATCTTTTCAATGTGACCTTCGCCGCTTTCGAGGGGCGTCCCGGATTTATCGGCATGGCCTCTCAGAGCGGCAGCCTGCTCACCCAGATGTTTCGCTATCTTGAGCAGTTTCACATCGGCTTTTCTACGGGCATCAGCGTGGGCAATGAGGCTGTTGTGGATATCGTCGACTGCCTGGAATATCTAGCCGCCTGCCCCCACACGCGGGTGATCGGCCTGTATATCGAATCCATCCGGCGGGGACGCGCCTTTATCGATACGGCCCGCCGCATCGCGCCGCACAAACCCATTGTGGCTTATTATGCAGGCGGTTCGGAAGCCGGGCGCAGGGCCGCATTTTCCCACACCGGCGCCATGGCGGGACCGGACCGCCTTTATGACGGCGTTTTCCGGCAAAGCGGCGTGATCCGGGCCGGCTCCCTGACGGAGCTGTTCGACTTCTGCTGGGTGCTGGGCCGGTGTGCCGTACCCCAGAGCCGCCGAATCGCCGTCCTGACCCACTCGGGCGGACCCGGTGCTGCCGCGGCCGATGCGTGCAGCCGAAACGGTCTGGCACTGCCGCCTTTTTCAACCCTCACGGCTGAGAAATTGACCCCCTTGATCCCGCGCACCGGCAGCGTGAACAATCCGGTGGATCTGACTTTCACCAAAGAACCGCTGGATTACTTCAGGAGCATCCCTGCGGTGCTTTTGGAGGAAAGCGGTATCGACGGCCTGCTGGTCTACTGCTACATGCCGCCTAAGAACATGCAGCGCATGATGGAGAGCCAGGGATTTTCGGCAGAGGAAACAGACCGGCTCACGCAAGCCGTAGCCGAGGACCTGGCCAAGCATACGGCGGCCCTGATCCGATCCAATGCCAAGCCGTGTCTCGGGTTTACCTACCAAAGTCCGGACATGCCCATTATCGCCAAGCTCATGGAATACGGCATTCCGGTCCTGCCTTCACCGGAAAGGGGTGCGCGCGCCATGGCCGCACTGGCGGGATACGGGGAGTTGATGCATAAAATTGGAACTATCCAGGAAGAAGCTTAAGCGGCGGCGGGATAACTGCCCAGGCATTTAACCGTAACGCCCATTTTTTCCAGCTGATCAAACACCTTGGCCACATGCGGGTCGCGCATGTCCCCCTCGAAATCGAGGAAAAAGCTGTAGTTGCCGGGATCGCTGCGCAACGGCATGGAAGAGATGCGGGTCAAATTGATATCGGCTTCAGCGAAAAGGCGCAGCACGTTGAACAGGCGTCCAGCCTGATGGGCGGTTGCGAAGATAATGGAGGTTTTGTCGCCCCGGCCGTGGTAAGCCTCCCGCGAGAGCAGCAAAAAACGGGTCGAGTTCGCGGTGCCGTCGGCAATTCCCTGGGCGATAATTTCCATGTCGTACAGTTCGGCGCAGAGTGCGCTTGCGATGGCTGCGGCGGCCCGGGGGTTTTCGCGGGCGAGCATTTTGGCAGCCCCCGCCGTATCGTAATAGGGCCGCGGCTCAAGTTTGTGTTTCAGCAAAAACCGCTGGCACTGCGCCAGGGCTTGGGGATGAGAGTAGACGACGCGGATCTCACGCACATCCAACGGTTCGGTGGCCAGAAGACAGTGATTGATCGGCACACGTACTTCGCCGATCACCTTCAATCCGGTCGTGGTCAGCAGATCGTTGACCTGGGTGACAGCGCCCTCCAGGGAATTTTCCACCGGCACCACGCCCAAATCGAGGTGTCCTTCCTCAACACCCTGGAATACATCAATAAATTCCAGACAGGGAATAAAGGCGCCGCCCGGCACCAGGTGCCGGCAGGCCACTTCGCCATAGGCGCCCGGTTCACCCTGAAAGGCAACCAATCTGCGGTCCTCCTGCTGCAGGCGCTTGCTTTCTTCAATGATGGCGCTCAACAGCCGGCGGGCGAAAGATCCCGGCACCAGCGCCAGCTGCATGCGCTCGGCTCTGGACAAGACCATCTCTTCACGTTCCGCATCAACCACGCCGCTTTTGAACTTCTTGGACCGAATGGCCAGGCTCATGCGTTCTTGCAGCAAAACCAACAATTCACGATCGATCTTGTCTATCTTGCGACGGATTTCATCCAGCTTCATGGTTGTGTTCTCCAACGGGAATCGGGCGGACGGCCCTTTTCCCACCCTATTGATAAGTCGATCCATTGATCTACAATCCATCGATCTATATAGGAAGCATGGAGTCGAATCAATAGACACCACCCGCTATCAGCAATCCCTGTTGAATGACTTGCATGGGAGAAGCAGGAGTTCAAGATCTCCATTCCGCCATGGGAGGCTTTCTCTATCGCAAATGGCACTTGGCGGTTGGGGATCTTGAATTTGCAGCCTGAAATTTTTGAATCCTTAAAGGAGTAATGCGCATGCCGTATGTAAACATCAAAATAACCCGCGAAGGGGCCACGGTTCAACAGAAAGCCCAATTGATCAAAGGAGTGACCGATCTGTTGAGCAGCCTGCTTGGGAAAAACCCACAAACCACTGTTGTGGTCATTGAGGAAGTCGATACGGACAATTGGGGTATCGGCGGAGAGACGGTTACCGAAAGACGCAAGCACAGGCTCTGAATTGGTTTTGTTAAAATGCCGGAGCACGACCCTTAATAAAAGAGGCATCGATCCCGGCAGGATCGATGCCTTCCTGAAACCCAAAATTACATGTCAAGGATGAATGCTTCAGCGAGGAGCGAGGAAAGCAGGCGAATGAACGATCAGCCAAACCAATGGACGGTATGCCGCAAACCAGCTGCGCTGTATCCAGATGCCTGCGGCTGAGCGGTTGTTAAGTTTCAGCAATGATAATACAAGAATTAGCTGACGGCTTCTTTGAGCGCTTTTCCGGGAATAAATTTAGGCACTTTGCGGGCCGGAATGTCGATCGTCGCACCGCTTTGGGGATTACGGCCGGTGCGGGCTTTGCGTTCGCTTACTTTAAAGCTGCCGAAACCGGCAATCTGCACGCCTTCCTTATTGGCCAGCGCCTCGGTAATGGCATCCAGAATACACTCCACAGCATCTCTGGCTTGTTTTTGCGTGCCGACAACGGTAGCAACTTTAGTGATCAGATCGGTTTTGTTCATTACTCTCCTCCTTTTTATGAATGAGTGACGCAGGACGGAAAATGGTCGAATCCGGTGACCCTCCCCCGTTGGAATGCACTGCCCTGATGGACTGAAAGGCTTTGTGCAAGCCAGGTTGTTGGCAAGATGAAAACGCGAAGGGAATTCTTCAATCCTCCCCTGAAGTGCCTGAAACATACCCGGGCTTCAGAAAATTTACAAGACCAAAACCTTTGATGAGTTCGCAAAAGCCTTCGACCGCGCCCCCCCGGACTCCGCCGGGTGGTCCGCGGCAGGTTTGCGCCGGCGGCAGAATCTATTGAATTCGAATGCATTTATCCTCTGCGCAATCCTATTGAGAACCGCAGCCTCTTACGACGCCATCAAACCTTTGACGCCCGGAATTTTTCAGATTATAGGCCCGATAGACAGCTATTCAAGAGCGCCGCTCAGCAAAAGTAAACCAAAAGGGCGATCACGCAGGGTCTTTTTTTGCCAAGCAGATGGAATTCGCCATGCATACCCTCCGTCAGGAACTGGAATATTTAAGCCTTCATTGGATCGCGCACGGCCTGCCCTCCCGCGAACAAGTCCTGGCCGCAGCCCGCGCATTGATACGGCTCAAACGGAAGAACCGGGGGCAGGATCTGTGGCCCACGCCGCCCAGAATCATTACCGCCACCTTGGATGATGCCGTCGGCCAAGGTATCGATGTGATCAACTTGTTTGCACAGGCCATGGGAATCGATGTGACCTCATTGGGCTTGCTGCAGAGACCCGAAACCATTGTATCCGCCTGCCGTGCAGTCCGGCCGGAATATCTCGGGCTGACCGTGCTTCAAGCGGACTCGGAAGATGCTCTTGCCTTTGTGGGGCGGCATCTACCGCCGTGCACGCGGCTGCTGGCGGGCGGACCGGCATTCAAATAC
>QZKV01000075.1 GCA_003599575.1 Desulfobacteraceae bacterium | reverse complement strand
CGCACGATGTTAATTTTTAAATTATTCTAATTGCCTGGAGGTAAATTATGGCTGCAAAGACCGAGCGCATATCAGCCCGAGTATCGGAGAACGTATATGTAACCCTCAGCAGGGCGGCCGAGCTGGTAGGATCAACGGTAAACCAGTTTCTAGTGCAATCCGCTTTGGAGCGGGCCCAGGCCGTAATCGAAGAAGAAAGCATCATTCGGCTGAGCGGTGAATCCGCCAAAAAATTTTTCGATGCTATTGAGAACCCACCGGCGCCTAATAAAAAATTGAAGGCGGCATTCCGTGCTCATAAGGAGCGCCTGTAGATGCTTCGCATCGAGCTGCTAACCAAGCGGCACGATCGAAAAGGTTTCGATTGCGGCGAGCCGGCATTGAACAATTATCTTAAGAAGACCGCTCGCCAGCACATCGAAAAAGGCATTTCCAGAACATTTATCCTTGTCGATACCGAGGAGCCAACAAGCATTCTCGGCTTTTTTACTTTGGCATCATGCGAGGTAGTGACCAGTGGTCTGCCGGGCAAGTCTGGTAGGATATACCCTGCCAAAGCTCAGGCAGCCAAGCTGGCCCGACTGGCGGTATCGACTCACCAGCAGCGCCGAGGGTTAGGGTCGATCATGATGGTTGAGGCCATGCAGCGTACACTGGCGGTTGCCGAGAACATTGGCATTATCGGTTTTTTCGTAAACGCAAAAAATCAGGATGCCCGCAAATACTATGAGCAGTTCGGATTTATCGCTTTGCCAAACAATCCGCTTGAGCTGTTCTTACCGCTTAATTCACTCAAAGCAGCAATAGAGGCTGCAGATAAATGAGAGCTGAACCGGACAAACCCCAAAACCAACAACCAACCTTCAAGTCGTCGTTTGCAGCGTTTAACCACTCTTCAGTGATTTTTTTTCATATAGGATTTTGCCTTTCGCAAGCACCTCTTTAGAAAATTGGCTTCCGAGTTCTATAAATTTTTCATGCATCGGCTTTGTGTGCACAATGAGGTCAATGGGAATTTTCTTTTTGATGTCTCTCAACACTGCCGAAACTCTGAGATAAGCCGGCTCCTGATAGTTGCCGATGTGCGTTCCCCACGCAGGAGCGTGGGGATGAGAGAAACTTGCTTCCGACTGCCGCATAGACGCATTCCCAAGCTGGAGCTTGGGAACGAGGGGAAGGGGCCGATCTCATTTTGTGCTGGTTTCCCAAGCTCCGGCTTCCCCCCGAATCAGGATAGCGCGCTGGTTCCCAAGCTCCAGCTTGGGAACCCGTTTCGAGAAGCTCCAGCTTCTATAACAGCACGGTAAACGATAATGAATCCGAAGAAAGCCGGAAAATCCACTCTCTCGACGGAACAAGAATCGAAAAAACCGGACTCCAGCCCGCCTCTTAATCCCCAAGCCAGCGAGATAAAACATGTCCTACGAGATCATCAATAAGCGGGATAAAATCGAAGAAAAAAAGCTGCAGATTTTCGGCTAAAAAGAAGTGTGACCAGAAAAACCCAATAAACTCAACGAACCCAACAAACTCAACAAACCCAATAACCCAACAAACTCAACAAACCCAACAACCCAACAAACCCAACAACCCTCAAGCCGACGTACGGCTATCTGCCCCTTGGCCCAAGCCGCTGTCGACGCAGATTGCTTCCCTGTTTTCGATAGCCACGGGCTGCGGCCGATGAAAGCTTTTAATCGGCAATAGCGGGCTCGTAAATGCCGATCTTTTTTCGACCTTCACTTCGAACCGCATCAGCCGTTCGACAATCGTTCTCCTGAGCTGCTCCAGCCTCCGCAGCGTGTGCTGGCTGAGAGGCGCCCGGGCCATATCTTTTTTGATGAACAATGTGCCATGGTATCGATGGTTGATCAAAGGCAGGCATACCGAAAGAACGTCGTTGGCCTCATCGCGCTGCAGGATGGTCTCATCCGATTTGAACCATGTAAACCGCGCGGAGGCGGGAATGGTGATGCCGTTGCCGTTCAAACGGACTTCGGCATAATCCACATCCAGCGATTCCACGGCCGCGACAATGGCATGCCACATCTCATCCACCGTGCGGGTCTCCCCGATGGCCTTCTGGCGACCCAGAAACGTGCGCCGGCCCCTTTGCAAGCCGATTTCATCCGTCACGTCCCGGACATACCCCAGAACCTTATCGACGGCCAGATACTCCAGATAACCCAATTGCCGCACGCAAATGAACAGCAGCACACCTAAAGCAAACAAGAAAAGCCCGGCATGGCCGTCTACGGCATGAACCCCGATCAGGGCAAAAAGCCCCATGCAAACCGTGGCCCCGTACATGACCAGTACGGCTTTGCGATGCGAAAATCCTCTTTTCAGCAGGCGATGATGGATATGGCTTTTATCCGGTTGAAAAAGCCTTTTGCCAAGAATGAACCGCCGCACGGGAGCCAAAAGGGTATCCATCAACGGAACGCCCAGGGCGATGATCGGAATGAGGATGGCCACGGTCGTGTGGCTTTCCATGGCCCCCAGGATGCTCAGCGCCGCCAGCATGTACCCCAGAAAATAACTGCCGCCGTCGCCCATGAAAATCGATGCCGGATTGAAATTGTACCGCAAAAAACCCAGGCAGGCGCCGGCCAAAGCGGCCAGACCGAAGCAAACGGCCAGCTTGCCGCCCATGAAGCATATCACCAGGAGGCTCAGCGTGGCGAACAGACTCACACCCGCAGCCAATCCATCCAGCCCGTCGATCAAATTGATGGCATTGATCACCAGCAGAAACCAGAAAATGGTCACCGGCAATGAAGCCAAACCAAAGGAAATAACCGATCCCCAGGGCGTCTCCAGTTGAACGATGCGGATGCCGCCGTAATAGGCAATCCCGGCCGCCACAGCCTGGACCATCAATTTGAAGAGCGGATTCAGCCGCCCGAGATCATCCCATACGCCCATCAGGAAGACCAGCGTCGATCCCGTAATAATCCAGATCAGGACAGGCTCATTGAAGAATGCCTGCGCGGTCTTGTTCGGAAAGATCAGGAAAAACAGCAGAGCAGAGTAAACCCCCAAATACATGCCGATGCCGCCGAGACGCGGCATCGGCATAACATGCACCTTGCGATCCGAAGGCGCATCCACCCACCCGAATCGTTTGGCCGTTTCCCGTATCATAGGGGTCAGAAGAAGCGTCACGCCCAGACTCAACAGAAGAACAAATGCAACTGTGGCCATTTCACGTCCTGTCCATCAATTAGGTTGAACGATGTAACGAATCGCTTCACAATTTGTGTTTAATTTGTTTTCAACAAATTCAGATGGGTCAAACTGCTGGGGCGAATACCGGATAAAGCAGTCAACGTGAATTCTCGATCAGATCCCCATGCACAACCATCCATATAAACGCTCAAACCAGAAACTTCCAGCAATAAGTATGCCTGCTGATTTCCATTCATCTTCATTGCGCGCCGCAACCAAGTGCCGCGCCGGTTTACCTCCACTATATCGGCTTTTTCAGGGAAATACTTGATGGCAAGATTTTGACGGCCTTGCGGGCGAAGCGACGAGCACGACTATCATTTCGATTCACCTGCCTCAGACGCACCCTTTGTAATGAAAGGAAGCCTCCAGATCTTCAATCCGTCCGCTATCTGCCGATAGTGCTCCGGATCGTCATTTTTAACCTTCTTGCAGAACTCGATCAGAAAGGCCAAAAAAACAGAAGCAAAGAAGGCCACAAAAACCGACAAAATGCAGATAAGGGCGCGCTTGGGTTTGATTTTCTTGTCCAAGTCCGGTGCAATGGGGGGATCCAAGACCAGAAAACCATAATATTTTTGCGCTTTGGCAAAGGTTTCTTTTTCGATCTCCTTTGCCAACAAAGCATAAATTTTTTCTCTGAGCAGGGGGTCACTGGTTTTTTCGAGTTGCTCCTTGAAAAAGCGCATGTTTTCGGTCGCGTCCCTCATCACTTCTTCTCGCAGACTGCTGCTCAGCTCGATCAGAAAATGATTCACAATTTTTCGGGCGGTCTCGGGTTTTTCATCTTCAAATCCTACCAAAATCGTGCTCTTCTTAAGGTCCGCAGAAATGCTTAGCAGCTCCCTAATTTTTTTCATTCCATCCTGCAAGGTCGGCGGTTCATCAATAAGCCACCTTTTTTTTTCAGCATCCCAATCGTGTGCAAATAGGATGGGCATCAGTTCGTATTGGTTGATTACCCTTGATGCAAGATCCCGGCTTTTCAAAACTACTTCAAGCTTCTCCAGAGATCCCCCGCCACCAATACCCAACTGACTGGCAACCAACCCGCCAAGCCCTCCCAAAGCCCCTAATGAAGCAACATTCTTCTCGCTTTCCCGCAGAGAAATGGTTGCTTCGGAACGATAAACATTGGACATCAAAAGGCTGACAACCATCGCCGCAACAGCCGAAAAAAAGACGATGAGAACGATCATCCACTTGTATTTAAATAAAGTTGCCAGATATTCGATCAGGTTGATCTCATCTTCATCGCTGTATTGATAAGTATTTGGATCGAGGTCACGAGCGAATTGCGGATGTTTCATATCGATGGCATCGTCTTTTACGAGCATGGGGGCACCTCACCGAGCTGTCAAAGTCCATTTTTCCGGTGGATACGGAAATGAATTGATCGATTGACTTCTTAAACCGATTGCACCTGTGCGGGCAGACCAGGCAAAAAAGCCGTATAAAGTCTGCTGTTAGGAAAAACAATCAGCCAGGCAGTCAGGAACATCAACTTGATATCAATCCAGAAGGATTGCTTTTGTTTATACCATAGCTCTATTTCGCCTTTATAGGGGGCGATTACTTTTCTATGGAACTCAGTTTGGTCCATGCCCGATTTGCCGGCCATTGTCTCTTCATCCCGGAAAATAACTGATCCAACACCCGTCAGCCCTGGTTTCAAATCGATGATACCCTTTTGGACATGGTCCGGGAAAAGCGCGAAATACCTGGGGGTCTGGGGTCTCGGACCGACAATGCTCATGTCCCCCTTGAGTATATTGATCAACTGCGGGACCTCATTGATTTTCGTTTTCCGCAAAAGGCGTCCGAATGGCAGCACCCGCGGATCTTTGTGAATGGTAATGTCGCCGGGCCCTATGTTTGGGCTGTTCTTTAGCATGGTGGCAAATTTGATCAGCCCGAAAAGCTTTCCATCCTTTCCTACCCGCGGCTGGATATAAAATATCTCGCCTTCGCCGGTGAATTTGAGGATGGTGCAAATAATCAGGCCAAAAGGGAAAAACATGGCGAGCGCCATAAAAGAAAGCAAAATGTCCAAGAAACGTTTCATGATTCTTCCTCTTCACAAATGATCGGGTATTCTGCAATTCATTTACATTTTCTGATCCAGATACTTTCCAGTTTCCTTGTGATGGAATTCCGGAAGCATCATATTAAAAAGGCCGACCAAGTCCTCCTTGGTCCAGCTCCCTTTAGATTGCAATGAAGAAATACCTGCCTTGAACTCATTCAAGAGACCTTCGTTGAAAATTGGGTCGTTCTTTATTACGCCAATCGATGTGAACCTTTGCATGTCCAGTTTTTCCTGACCAGTATAGAACTCCTCGAAATCTTTCTCGCCGGTCGTGTCACTCGTAAAAAAGTAGCAGGGCCATTTTTTCCGGCTCGCAAGTTCCTCTACGCGTGCGCGCGCCTCGTCTTCGGTTGCACATGGAAACGCTTCAAACCCAATGCCTTCCAGGAACTTTACGGCGATTTCTGAAAAAGTGATGAGGTGCAGCTTTTCGCTGAGTTTGGGGAAAAAGATATCCCGGTTCTTGCCCAGAAGGCAGGACATCAGACAAAGCTCACCCGATTCTTTCGGCGTAACGAAGTAGCGCCTGACATCATGAGGGGCTGAAAGGGGCTGGCGCTTTTGCATTCGCAGGTTAAAACCATGCAGCAAGCTTCCGTCGGAAAAGGCCACATTGGCAAAACGAGCTGTTGAAACCGGCACCTCCAGGCTGCGGCGCATCAAAAACATTTCCATGATCCGCTTGGAAGCTCCCATCATGTTGACAGGATTTGTCGCTTTATCTGTGGACACACAAAAGTACTTACTGCTCCCGCTGCGCAAAGCCTGTTGGGCAAGTTTATCCGTATTGAAAATGTTCACATCGATAAGGCGCATGAGGGAAAAGGGGTCCTTTTCGCTGCGCACGTGCTTTAGTGCGGATAAATTGAGGATGTAATCATATGGCTTCTGATGGGCAACAAACGCTTCGTATTCAGCCGAACGGCTGTCCAGTGGGAGTGCTTGGAAATCCCCTTCAATATACCCCAGGGAGCTTCGAATGTCTCTTACCAGCTCCACAAGGTTGTTCTCACTCAAGTCGATAACATGAAGCGCCTGCGGGCTTCGTTTGAAAATCTCCCTGGCAACTGCCTGCCCGATGGAACCTGCCCCCCCGATGACTAGAAACCTGCTCAAGGCAATTATTTTCTGAAGCTCAGCATCATGCCGCGATACGTCTTCGTGGAAAAGCTCTGTTTCCCTTCCGATCAGCTTCAATATAGATTTCATTGTCCCCCCATGAAAATGAAACTGCCATTTTCCTGAAAGCAAAGTAAAGCAAGCGAAACATCATTCCGGCGCTGGACGGAAGCCAGATATACTGGGGGCGCCTGTGGGAACATGACTTAAATATCCCCCAAACAGGCACTGCTCGGTATATTAATGATCCTGGCCTCCAAGCCCTCGGAGACGCTCAAATCCATTCTCGGACAGCTCGTGAACATCGGCAGCTTGTGGAGCAATGTCCAGACAGGACGTGTCATGATTCCGGCGTCATTGGTAGCCTCCAGAATCGTGTTTCGCAGAGCCATATCCGGTTTTTCCAGCAGAAGTGCGTTCAGCCAGTAGTTGCTTTTGGCAGACTCCGGTTCGACGAAAAATCGCACCTTATCGAGACTTTCAAAAGCCCGTTGGTATTTTTGAGCCAGCCTCCGCTTTCTCGTCAGAAAACCCGGCAGCTTCTCCATCTGGGCGCATCCCAGGGCCGCATTCAGAGCCGGCATTCGGTAGTTGAACCCCACCATGTCATGGCGGTATTCCCATTTGTGTGGCATTTTAGCCGTCGTACTCATATGTCTTGCAAGATCGGCCAGCCCATCCTCATTGGTCATGATCGCGCCACCACCACCGGTGGTAATGATCTTGTTGCCGTTGAAGCTTAATGCCGCCACCCTTCCAAACCCCCCGGTATGCCTTCCTTTATAATAGGCGCCCAAGGATTCCGCGGCATCCTCGACAACATCGATGTGGTAATCATTGCAAACTTCCATCAATGCATCCATGTCCACCGGATGGCCGAAGGTATGCATGGGAATACAGGCCCGGATGCGCGCTCCGCTTGATTTGTTCAAGCACCCATTTTCGTCGATTGCGGCAATTTCTCCTAAGTGCTCGCGCAATTTGATCGGATCCATTCCCAGTGTCTTTTCTTCTACATCCACAAAATGCGAAACCGCACCGCAGTAATTTACAGCGTTGGCCGTGGCAACAAAGGTAAGTGCAGGAAGCAGCACCTCATCACCGGCCTTCACACCAAGAACTTTCAAGCAAATATGCAACGCCGTGGTCCCGTTCACCATTGCCAAAACCCGCTTAGCTCCCGTAAAATCACTCAACATCCCTTCGAAGCGATTCACGAATTGCCCGAGATAAGAAACAAAATTGGAATCGATGCATTCCGCTACATAGTCTTTTTCATTCCCCTCGAACTCCGGAATATGCAGCGGGACATATGATGATTTCTTCGATAAAACGGCTGCCAGAATTTCGACGATCGAACCTGCAAGTGTTTTCATGACCTTCAAGGACGCCTTTCTGCGGGGATTGGTGTGCTGCCGGACCTGCTGCTGAGTGTAGGGTTTCAGAAATGGGAAGTCTGAAGAATTCTTTTTCGTTTAAATTGCAGTCGCTTCAACTGGCATATGCATGCCGCCTCAGTGTCGAGCCAACCAGGCCCACAATGCATTGGACCCGCTCCGGACCAAGCTCGTGTCTTCCTTTGCCTACGCTCGCGGTCGACACCCCTTTCACCAAATTTTGCGCATCCGCCGCACCCACCTTGATTCCGATAAACTGCGCAACCCGGACCAGCTCCTGAACCGGCCTGGAAACAAAAGTTTCATATGAAACCCGACAAACACGGTCTGGTTCAATTCTTTCGAAGGCCTCATCGGCCCTGTCCACACAATGCTGCCACTGAAGGGCGCAAATTTCATCCAGTGAATGTTTGGAAAGGACTTCGTCGAGTCCGTTAAATATCGGCCCCCAAAACGCCAAGCGTTTCTCTTGAGAGAACACTCGGTGCAGACGACTGACAAAATAGCGGACGGCGTAATACGGAATATCCATAAAAGGGACATAGCGGGCCTTGCGCATCAGATAAGGTACATCCACCTCCGCCCTCCAGCGCTTCATCGCCGAGCCGACTGCGTCGATTCCATCCCGATGGATAAAAACAAATTTCGCTGCCGGTACTGCCCGCTCGACAAACGGCACGCGGAGGGAATTGGCGCAAGTTTTTTCAACAACGATATCGAGATCGAACCGGGAGGCGATCCGTTCAAAAGCACGGCTGATATACCGCTGCACAGCAGGCGTTGCCATTTCCGGCTTGAATTCGTCGGTCGCATATCGGACGTTGCCGTGACGCCAGATGTAGTTGATCTCGTCGCAGGGCCAAGTGCCTATGCCCGGCAGTTTTGTGAGTACATCCCGGAGCATGTTTGTCCCCGATCGTGGGGCGCCAATGATGATAACGGGTTGGAATTTTCTCATCATGAAGACATCCTGTTTTGGACTCGGCGTGTTGACGCCAATTCCCGCACAATGCGCTCGGCCGTTTTACCATCCCACAAAGGGGGCTGGACCGGTGAACGCCGCAATTTTCTTATGTTAGCGTATTCCTCACGCAACCGCTCGACGTTGTTCCCAACAAGGACACTGGCCCCGCCATGTTCGCGCAAAGTAATCGGACGTTCCGTATTCCAGCGCATGGTCAAGCAAGGCGTGCCCAATACACAGCATTCTTCTTGCAACCCGCCGCTGTCGGTCAGCATCAGATCTGCTTCCATGTTGAGCCGCAGCATTTCATGATAACCAAGCGGCTGCATGAGTATGACATTGCGGCATGTCCGGACCGTATTCAGAAGATGAAATGCATCTATCTGTTTCATGGTTCGAGGATGAATTGCCCAGATAACCGGCAGGTCCGCCGCGATCTCATTGACAATAAAATGAATAAGCGGCTTTAAAACAGACTCTTCATCCACGTTGGAGGGTCGATGCATGGTCATCACCGCATAGGATCCAGGGTAATTTCCATTTATCTTATCTGCCTCGATCGCATCGATTGCATTGCTCTTTGCTATTTCCAGGGGCTTCAAGGACATGGCAAGCTCGCGATGGGCCTCCAGAGTATCGATCATGATGTTGCCGACCATTTTGATTTTTTTCTCCGGGACCCCCTCTTTGCGAAGATTTTCAGAGGCAATTTCATCAGTGGTGAACAGTAAATCGGAAAGCCGGTCCGTAACCATGCGATTGATCTCTTCAGGCATATCAAGATCGAAAGAGCGCAGACCGGCTTCAATGTGCGCCAGTTGAACATGCTCCTTTTTTGCAGTAATTGAACATGCGCATGTGGCATTGACATCGCCCACCACTACCACCCAATCGGGTTTCTGCCGTCGGACGACCTCCTCAAAAGCAATCATGGTCCGTCCTACCTGTTCGGCATGACTTCCTGAGCCAATCCCCAGGTCGATATCGGGACGGGGGATATCGAGCGCGTCAAAAAAGGCTTCCGACATGCGGGCATCGTAATGCTGCCCGGTATGCACCAGATAATGATCGATTTGCATATCACTGCCGTGGCTGCGATTGTGTTTCATTACGGCTTTCAAGAAAGGTGCGATCTTCATGAAATTGGGACGCGCCCCGACTACTGACATAATTTTCATATCGTCTATTCCAGAGCAGTCAGACGTTGACATCTGCATTTACTTAGATTGGTTTTGCTCGTCCAGGGAACTGAAGAGGTGTAACCACTTTTGGGTCAATACATCATATCCACGGTTTTTACGTAAGTATTCCAACCCCCGCATGCCCATTGCCGCTAACTCCTCCGGCTTTGCGCCTGCAAGCCTCCGGATCCCATGCACAAGAGCTTCGCTGTCTTCCGGGGCGACTCGAATTCCGCAATCCGCTTTTACAACCGTACTATCCTCATTGCTAATGGCATGCAACACCGGCTTCGATGCCTTCATGTATTCATAGATTTTGGTACTGTCACTTCCAAAGGCAAAAGACCGAATGTTCAACAATCCGGCAAAACAGATATCTACCGACCTCAAAAACCCCTGTAGTTGCTCCTTGGGAACCCATCCGACCAAATGAAGATTCGGTAATTTTTCGGCCGCCACCCGCAATTCTTTTTCATATTCTCCGGCTCCTGCCAACACGAATGCTATTTCTTCGTTTTTTAGGGCTTCTGCTGCTTTAACCAAATAAGATAACCCATAGACCTTGCTTAAAGCCCCCGAGTAACCTACGACGAACCTCCCTTGTTTTTTCAGCCTTTGACATAAAACGGCGCCACCCGGCTCGGTTCCGGATGTATTCTCATTGATCGAGGCGCCGTTGGGGATTGCGTAAAACCTTGAAGGAGACAACCCGCGGCTCTGCATGATCTTAATGGCGCTTTCGTTTACGGAAACCACGCAGTCGGCGCATTTGTAGGCATGTATTTCAGCAGCTTTCATAATCCATGCGGCCGGATTCAATACACCGAAACGTGTGGTCTCAAAGATGACGTCCGGCCACAAATCACGCGCTTCAAAGATAAGCGATGCCCTCTTTGAAAGGGCGAACCGCTTGCAAAACCAAATCCAGAAGGGCGGCGGCGACGAACAAACGATATAATCAATCGGCTCTTCGACGATATGACGCAAAAGGTTCAGCTGGCGATTAAACTGAATGTAGTTGCGAAGCCTGCCGAAGTTGCTGGAAAATGGATCGGTTTTTATCCAAATGTATCTGATACCGTCGATGACTTCGATGGCGTAATCATTATCCACCTGGGGCAGGCTTTTCAGCTTATGAGAAAAAGAAGAGCAAACAATTGTCGCCTTCATGCCATTTTTGACCCAACCAAGTGCAGCGTAGTAGCTGCGGAAATTGGGGCCATGGTAGGGAGAACCTGCGTTGTGGTTGACAATAAGGGCGTGCTTCATCTTCTATATCCAGTGTCCGGAGAAGACAATTTAATCTTCGTTTTTAGCGGGAATATCGATTAGACTGCTTCAGCGACGGGATGAAAGGCTTTTACAGCTTGAATTACATCGTTCAAGCGGCTATTTCCGGCTGAAAAATTCTGTCGTAATTTTTCCAGGTACTTGAACTTCGGCCTCGAGCACTGGTAAAACTGTTTTTCTGAAATATTGGCGGGATTCCCACCCCTCAAGCAATTCAAGACGGACAATCGGCACATCTGCGCTTACATGAAGATTGAAATCCTTCCACACGGCTGTATTTCCTTCCAAACGCCAGTCACCGGGTTGCAAACGCCATCTCAACACCGCGCGGTGTAAAAAGCCTTTTACAGCGTCCCTTATGACAAGGCCATTGGGGTACAGGCTTATGCTACGATGATGGGAGGCCCTTTTCCAATCGCAATACCCTGCGGCTGCCGAAACCACCCCTTCGGAATCTTCCCCGAATTGGACATCACGTCCCTCCAGCCAGGCGCCTCGCAGAAAGCGCCCGAGGTGCGGCATTTGGTCCCGGCCGTCAAACTCGATGGTGTTGTGGCCGGCAGCGCCTGTAAAATACGCCAGCCAGCGGGTCCCGGCATTGTAGCTGAAAGACCCGCCATCCCGCAGCAAATTCTCCCCCCCTCTCCATAAATCGACATGCAGCGCATCGCAGTGTCTCGGTCTGAAACGGTATCTTGGATACCTTAAAACGGCCATCCAATCGTCACGCCTTAAAACCCCAAAACCTCCCTTATCGAACTGCTGCGACCCAGACATCGCCGCGTGCGCATCCGGCAAAGAAACACCCAGCCATCTGAGCGGGAGGCCAACTGCATCACCTTCAGCATAGGCGCGTTGACCAGCAAAAAGAGCCATTGCCAATTGTACACTTGGCCGAAACTCACGTAATCCGGTATCTGCAAGCGGTAACAAACGGGCCCCGTCGTTACCCCCAATATTGGGGGCATCCCCGGAACATGGCGAAACGAAGGCAAACAGCCACTTCGCCGCGGCACTGGCCCGCTGGTAAAACAAGGGCGAAAACTCATCGAGTCTTCTCCAACGACGCCAGATTTCAGCCATGCACAATGTATCAATCAAGACGCGATGATAGTTGATGGAATACTGACTGAAACTGCCATCAGCCGCTATGAGCCGTTTTGCGCGATCTTCCAACAACCGACGCCCCGCGCGCGCCCAGCGTTTTCCCTGCGAAACCCCATGAGACGCACACCAGGAGCCTCCCATGAAAAGTGCCGCCGCTTCCGAGGTGCCATGGTTGTTGTCCTGGGCAATGGCGTAGGAACGGGTTGGATATATTCGCGCAAGGTGCGCTTCAATCAAGCGGATAAGATCGGGAGGCATGCTCTGCTGATCAAGCATCTTCGCCGCCACAGCCAGGTGCATGATCCGAATAGAAGCCTCCTGACCACATTTCCAATTGGGGCCGCAATAGGCGGGATTGGCTTTACACCAGTCATACAGCCAGGCATTTAGCCGGTCGATGGCAAACAAATCCCCTGTCTTGGCGCGTTGAGCAAAAGCCAGCACCCAATCGAAACGCGACGCCTCCCAGATGGTTTTAATGTCTCCTACATTGAGGTTGAAATCCGGCAATTTCCACCAGGGTAGCCGGGGTGAATCGATGGCTTTTCCGTTAAATGGATTTACGTGCCACGCCGGGATACTTTCCTGAAGCGACAACCTGTACCAGCCGAAATACAAAGCGTCGCCATTCCATTCCCCGGAAGGCCGTAAAGATTTATCTATCTGCAAAGGTTGCGTGAAAAACTGATCCCCGCCAATGCGGGCCTTAACCCAAACCGCCGGATGCAATCCTATGCGCACCCCCAGCCGATAGACTGCTGCCCGCAATATGTTGGTGAGCCCCAGGCGCAGGTAAGTTTGCAGTTTGAGAAACAAGTCTATTGCGCCCTCAACCGACTTGAGACCTCCAGTGTCACCCTGGCCACTTCGAAGATTTCCTGCGCGGGGATCGGACTCGATCTTCCTTCTTCTATAGCTTTGATAAAAACGGAAGGACACGTTGCCTGGCCCTTGTCCTGGCGCCAGAGCTTCATCTTTCGAAATCCAGGCCATCCGAAACCTTTCAACGTACGGAAGTTATCCAGTTGCAAAATTCTGCCTGCTGAGAAAACCTCTACACGTTCCTTAGGAAATCCTTTATGGCCGTTTGCCAAATAGTGAATGGAGCCGAAAGAGCCATCGCTGAAGCCCAGCAAGATGGTGGCCTTATCTTCGGTGACCTTTAAGCCTTTGGCATTGCCAATCCGGCGGGCTTGAACAGAAATTATTTCACTGCCGGCCAGAAACCGCATTAAGTCGATGTAATGGCACGCTTCACCTATGATCCTCCCGCCGCCGATTTTCATATCCTGGACCCAATGATCGTCAGGAATATAGCCGGCATTCATCGTCATGATAAAGGATTTCGGCTCCTGGATATTGCATAATAGCGTCTTCATTTTCTCGACCTGGGGGGAAAAACGCCGGTTGAAGCCGACCATTAAGAGAGGCCCGGTCGCGCCGCTATGGGCATTCCTGTAAGCGTGTTCAACCTGATTCAATTCATCACAAGTAATCGCCAGGGGTTTTTCAACAAATACGTTCTTGCCGGCTTCCAGCGCCTTGACCACAAAGCGTGCATGCGTATTGTGCTGCGTGACGATTACCACCGTATTCACGGCGCTGTTTGCCAGCATGGCCTGCATGTCTGTTGAAGCCTGAACGAATCCGGCCTTTCTGCCGTGAAAGACACCGCTGGTCCCACCGCTGGTGACGAGGGTGTGCAATTGCGCGCCACAATTCTTGAATGCGGGAATCAACACACGAGAGGCGTAATTGCCTGCACCAATAAAAGATATGACTGGCTTTTGAGCACTGAATTGAGGCGCCTCTCTAAGCGTTACAGATTTAGCATGTCGGGTCTCAAAACTTTCTTGGTATCGCAAAAGCACGCCCAGCACATTTTTTTCTTTACTCAGCGTTTCGTAGGCAGCTGCTGCATCATCGAAGGTGAACCGATGGGAAATAAGCGCGGACACATCCAATCGTCGCTCGGACATCATCTCCAATACTGCTTCGAAATTTCGCTTCTCGGTCCAACGGACGAATCCTAAAGGGTAATCATGGCCTTTTTCTTCATAGTCGCCATCATACCTTCCCGGCCCATATGAGCAGGAAACCTGAAAGGATAACTCTTTTTCATAAAAGTCGGACCGGTTCAATTCAAGGCCGGTGACGCCTACCAAAACAATGCGGCCTCGTTTGCGGCTCATCCTTGCCGCGTGGGTCACGGGGTCGTTTGACTTAGTGGATGCGGTTATGATGACTGCATCCACACCGTTTCCATGGCTGAAAGCTTTCCCCGCTGCAACCGGGTCTTCTCCCATGTTTGAATTGCATGTTTCCGCCCCGAAGCGGCGTGCCAGGGAGAGCTTATTGTCGTCAATGTCTACGGCCAATACCCGGCAACCTTGCGCACGCAGCATCTGTATGGTAAGAAGACCGATCAGACCAGCCCCGAATACAGCGACACCTTCACCTAACGTCGGATTCGCCAGACGAATGCCTTGCAAACCGATGCTTGCCACAATAGTAAAGGCGGCGGTCTCGTCATCAACATTATCCGGAATGCGAGCACACAAATTTTTCGCCACCCTTACAACATCGGCATGGCGACCGTTGCAGACAACACGATCTCCTGGCTTAAACCCTTCCACACCAGCACCGACTTCAGACACCACACCCACGTTGGAGTAACCCAAAGGAATGGGCTGACCAAGCTTTGAACGGACGGCTTCGAAGGTGGTCATCAGCCCGTCCGTTTTTGCTTTTTCCAGCACCAGTTTTACCTTTTCAGGCTGCTGGCGAGCTTTGTCGATCATATTGGCTTTGCCAAAATCAACAACCATGCGTTCGGTGCCGGCGGAGACAAGGCTGACATTGCTGTTGATCAAAAGCGTTCCGGGCGAACTATCAGGCGCCGGAGCGTTGATCACGTACGTCTGTCCATTTGAAAGGTCTTGCAACAACTGTTTCATGATTTTCCCCTGTCCAAATGATATGCGCCCATCCCTAACTTCACCTTTTTGGATTTTTCCGATTTACCAAATGAGTCTGGAAAGTAAGGGTGGGATTTAGAGGGTCGAATTGAAATTTTCCTTGATCAAGGCGTCTTTTTTATCACGGTCGGGGTAGTTTATCAGAACGGCCCTGTAAATTCCTTTAAAGACAAACAAGCTCCCTGCCGCAGCGCCGATGATGCCGAACTTGCCAATCAATTTACCAATATCTTCAAGCGAACCCGCTCCACCCAGGACTGTTATCGGCAGGTTTATTTTTTCCCGGATTTTCTCAACCAAAGCACAGTCATAGCCCTTCATCACACCATCGTTATCGATCGAATTGATAACGATCTCACCGGCGCCAAGCTGTTCCATATATTGCGCAAATTCGATCGGACATTTTCCTGTTTTTTCCTGGCCGTTACGAATCCATATGCCATACCGGGAGCCGAGCTTTCGTTTTTTAACATCAAGGACCACAACAACGCTTTGCGTGCCGACCTGTTCAGCGATTTTAGTCACCAATTCAGGGAACTCCAAAGCGATGGAACTTATAGCAATTTTTTCGACACCGAGGGCGAAGATTTTTCTTGCCTGTTCCGCAGTCTTGATTCCGCCGCCATAGCAAAGAGGCATTCGACATTCGACTGCCAGGTTCTCAATCATCTTGTAGTCGGGTTCTCTATTTTCCCGCGTCGCATCGATATCGAGAACAATAAGTTCATCTACTTGTTTCTCATTAAATATCTTTACTGCATTAATGGGATCTCCAACATATTTGGGATCGCCGAACTTGGTGGTTTTGACCAAGCCTTTATTTTTCACCAGTAAGCATGGGATAATGCGTGGATAAAGCATGATTATAGCTCGGCAAAGTTTTTCAAAAGTTGAATGCCATTTCGGTGGCTTTTTTCAGGATGAAACTGTACACCGTAAATATTCTGATCATTCACAGCACAACAAAACTGTTTCCCGTAATTGGCTTGCGCGATGATATGCCCCTCATTGCGGCAACTGAAATAATATGAATGCAAGAAATAAAAGCGCGAGCCGGGTTCCAATCCTTTCAATAAACCACTATCTGAAGCTGCATTCACTTCATTCCACCCCATATGCGGCAAGCAGGTGTTTTGCGCAAATGTTGATAAGTCGAATTTTTTGACTTCCGCATTGATCCAGCCTAAACCCGGTAATTTCCCCTCTTCACTCGATAATGCCAGTATTTGCATGCCCACACAAATTCCCAGCACTGGTATATGATTTTGCAACACCAGTTCATCTATCAAATTGCGCATCCCGGATTTTTCCAGCAACTCCATTGCATGGTCAAATGCACCTACACCCGGAAGGATGATTTTTTTCGAATCATTCAAATCATCCATGCTTTTCGCTATCTTGCATTCTATATTCAAATTTTTATAAACATTAGCAAATGCCCGTATGTTGCCAAGACCGTAATCGACTATGGTAATCATCGAACAGCTCTTCTTTCCAATCCAAGAGTGGTGAGTACTTTTATTCCCCACGTGAAAGTATTGATTTGGGATTTGTAATCCTTATAAGATTTGTTAGGCGCTTTCATATATCCTTCTAATTCCTTAACAGATATACCCAGCTTTGTGGCTACATACTCAAAGTCATGCGCGATTGTAGAAATATCATAAGCCGGTTTTGAAAGCTTTTCCAAAGCTTCCTCTCTTGTCATTTGGTTGGTCAAAATCAAGCTCGAGAACTGGACACGCCTTTTATCGTATCCGAATTTTACAGGCAGCCAATAGCCTTCATAAAATTTCGTAAACCTGGATTCGAAATGTTTTTGCGGATACCTCTGCCATCCGTATTTTTCTACCAGCAGCCGCATTGCTTCCTCTTTGATGTACGGCACATAGTTCAGTGGCTTTACCACTTTTATGCCTTTCACATAACGATAGTATACTTTATATTTAAGAATATTCGCCAACGGAAAACTGTCGAGAGGTTGCTGTCCGAACCGCTTATGAATATCTCTTAATTGGATCAAATCACTTGCGGGGTAATGCCATTCATAAGGATTTTTGACGCACTCAGTTGAAAAGTTTGCACCGGTTAATACAAATTTGATTTTGTGTTTAGCCGCAAAGTTATACATCGTCGCGAAGAAAGCATGATCCTGTGGCGTGTCGAGGTGTGGAACGCCTGCTTTGAAAAACGCCAACTGCAGATCCCTCATTTCCTCCCAGTCAATTACCTCTGTATACAGATCCAAGCCTAATTTATCTACTAGTTGCTCTATGTTATTGACGGCCTGCTGTGAATTCCACCCGGCGTCAACGTGAAAAACCAAAGGTCTCAGGCCAAGCTTCTCTTTGGCTATATAAGTTAAGTATGAGCTGTCAACCCCCCCGCTCATCCCCATAATGCAATCGAAATCTTTCCCGATTCCAACCCTTTTTACCTCTTCCACTATTTTTTGTAGCTCTCGGTTGCCTCTCTCGTCGGTGTGCCAGTTGGGAGCAATTTTGGAGTAAAAATTGTTGCAGTGATCACAAACGCCGTTTTCGTCAAATGTAATTTTGCAATCACTTGTGTCCATGACACAATTGGTGCATATTTGATAGTCTCTCAAGTCTTTTCTCCGTAGTTCGTTTAAATGATAAGCTACGCACTCTTATAGAAAGCCGATTCAAGCTTTGCGTTCAGTATTTTCTAAGCTTATGTATTTGCGATATATTTGATGGGCGTCACGTGACATCTCCCACCGTTTTTTATTAGGAACTTTGTCCATAGCTGCATGCCAGTGGTGCTGTATGCGAATCGATGGTTCATAATAGATCCGAAAGCCCTTGCTTTCGAGTTGCTTTGACAGGAAGAGTTCCTCATGCATTAAAAAAGTAGGCGCCCACAAATCGTTAAAATGCTGGAAAAAAACCGGACTTAAAATATAGCATGCGCCATACCCTTGATATATCTCTTGAGCAAATTCATACTGTTTTTCGTCTTTTCGATCGGTAAAGGAATTGGTTAGCTTGGCAATCTTCTTGATGAAGCACGCCAGGTAGTAGTTGCAGTGATACAAGTTGTACATTATTTCTC